>JAAEMV010000905.1 GCA_024225195.1 Planctomycetaceae bacterium | reverse complement strand
GTCGGTGAAATCGGCGAGTTGCGTTTTAGCTCTGACGGCAGTCAATTGGCTGCCGTGGCAAAACGCGGGTACTTCGACAACATGGCTGAGCCAAAGGAAACCAAGATCGCCCGCGCGAGTCACGCTGACAGAGATAGCAGAGAGTTTGGGGGAACCGTAGGGTACAACACGACAAATCGTGTGGAAACGATGTCGCGCCGTGGCAGGAAACAGAGAAGTTTCAATGGCGGAAAACTGCCCTGAGTCTTTGCGCGGATTGCCGACAAGTCGCACGGACTCTCTACCGGAGCATGAAAAAACCCCACGGTCGCAATGGACTACGAACGAGGGGTTTAAGTTGAGTGATTCAGACTCGTTTCGAGCGCATTCTGAGAGTTTTTAGAGAGTCCTCGCTCATAACCCGGTGGGTTCAAAATATTGAAACGAACACTTTGCCAGATGAATCCCAAGAAAGATCCTTGGTGCGAAATGAAATGTAAAACTGCGTGGGCAAGCGTGAAAGCAATCGGAGCTTGCCTGCGTTCCGATCAGAACGAACGCGGAAACATTACTGCCGTCGACAGCACGTCGGTTCGGCTGAGATGTATGCCTGTCAAACGTTTGTAAGTCGCCTTTTCGCAGCGTTTAGTCCTCGGCTGAGCTTTTTGACCCCACGGGATTGACGAGGCTCAGCGATTGTCTCGGGCAGCAAGACATTGTGTGTTCGCCAGCGGTTATCCTTTTGTGCTGGCGACTCATCGAG
>JAAEMV010000904.1 GCA_024225195.1 Planctomycetaceae bacterium | reverse complement strand
GTCCAGTTCGCCAGAGACCGCCAGCATCGAATCGCGAATCGCCTCGCCTTGCAAACGCCGCAAGCGAAACCGGTGAAGCCATTTGTTTTCCGGGTCGATGTCCGTCGCTCGCCCGTCATCCGAGCTGCTCATACGATACGTCTGAGAGAGGGCGATTCGTTTTATCAGTTTTTTAAGTGACCAACCTTGCTGTGAAAATTCACTCGCTAGGTAATCAAGTAATTCCGGATGCGTAGGGGCAGTTCCCAAAACTCCAAAGTTGTCCACGGTCGAAACGAGCCCACGACCCGTCAGATGATGCCATACGCGATTCACGATTACGCGACGGGTAAGCGGGTTGGCTTCGGAGATGAGGTTGCCGACCAATTCAAGCCGACCACTCGCGGAGAGATTTTGGTCCCACGTTTGGTTGTCGTTCAATGCAGTGATCGGTGACCTAGGCACCAGGTCCCCCAGGTTCTTGTGGTTCCCGCGTATGAATACAAATTCATTTTCGGGCGAGCCATCGACCATGCCGACTGCCATCATGGGGGCAGGCGTGCGCTGATTTATCTGCTGGATTTGCGATTTGGATTCCGCAATCGTATTGTCAAGTTGCTGGAACGTTGTCTTCGGTATGAGTTGGTGCTGAACAAGAAAGTTAAACAAAACCTCATCTTCTACCGTGGCATTGTCGGCTGTGTAGGCCGGC
>JAAEMV010000903.1 GCA_024225195.1 Planctomycetaceae bacterium | reverse complement strand
GCGACGTGTACGCACTGGGATCGCTGATCTACCATGCCATTGCTCTGAGACCTCCATTCGAAGGTCAAACCATCGAGGCTGTGAAAGATCACCACAGAGAGTCTATCGCCGAAGATCTAATTTTCCTCCAACCTGAATGCCCTGCTAAACTAAACAGCCTCGTCAAACAAATGCTTATCAAAGAACCAACAGACAGGCCGTCTTTTCGTGAGGTTCTCAACGAACTGATCTCGATCGAAATCGAGTACTTAAGCGACTCAACGCTGCTACAACTCTAAGCCTAACTCGCTTGCATTTCTCTTTGCCAAAGCAATCGACAATCCCTCTTGGATCCGTCCGCGGTTCAGTCACAGACTCTTGGACTTGGTCAAAGAGTCTTCACTGAAGTGATTCCCACCGCTCACCATCACTCGTATTTTTTTCGGCATTACTTTCGATTTCAGCCAACAGCTTGGCCACATCTCAGTAACGCTCAAGCCCGCTAGGCCGCAGCATCCGTTTTCCCCACAGCGATAGCTCGACAAGCCCCTCGCTTCTCACGCGAAAAAAACCGTGGCCAAACAGCCACCATCAACCAAGCACTTGACAAAGTCTCGGGAAAGATCGAAGATTGACAGCAGAAATGTAGCCAATGCTACATTTCTTACAGCCCCGGATATCAACCCCGAGCTTAGGTCATATGAAACATACTCCCTTCAAATTAATTCAGTGCTTCGAAATGACCCTTCTTCTGCTGGTCACCTCGATGTTCGGCGTTAACTCGGAAGCCCTGGGACAGGACGAGGACTCGTCAAAAAAGCTGACCCTCGTTTGCTCGACGACTCAAATCGCCGATTTCGCAAGAAACATTGTCGGTGACCGCTGGGAAGTGATTTGCGTTCTAGCCCCCGGCGAGGATCCTCACACCTATGAAGTTGGAAACGACGATGCGTTGTCGGTAGCGAGAGCGGACCTCTGCTTGGAAAATGGGTGGAATCTTGAAGGGCATTCATGGATGAAGCGGCTTGCGACCAACGCAAACAAACCACTGGTTACTTGTGTCGAGGGCGTTAAGCCGCTGATGCTAGATGCAAATGGCGAAACAGTGAACGATCCTCACGCTTGGTTCGATACCAGCAACGCATCGATTTATGTTCTCAACATTGTCGATGCTGTCAGCAAGATTGACCCATCCCATGCTGCTGAGTACAAGGCTCGGTCGAAACTGTATCTTATTCAAATTCGAGCACTCAACCAATGGATCGCGCGACAGGTCACCGCAATTCCGAAGGCTCGACGGATTCTCGTAACTCACCACGATGCTTTTGGATACTTCAGCAAAGCGTACGGCTTTCAAGCAATTAGCCCGGTTGGTTGGACGACCGGTGAATTAAGCGGTGTAGCGATTGATCAGAAACAGAAAATTGTTGAGCAGATCCGCGAACTTGGGGTTAAAAGTATTTTCGTTGAAACCACGATTAACCGCGAGTTGCTTGACGACATCGCTCGCGAAACAGGGATTACCGTCGGCGGCGAACTTTACTCTGACGCGATGGGAGGGCAGGGGACCGCGGGCGAGACCTACATCGGGATGATGCGTGAAAATGTTTTGACAATCGTTGAACACCTCAAATAAGCAGGAACATGTCATGCGTCCTATTCTTGCTATCCTGTTGTCAAGCCTCCTAATTGGAGGAGTTTACAGCTACCTCTCATTTTCCAATAGCGTGCGCCGCCCGCCGCTCACAATTGAGGTAACCGAAGCAAAAGGGACGTACACTCTCGAAATCGAACGAACCTTCCGCTGTGTCGCCGATCCAATCCTCGAGGAACCTGCTCTCGCCGTCCAATTTGGACCGAATCAGATCTATATACGCGAGGACGAAGTCCCAATTGAAGAACGGATTCTGATTGGACCAATTCAGGGTGTCGAAGAAGGTGAAAATGAATTTCTCATTACCGCCACGATGGATGAATTTTTTGAAACGCTAGGCGTGCTAAAGGTCACAGTCTTTCGCGGCGATACCCCGCTGGCATCTAAAATGTTCGCCAGCGAATCAGGTTTGACATCGATCACAGGCCCCCTTGTTTTCAACTCCGAAAAAACTGACTCGCCCCCTCACCAACACTGAGAATTCGACACTGAAACTTTGCGACAGAATCCCCTCAAAAACGAGGCAATGCTGACTTGACTAAGACACCAACCAATCAAAACCGCACAGCCCAAACGGCAGCCATTGAAGTCAGCCAATTGACAGTGAGTTACGGCCCCGTTCCCGCATTGTTAGACATCTCGGTCACCGTTGAACCGGGAAAACTGGTGGGAGTCATCGGGCCCAACGGCTCGGGGAAATCGACGCTGATCAAATCGATTCTTGGTTTCATAAAACCGGATGTCGGCTCGGTAAAAATATTTGGGGAAAACGTCGCTAACGTGAAAGGGAAAATCGCCTACGTTCCGCAGCGTGGTTCGGTTGACTGGGATTTCCCAATCACAGTTCGCGAGGTTGCGGTCATGGGGCGATATGGCAAACGTCGCTGGTGGAGAGATCTAAAAAAAGAGGACTACCAGTTGGCCGATGCGGCCTTGGAAAAAGTCCGTATGAGTGAATTTTCGCGGCGGCAAATAGGCCAACTTTCGGGCGGACAGCAACAGCGTGTATTTATGGCGCGTGCGTTAACGCAAAACGCAGACATTCTCCTACTGGACGAACCGTTCGCGGGAGTTGATGCAGCCACCGAGCGAGCCATCCTCGACGTCTTACAAGCCACGAAACAGCAGGGAAAAACCGTTATTGTCGTCCACCACGACCTTTCAACTGCAGCCGAATACTTCGACCAAATCATCCTACTGAAACAACGACTCTTTGGTTTTGGCAGTCCTCAGCAAGTGCTCCAACCAAAATTACTCGCCGATGTTTACGAAGGCAACATGAAAATTTTCGCTGAGCTCTCAACGACCGATTAACACAATTACAACTTCGTCATAGGCGTGCGGTTTCGCAACGCTCACGACACCCTTTTTTACAACCACTATTTAAGCGGACCAATGACTTGAACTGGCTCGAAGAATTGCAACTTGACTATGGCCACATGATCCGCCCTCTGATCGTTGGTACGCTTGTCGCTATCGTCTGTAGCGTCATCGGTTGCTTTATAATTTTAAGAAAGATGTCATTTCTTGCCGACGCAATCGCTCACTCGATGCTCGCAGGTGTAATTGCCGGTTACCTCATCATCAAAATTCTATTCGGCCAACAGGATCCACACTTAGGCGCCATGCTGGTGGGAGCCATTCTTGCCGGCGTCGCCACCGTTGCGATGGTTGGCCTCGTGACTCGATTCTCGCGCGTAAAACAAGATACTGCGATCGGAATCATGTATACCGGTATTTTTGCTATTGGTGCGTTTGCCATTTCCATTCGCTCCATTGGTCAACATATCAAAGTCGACATTTACCACTACATTGTCGGCAGCGTGCTCTCCGTCCCGGATGAAGAGTTTTGGTTACTCGCGATTGTCGCATCCGTTGTGCTCAGCGTTGTCATTCTGTTTTACAGACCGCTTCAGTTAACCAGTTTTGACCCAATCATGGCTGCTTCGATTG
>JAAEMV010000902.1 GCA_024225195.1 Planctomycetaceae bacterium | reverse complement strand
GATCTAGTCCTTACCCACAGTCGCCGTCGAACGAACAAAAAATAAATTTTTTGGAATCCGATTTAAAAACCTCACCCTAATTTTGTTTCCCCAACGCCGATGCCTGATACAATGGACGCCGACTCCTCTCGTATCAATCACCATCAACACTAGTGCAAGCTTGGCCAACGACCGCTTTCCCATCAACTCATATTTCCAAACTGCCATTTGGTGTCTGCGTCTTACCATCGCTGCTCAATGCGTTGGAATTTCAGGTCGTTACCTGTTCGGTAGTTTCGAAACAGAAAGTTCAATCTATGGTCTGCTATTTTTTGAATATGGGTTGTCAGAACTAACAGCCCAATTTATCGATGACTTCGGCGTGTATGGATGCCTGATTGCTGGCGCAACCATTCTCTTTAATGGTGTATTCGCCGATCTTCCAAAATTATCGCAAAGCGAGAAACCAGCGAAATTGATTTTGGCAATCGATTTTGTCGCACTTGCCTTTGTCGCTGCTTGGACTCTGAGTATGGGAATTGCGCAAACCATACGCGGTGATTTATTCGCAAAGTTCACTCTCCTCGAAGAGGCGGTTCGCATAGCCACGCCTGCAGTATTGGTTGTTCTCCTATTGGGCAGAAAAATAGGCACTGGCAGTCTCTGTCGTGTTGTCGGAACAATTGTCCTGTTGGTCGCCACCTCCACCACGTTCGCGCTACATGGCTATAAAGCAATCGAGCTCTATGCCCCATTTTTAGATTACCTTTTGCTTTCCCAACCATTTGGTCTCCCGTTAGTAACGGAACAGCAAACCGCCGAACGGCTTCTTGGCGTGATTGGATGGCTCGACGTCGGCTTGGCTATCCTCCTCCTTGTATTTAGATGGCAGTGGATCGCACTCTATATGGCAGCCTGGGGCTTGTTGACAGCTTTTAGCCGAATTACGGCTGGCGGAATGGAAGCGTGGCCCGAAGTATTTATCCGTGCTGCCAACGCAGGGGCACCACTTACTCTGTTTTTTCTATTCCGAATGAATCTTCGTTCGGGAAATACGATAAAATATCGCTCAGATCAATTCACTTAAACCTCAACAATGATAGCTGCATGACCCATTTACTCTCTCGACTATTCCTTATTGTCATAACCATTTGGTTTATCCCCGTCGCCGACTCGGTCGCCAATTCCACTGAATATCAAAACCCGTTTGTTCCTAAACACTTGCGTCTCAGTTGGACATCCAACCCGGCAACCGCGGCCATTATCTCGTGGTCCACTTTAAAGCCAACCGACAAGTCCTTTGTGCGATTTCGCGTCAAAGATTCCAATGACAATTTTTCAATCACTCCAGCAGTTCAAGGCCGTTTTCTATCTGAAAAAACCGAACTGCATTATCACCATGGGTACATCGTTGGCTTAGCTCCCGACACTGCTTATGAGTTTCAAGTCACACAAGATGATAAGACATCCGGGACCTATTATTTCATCACCGCTTCAGCAATCGACCGTCCGTTCAGCCTTTTGCATGGAGGAGACTCCCGCTCCGATCAAACCACTCGTCAAAAGATGAATTTGATGATTGCCGGGTTGGTCAAAACTTCGTTCGAGGATGAAAATTTAGCAAATGACATTATCGCCCTAGCACACGGAGGTGATTATGTCGCCGACGGTTCGAATCTCTCGCAGTGGTCAAAATGGATGGATGATCATGAAATGACCATCGGACAGGACGGACGAATGCTCCCTGTCATTCCCGCTCGCGGTAATCATGACAAAAGCGAAATATTCAATCAGGTATTTGGGTTCAAAGAAAAAGACAAGAATTATTATGCACTCAACCTCAATCCCACTGTGCGGTTCGTCACCCTTAATACCGAAATAAGTACAGCTGGTGACCAGGCTAAATGGTTGAACCAAGAGCTAAAAAAGTCCCGTCCCAAAAAACGCTGGCTGCTTTCACAGTATCATCGCCCAGCTTATCCAGCAGTGAAGGCACCGGGATCTGCACTTCAGAGTTGGGTACCGGCGTTTGAAAAATATAATGTCGACTTAGTTTGCGAGGCTGACGGACACAATATTAAGAGAACGCTTCCTATTCGAGGAAATGTCCAAGATTCAACGGGGGTCGTCTATATCGGAGAAGGTGGATTAGGCGTTGGCCAACGAACACCCAAGGTAGATCGCTGGTATCTCCAACCTCCCGGCATGTCCGATTCCGCCAGTCACGTATTTAAGCTTACGTTTGAGGCTGAACTTCTTACAGGGAAATGCATTCGTTTAGATCAAACCGTCGCCGATGAATTTACTCTGAAGCCCCGCAATATTCAGAAAACTCAAGCGTTTCTTGTCACCGGTGATCCGCAATACCTTGCGGAAAAATCTGATAATCCGACAAAGTTGGATCCCTACTCGGAGGAAGCGAATTCTAGATTTGTTGAGCTAATTAAAAAATTACCCGGGCAAGCAATTCCCAAGAAAATGGGCGGAGGCAAGGTCAGCAGTAATTTACGTGGAATTCTCGTCACAGGAGACTTAGTTGACAGCGCTGATAAGTCGGGTGGCAATTACCCTGCCATGCAAAAATTTGAGTGGCTGCGGTACCAAAAAGATTATGGGTTGAGCGGTAAAGACGGAAAAATCCCGCTTCCAGTCTATGAGGTCCATGGGAATCACGATGGTCCTCAGGGCGATACTTTTATCGTAGAAGATATTGTCAAACGAAATCGAACGCGGCCAGGCGTTACTAACCTTTCTAAAAACGGATTACATTACAGTTGGGACTGGGGACCGCTCCATCTTGTAAATTTAGGTATGTTCGTTGGAGAGGGAGACCGTCGGCGCGATCAATTCCACTATGCACCGATGGGCAGCCTTGAATTCCTGATTTCTGATTTAAAGGACCAGGTGGGCGACTCGGGCCGCCCCGTCATCTTGAGCTTTCACCTACACCCCAACGGCCCAGCGTACGATTGGCCGCCTCAAGATCTAAAACTTTTTTGGGAAACGATCCAAGATTACAACGTGATTGCGTTATTTCACGGGCATACCCATGGCTCGCCTCCCAGCCGGATCCAGTGGAATAAAACAGATTTTGGCCCATCAGTTGAGAACGGAATCGACGTTTTCAATCCCGACGATTCAGGTGCCGCGAAAACCAATCCCCGCGATGCAGATAATCCGATCGGCTTGCGTCATGGATTCCTTTACGTTGAATTAATTGATCGTCCCGGTACAAAGCGGGACGAATTTATTGTTCGCTCTAAATTTACGAAAGACAACTGGGCAACACACGAGTGGGGCCAGAGTTGGTCTAAACCTGTCTTCTTATCTAAATGAACATCCATATACCAACCCGTAAAATGATGGGCCAATGTGGAACATTTTGAAACTATTTTAATTAATCAAATGATTGGGCAAATCGGGCAGCCCGGCCAGGAAGCAAAATTGATAACGATCTTTGGTTTTCGGATTAAGACGCTACCAATTTCAGGCCGCTGACCACTAAATTCCAATTCCGCCGACGGAGAGAAAAATAAATCCGACAATCCCAAGCATATATAACAAAATCGAAGCGATTGAAATTGAATTAAGGACGATCGCCAAGGTTCTATATTCCGAGTTGGAGTTCAGTGAAACAATTAAACCAACTATGCCCAACACCATCCCCAACATTGGAGACAAACAACACAAGAAACTGCCGAAAAAAGTAAGAGCGAGGCTGGTGATTCCAAAGATCAGGCCCGTCTGAGAGGAACCTCCTCGGGAGGGCGATGGCCTATTGTAAGGATTCGCAGGTACGGCACGATATGGATTTTCGGCCTCGTTCTCTTCTATCGAATCAAAAACGCCATCTGCATGGCCTTCCGATAAATCATCAGATATCGCGTTAGAACCTAAACCACCCTCCATACCAAAACCGTCATCGGCACTCGGGATTAAATTTAAACACTGACATTGCGGGCACCGCGCCTTCAAGCCAGCGTGGACGGAATCAACTTTTAGGACGCTTTTACATTCTTTGCAGGTTAATTCAATCATCATAGTTTCCGATTGCGAACCTATTGAACACGCTCTGCGAACGCCAACAAAAGGAGTTTACTTAAAAATAACGAACGCTAAAACGTTTTTATCACCTGTTAGTAATCACTCGTGAAATAAAAAAACAAGCTTTCTAACCGCAGCTACGTGATTCGAAAATTACATCAATAGCTTGTTAAAGAAACTCAAAATAATTCAAAATTTCTACGCTAATCAGCTTCTACCGATTCAGGGCTTGTCACGACTCTGACTCTATAAGGCTTTAAGCCTAATTCGATTAAATATAAAACTGAGGCCTGTTGTCAGCGATCATTCCATTTTTCTAATGGTGTCCCGACCGCTCGCCGGCAATACCCAAACTTGTTTAGGGCTGATTTTTCGGGAGAGGGTAGGGCGGAGCCTTAAATTTGGTTCGCAACCGCTCGAGTTCAAATTTCAGTTCTTTTAGTTTTGATTCGTAGCCAGGATCGGCGTGGAGACTTTTCATCTCGTTCGGATCGCTTTCTAGGTCAAATAGATTCCACTCAGCACTAATCGGAAAATAAATTAATTTATGCCGATCCGTACGGACACCAAAATGCTGTGGTACCGCGTGTTCACCGAGTTCATAATAGGCGTAGTAGAGGGACTTTCGCCAATCACTTTCTCCTGCGAACAAGGGAAGTAGCGATTTTCCATGCAAACTCTCGGAGGGAGTTAAACCGGCCATTTCTAAAAATGTCGGGGCATAATCGATATTTTGAATCAATTCTTCCGCTTGCGTTCCAGCCGGTATTTTGCCCGGCCAACGAATGACGAAAGGCATGCGGAAGGATTCCTCAAACATCCAACGCTTGTCATACCATCCATGCTCGCCGAGATAAAATCCTTGATCCGACGAATAGATGACAACTGTGTTATCGGCAAGATTGTTTTGCTCTAGATAATCAAGAACCCGCCCTACATTTTCATCTACCGCTTTTACTGTGCTCAGATAATTTCGCATGTAACGCCGGTATTTCCAACGAACAAGCTCCTTCCCTTGAATCTTCCCCCCTGCGTATTCTGACAGAAACTCTTGATTGAGTGGTCCGTAATACTCATCCCAAACTTTTCGCTGACTGGCACTCATTCGATTATATTCCGGAGTCCCGTAGCGATCCGGTGCGGGAAGCTTCACATCACCGCGTTCATCCTTCCGAACCTTTGCATCGTACGCCCAATCAAAGTGGCGATCGATCTCCATCTCGTTACCGGCTAAAGTTCGGCTTCGGTTTTGATAATCATCAAACAGCGTATCCGGCTCTGGAATAATGATGTCATCAAAAGAGCCCAGATGACGTAGCGCAGGCGAAAAGGTTCGGTGAGGCGCTTTGTGTTGGCACATCAACATAAACGGTTTTGTTTTATCGCGGCCGTCAAGCCATTCAATAGCCTTCTCCGTTGTAATATCTGTGACGTAGCCATCAACCTTTTTCTTTGAGCCATCCATTTGTAGAAAAACTGGATTGTAATAATTGCCCTGACCAGGGAGTACTTCCCAGTAATCAAAACCGACGGGATCGGAACTGAGATGCCACTTTCCAATCACTGCCGTCGCATAACCACTCGCTTGAAGTTCCTTTGCAAACGTCCACTGGTTCGGATTGAACTTATTGCCATTTCGCATAAACCCATTGGCGTGACTGTGCTTGCCGGAAAGGATGGTTGCCCTCGACGGACCACAAATAGAATTCGCACAAAAAGAGTTCAAAAACACCGCGCCTTGTCGAGCAATACGATCAATATTTGGAGTCGGAGCAACATCTTTCAAAGGTCCGCCATAAGCCGAAATTGCATTAACAGCGTGGTCGTCGGAAAATAGAAAAACAATGTTTGGGCGCTGAATAGACTCACGCTCCTCAGCCGCAATGCGATTACCGTCATTCCCAACCATCTCAATTGAGAACAGAAACAACATAATTGAACAAAAAAGCAGGCGATACATGGACAAATTTCTCATATCTTAGACTGACGGTTTCCCTTGTTTTTAAACATCAGTGAATTGGTTTCCACCAAAAATGATGACAACCGACTCACCGCGACAGAGCGAAATTATACCAGATTTTAATCTGCGTGAAGCGTGACCATTAGCAGCTATCTCCTTTGCAGGTGCATTCGCACTGGTAGACAGCCAATATCAAGCAAAGACGAGAACAAACCTGAGGACATCATTATGAAAATCAGATAGGGAACGTTTGTTCGAAAATCGTACTCAATCCAGTAACGGCCCCAACAAAAACACCACTGGTGTGATAATCGTATTTAGCTAGATTCCGGTGCCGTGTGAGGTCGAAAACCTAATTCCCCGATTTGATTAATTCCATTCGAGCGTCAGATAATTCTGAAAGCTTTGGTTCTGCCTGAAATAGATAGGCATCTACAGCACGCTTTGCTTCCGCAATCTGCTTCTTAAGAGCGCGATAATCATCGTCTGATTTCAAGCGTGTTTGAACAAGCTTTCTGCGATCTACCAGTTCATCAATGTCTTGAAAGGCAGCAGGAAAGGACTCGTGAAGGGTATTTTCTAATCTCAGCGATTCGCTGACGTATTTTACTAAATCCGGATCGTTCGCAAGCTCGGCTAGACACTTCTCATACTTCCAATAATAAGTCTGCTTTGGAAGATCATCGAGCTCCGGAAACAAAGAGTGAACATAATCCCTTATTACTTTTCGCGATTGATTAAGATCATGTTCCAGTTTCTTAAAACGGGGATTAGTTTTCTTTAATTCCTTTTTTGTTACCGACACACTCTTACTCAATTCTTTGTGCGTTTGGTTTGCAGCTGAAAACTCACTTTTCATCTTTTTTTCAAGCTCAGCAACTTGGTTGACCAGTTGCCGATACTTTGAATCATTGCGTTGAAGACGGTCTTTGAGATTCAAATAGATCAAATCGTATTCCTCTTTGGCATTCCGAGTAAACGCAGGGCCTCTGCTGTTTTGCTCAGCGAGGTATTTTGCGCGTTTCGCAATCCAATTTGGTTCAGCCTTAGCCTCCCGAAGTGAAAAATTGTCAAACGAAGCCATCCCACCTGAAACCTGAAATGCAAGATAGGTTCGTTCGGTATCAATGATTGGATGCCGACCTACAACGAAGTGCTCACCGTCTACATGAGCGACAACCTCATCGCCCACAAATTCGATCGTCATGGTATACCAATCACCCTTTTTAAAACTAAACGCACACTCGCCTTGGCACGATGGATTGAACTCCTCTTTTCGTTTTGCCGTGTTCACCTGAAAATAGTTTGGAAATATTTGCGTAACCGTGTTGTATCCGCCACCGCCTCCAGTCATGAGTCGAATCTCCGCAGCACCCTCAAACCGGAAATCAAACTGAATAATTGCGTCACGGAACACTACATCTTTCAAAAAGGATCTTGAGACCTCCCTCGCTTTATGCGAAGTTCGCGTTAAAGCACCATTTTTAACTGTATAAAACGCCCGAAAACCCCAACGGTCGGCAACTGTGTCGTTTTCGAAATCATCTGCAGACAGAACTTCAGTCGGCATACTCATCAACAGACGTTCAAGCTTCGGAACCTCAGCTATCGCTAAGGAACAAAAGGTCGGCACAATAACAAATGCCAATAGAAGTTGTTTGATTGCCCAATGCTTCACTTGTTTCACCTTGAATTTTTGCCACTGATTAGTGAATGAAACTTATCCTTAGAAGGGTTCAAACTAAAAACTAAATCACAATAAGTCAAACCAGATGGTCGAAATCGCTTCGTCAAATACAAATTTCACCAACCTACGTTCAGTTTATTCAACGCAACAGACAATCAACCGATTTGGCCTGCCGGAGTAAGACTTAGCCCGGGCAATTGGTAACGGACTCTACAGAAGCATTTAATACAGACACAATACCTCAACTTTGTTTGATAAACTCTGTTTTCAAGTCAACGAGCTCCCTTCGCAAACGCATTTGGTTTTCGCGAAGTGACTTATGTTTTGTTCCTTTAAACAGAATCAGAATTTGTGCGTAGAAATTCGGCAAACCCTTCGCCATGAAGGGCCAGAAGTTAAGGGCAAACACCCCTAAAAAAGGTAGCGCCACGAGAGCAACCGCACCGAAGGGCCAAAGCCAATTAATCCACCACAACAACCAAAAGCAGCCTAGATACCACGCTAGGTAAACCGGCATTCCCACAAGCAAACGGTAAAGTGAAATGGCGGTGCGTCCAGGTGGCGTAACAAGAGACGCGATGAACCGCACGAGAACAAATGGAGCCAGATGGAACACTCCCCCCACCAATGCAGGCAGTAACCCAAGCAACCCACCACCAATCCGCAATACAGCTTGCACAAACATGCCCCACCCCTGCGATTGGAGGATTAGCGAATCCAACGTTAAGTTGTAATCTGCAATCTCCGTTTTGTGTGACTGAACGGCCTCCGCAACCGTCGCAGCGCGAGGCCGGT
>JAAEMV010000901.1 GCA_024225195.1 Planctomycetaceae bacterium | reverse complement strand
TTGGCCAAACTGAAACCCCGGCACTCCACCCCGTGGTTCTTGATAATCTCGGTTATAATCTCTACTCTCAAAACCCATGGTTATCCAACGCTCTTGTGACTTTGAACTTTTCTACCGTGCGCGAGCCAATGATGCCGGGATAATAATCCTGTGACGCCCAGAACTAACAGCAACCCGCTGTAGCATGATACCGCCTCGGGGCCAAAACGCACTATGCCAACCGGGCCGCAAAATGTCTACAAAAAAAGCGTCCCGAAGGACGCTAGTCAATTTCTTCCACATCGCCAGCAACCGTGGCGTTGTAGCCGATAATTATTTCTTTGCAAAAGCCTCTCGCGACAATGCAACGGCTAGTTTTCGAAGTTCTTGATAGGTCGCAGCAATTTTAGATTCAAGCGAACTAACCATCTGCTTGAGATTGGCGACTTCTTTGGTCTTATTTTGAGCCAAAGTGGAGATGACCTTGTAATCCTTTGTAAGATTAACTTTGTCCTCATCATTTTCAACGATCAGCCTCGCCCGCTCTTGCTCGTGCTTACTCGCTTCGTCTATTAACAAAGCTTGAGTAACAATGTTCTTTTCATACTGCTGCTTTGATTCCGACAGTTGCTCAGTTTGCAATTTTAATTGCGCGAACTCAAACGGGTAGTTTCGTTTCTGGCGAATATAAAATCGGCCCAACTCTTTGACGTCCTCTTCATCTTTAATAACAAAACCGTCATTCAATCCTTTTTCGTCGGTATCAAGATCGACGAGGATTGTGTCGCCTTTGCTGAAACCGATCGAGCCGCCCTCCCCTGCCTTCAAGCTTTGCTCGATTGCAAAACCACTCCGATTGAATAATCCATCGGTTTCCAAACTACCTACTCCGTCGACAACGTAACCGCCGTTCTTTTTGGAGTTTGCGTTGAATTCATACTTAATAAATGTCTCTTGCGGATCAGGAGTGAAACGCTGTAACGAAACATCGGTACGCCCCTGAGGGTTCTCGTCGATCCACTTTTGGATGGCACCTAACTCCAAACCATCAAACGCATATCGATCGATCAACTCTTCAAATTCAACTTCATTGAAATACTGTTTGGAGACTTGAAATTCACCTCTTAAGAAATCTCGATAATCGCTGATGTTCAATTCAATGTTTTCGTTTTCGAATGCCGCGGCAAGACCCTTGATCGCTTCCGGTGCGTTCTCTTCTTCAGCTTTATTGAGAATGTAATTCTTATAAATATCTCGTCGATCAAGCGGCATTTTCTCGAACAGTTTCCAACCTAAATTCGCGGCGTTAAATTGATTGGAAACGACCGCCTCTTCAGAAAACGTGATAGACGCATTGTCTTCTGACTCAACACGAACGGTACCGATGTAATAATTTTCTCCATCGTTTTGACCATCCGCGAACACGTAGAGCACCACATCGACCAGCGGTTCATAACCGTCGGCCCGGGGAGCTTTGAAAGTGTATTTCCGATTGTCTCCCTCTTTGGCAACCGTTCCGCCTGACCAAACTCGTCCTCGCCCCAACATCTCGCGAGACAGAACTCCGTCGATATAACGTAAAGAACCTTTGGTGTACGTTGCCGACTTGCTATCACCCGCAATCTGCATTTCCGCAGCGGCTTTGGAAGTCTCGGCGTCCTTCTCAGCTTTCTCAGCTTTGTTCATCGCCGCGTTACGCTTTTCCAAGACGTCGGTAGCCTGCATAACGGTAAAAACACTGACGAAGTAAATCAGAACAACGAACGTGATGTCTACCCAGTTCCAAGTCTTGGAAGCAAGTACAACAAAAACGATCAACAGAAGAAAACCAAATCCGATGATTCCCCAGGCCATTGTGGGATCCAAGGCTGCGAGAATTGCGAAGTCGTTAATGCCCATTTACTTTAACCAGTCTTGCCGTTGAAATTTAATTGACGAGTGGGGTCGGGTTCGCTGCCCCACTCAAGCATAAGGTGCATTCTCTACTCCAGCGCGTTAAGAGCGCGGAAATAGCCCAAATTGCATCATAAATTGGGCAAAATAGCCCGTCAAGTTTTGCTATCGTCGCTTTCGGGCGGTCTTCTCCGGTTTAGTCCCTGAGACGCAATTGATCGTTATTAACGGAACAAACGCTCAAGTCAGATACGGCATATCCCCGAGAATAAGTAAATACGGAAAAATCGGCATATTCAGACTCAACCAAAAATCCGTTGCGTTTTGAATCCGATTTGCTCAGTAAGCACGCTGGCAAACCCGAATCCCGTGCGGTTTGCCCGCTTTTTCAGGAGAGTTTTGTGACAATGGCCCCGATTAATCGAATCCTCATAGGCGTCATCTTTCTCAATTTATTGGTAGCTGTTGGCTGCCATCGCGGCTACTACCGCCGGCAGGCCGACGCAGAAGCCCAACGCCTGATTCTTGAGAAAGCGGTCGATCCAAGATGGGACTCAGCCACCGGCTCAATCGCAATCAATCCTGCTTCGCGGATGTTCGACCCGTTTTCCGCCGACCATCCCCCAATTCCGCCCGACGACGCGACCTCCCACCAATTGATGCATTACGTCGATGGCAAAGAAGGCTATCCGCGTTGGAATGCCAATGGTGATACGAATTATGTCGCCAACGCCGAGTGGCAGAAATACTTGGAGCCCAACGAAAAAGGAGAACTCGTCCTTACGCTCGACGCTGCTTTCGAATTAGCGCTTCTGCATTCCACCGAATACCAAGCGGCGCGAGAAACTCTTTATCTCTCTGCGCTCGATGTCAGCCTCGACCGATTCGGGTTCGACTCCCAACTTCTCTGGGGCGTTGATTCTTTCGGAACATTGACCGAAGGAAATACTTCACTTGACCGAAGCGGTGACCTGAACCTCAATAAACTTGGCATCACAGGCACCAACTTTGCCGTCGGACTTGCCAATACGATCTTATTTAACTTTGGCGGAAGCGACAGCCAGGCTGCCTCTACACTACTCGACTTTTCGATAATTCAACCATTACTTCGGGGTGCGGGTCGCGCACGGGTGATGGAAGCCCTTACGCAATCCGAACGGACCCTGCTGGCCAACGTCCGCCAGTTCGCTCGTTTTCGACGGGCATTCTATCTCAACATTGCGTTTGGCACTGCGCTCAACGCTGGACTTAACCGATTCGGTGGATCATTGAACGCTGGAGGGGGAAGGATTAGCATCGGTGGATACATTGGTCTTCTTCAGCAACAACAAACCATTAGAAACACAGAATTTAATCTCGACCAACAAAAAGCCGTTGTAGCACGCTTTAAAGAACTTTACGCACAAGGGCAAACTGAACTCACTCAACTTAAACAATCGGAAACAACGCTCTACCAACGGATAAATGGACTATTGGCGGCCAGGGTGGGCTACCAGACTAGTGTCGATAACTATATACAAAGTCTTGGCCTTCCCCCGACGCTCAATATCGTAATCGATGATAGCTACCTTGATCCATTTGAACTTGTCAGCGAGCAAATACTTGAACGATTGACAGAAACAAACTTCACCAAAGACCAAGCTGGCGAGGTACTGAACGATTATGCTGACGCCTTAGAAATTTT
>JAAEMV010000900.1 GCA_024225195.1 Planctomycetaceae bacterium | reverse complement strand
TGCGTAACTTCAAGCTTGTTCGCGTGGTTTTAGGAAGTGCAGCGACTGTTGGTTTAAAAGAATTGTTTAATTGGTCAGGATTATCCAATCTAGAGATTTTGATATTTGACGAATTCTAGCTCTTACGGAGGCAGCTGGGTCGTTTTGTGCGCCGCTGAGGATGCGGTTAACCTCGGATCGCGAGGTGCTGCGCTGATCGGCCAGTACCGCGAGTCCATTAAAGCTCCAGGCGCGCAACAACTTGTTTTCGCTCTGAGTGTTCGCTTTTAGATTACGTTGCAGTGGATCAAAGTGCTGCGATGGTATTGTCAGACTGGGCAAGATTTGAAGCACGTGCAATTTGGCATCCCAGTGATTCAGGTTGCTCAATAGATCAATCAAATCGACTGTTTGCGCTTCAGAGAACAAGTTTCTTTGTTCATTGAGGTTCTTCAGTAACCAAGTAGCCGCAGATTGGATTTTGATGTCGTTGCTTTGCGCAAACGCAATCAATTCATTCACGATTCCTTTGCGATGGAGGATTCGTTGAGCGATCTTATCTAAGGGGGCGGTGCGTTTGCCGTCAAACTTTCCAAGTTCATCAATTAGATTCATAGTGCAGTCGTCGCATTGCTTAAAGCATTTCGGCTTCGACCCTGAAAGAAGAAAATACAAACAGATAATTCAATCATATGAACTAGAAATCCTATTAATGCCCATGCTACGGGGTGGCGATGAATGTTCTGCCTTAATTTTTCGGTTCGAACCCGGGAGCTTCCTCACGCACGTCTCCATTGACTTTGATATTCCCCTCCTCATCAATGACCACTTGATCGCCAACACTAAGATAGCCAAATTTTTGTCCTAAATAGGTAAGATCAACGACGGTTTCATTGACGGCATTAAGCTCGATTGTCTGGTCGTCCCCTAGGTTAAGGACGATGATGTGTTTCGATTCCTCTGGATTAACAAAATTTGCGTGGATATCCGTTTCATTGGTGACTCCGTCGCTAGTCCCGTGGACCTTGAAATCGATACTTAGAAGCCGCGCGGTGAGTAAATTAGGCGTACTTTTAATAAAATCAGAATCGGTTGGCGGAAGAGGGATATCTACCTGTTTGTCGCATCCCAAAAGAGACAGTAACAGGCCAAGGCATAAAAGATAAAGCACGCTTTTCATGGCAACTCCAAAGTAATGCTAATATTGGTTGCGAAGTGGGAGATTGGATTGGCTTTATTGGTAATTCGAAAGGTCAGTCCTAATATTTGGTTAAAAGTCGGAATTTGGTTGTTTGGCATTGGATGCCTGTGTCAGCATCAGGGAATTTCTACCAAAGGTGAGAACGCTAAAACCAGTATTCGAGGGTTGGTTAATGCGGAAACGTTAGGATGCGGCTTCCTAATTATTACTCAGGAGTGACTACTTCTGCATAATTAAGATCGCTTGCAGGATTATGGGAATGTGAGGTGCGGTGGCACTAATTATTTAATGGCCTCTCTCATTGTTTTAAGTTTGTTAACGATCTCAGGGTTCTTTTGGGATAGGTCAATTTTTTCTCCCGGGTCATCCTGAATGTTTGCCAAAAACAAACCATTTTCACTCGTTAATTTCCAATTGCCGTTCCGTACCGCCCAGCGGTTTTTTCCCATCTGCCAGTGCAGCGTTTCGTGTGGCGATGGGGCATCGGCTGAGCGAATGATCGGCAATAAGCTTTTGCCGTTGATCGGCGTTTTAGGTAGATTGACTTGGCAGAGTTCGGCTACGGTAGGCAGCCAATCGCACCCATGTGCCATTTGGTTTCGAACGACGCCTTGTGGCAGATGCCCGGGCCATGAAATTACCGCAGGAAGGCGAATCCCACCTTCGAATAGGCTGAATTTTGCACCCCGATACGGACCGGAACTACCGCCACCGCCGTGTGCACGAACTTCGGTGGAATGTCCGTTGTCAGACTGATAGATGACGATTGTATTATCACGAATACCTTCGTCGTCGAGAACTTTCAGAAGTTTTTCCAGACGCGCGTCGAGAGTGGATAAAAACGCTGCGTACAAGTTTCGAGGGTAAGGCAGATCTTTGTAGTGGTCAATCCAGTGCTGGTCTCCCTGGTACGGATAATGAGGAAGGTTGAAAGCGAAATATATGAAAAATGGCTCATCTCGCTTTTGCTTGATAAATCGCGTTGCCCTGTCAACCATGAGATCTGGAAAGTACTTGCCTGGTAGCCTTATTCGTGTGTTGTTTTCCCAGAGATCGTGTCGGTTGGGCCCATTCCAATAAAAGAAATGTGTGAAATTGTCGACGCAGCCTCCCATGTGGCCAAAAGAATAATCGAAACCTTGGTCTAATGGCTTACTTCCGGGATTCACGCCGAGGTGCCATTTACCAATGTGACCGGTGGCATATCCTGCGGATTTAAACATCTCTGCCATCGTTGTTTGTTTAGCAAAAACTCCTGGCTCGCCGTCGAGATCCTCAAGGTTTTCAATGTCTTCGCGAGGGGGGCCGCCGGCATTTCCTTCATATCCGGCGAGCCAAGGGTATCGGCCAGTAAGCATTCCAGCGCGGCTTGCAGAACAAACAGAAGCAGGTGAGTAAAATTGAGTGAAACGCACACCCTGGTCTGCGAGGCTGTCGATGGCAGGTGTGACCAAGTCTGTCGAGCCGTAGCAGTTCGCATCGACTGACCCTTGATCGTCAGCATAAATCACAATCACGTTCGGCCGCTGTATCATGCCAGATGCTTGGCAGACCAATAGGCATAGGAACCAGAAGAATAGGTGGCGAAGAACTGCAAGCACAATATTTCTCCAATGGAGCAAAGCGACGAACTTGTCGGGGATAAAGTTGTCGGAGCTCTATTCCCTTTTTGCTGGGGCTATGACATCGGCATTCCAGCCTCAACAAGCACACAAAATAGAACAGCTTCCAAACCGTCTGTCAAAATTCTTTGGTGCGCTGTTTAATTCACGAAGCCTATTGGAAGTGTTACCTTAGAGGCGTTATCTTTGTGGAAGCTTCAGTGTTTGAGTAAGATGAGGTGGTCTTTACATTTTGCCAATAGAGAGGTGGTGGTCAGGACTTCGATTTAAACTTAAAAATTTAGGTCGATTCGGGACTACAGCTTTACATTGCCAAAGGCCTGGATTCCGCCGATTGTATGTTTGTTTAGAAATAGAGAAACTATTTAAACGCCGTCGGAATTAAATACAATTCGGTTTCATGCGAAGGAATGGTCAAGGCGATCTTTAATGGCCTTCCAGCTGAAATTGATCTCATCAAAAAGGTTGAAGTTGCGATGATTGAATTATTACTCAAAGATCGCGTGATTCTGATCGGGCCTGCGGTGGCGAGGGTGTTTTCAATTGTTTTGTTAGCGGTCTTCCCAGCGGGTCTCGTTGAAGCGCAGCGTAAACCCAACGTTCTGTTTATTGTCTCGGAAGACAACAGCGAGCAGCTTGGTTGCTACGGGGAGACGCGTGTTCATACACCGCAATTAGATCAGTTAGCGGCGACAGGCGTTCGTTATACCCGAGCCTACGTGCCGTACTCAGTTTGTTCGCCATCGCGATCTGTATTTCTAACGGGGCTCTACACCCGACAAACTGGGCACATTGGATTAGCGACCCATAAGTTCGCAATGTACAAGGATTTTAAGACCATGCCCGCCTATTTTAAGGAGGCGGGATACTACACTGGATTTCTTGGAAAAACACATGTGAATCCGGAACGGCTGGTGGAAGACTTTGTCGACTACCGGGCTTTGCCAAATGCCAATTTTAGCAAAACGGTAAGCATTCAGGAGTATGCGAAACAGGGCCGAACGGTAATGGAAAATGCTATTCAAGCCCAGAAGCCATTTCTATTGATCATCAATTATCCAGACGCACATCGTAAATTTGTTAATACGTCTAAAAATGGTTATCCCACAGTAAAGGTTGAAGCTGAGATCCAACCGTTCCCATGGATTGGCTCGGATTCACCGCATCTGAGGCAGGAATTGAAGAATTATCTCAGCTGTATGAATCGACTCGATGAAGGTATCGGGATGGTACTGAAGGATCTAGACGATTTAGAACTGCGGAAAGAAACTTTAATCGTCTACATCAGTGACCACGGCGCGGATTTTCCGCGTGCGAAAGGAAGTATTTATGAGAGTGGTACGCGAATTCCAATGATCGTCAATTTCCCAAAAGAATTTTCCACGGGAAAGGTTGAAACTGGAATGGTCTCAACCGTTGACATTCTGCCAACCATGCTGCGAACGGCGGACATGAAAATACCAGGCGACTTGCCGGGGCTTCCGCTTCAAGATTTGGATCAGGGCACTCGCGACGGACGTAAATATATTCATACCTTTACGACTGGCTCTGCACCGGCGTTACATTATATTCAGTTCGGAATTCGAGATGAGCGCTACAAGCTGATATATAACCCGTACCGCCGTAAAAATTTGCTCGCGGCATCACGTTACGTTAACAGTAAGTTGTCCAAAGGCCAGCATTTCAAGCCTTTTCTTTTTCCAGAAGAATATGAGCTTTACGATTTGCAGAACGATCCATACGAATTGACTAACCTCGCAAATATGGCGGAGCACCAAAGTAGGAAGTTCGATTTATTTGATTCGATGCGGCAATTCCAAACCTCGATTAATGATCCGTTTATTAATAAGACGAATCTCGATGCTTTTGAAAAAGAACAATTGTCTCACCAGAAAATTAACTATCGTAAAAAAGCTAATTTTAGATGGCCCCATTTGGAGATGTTCAAGAAAACAAATGTGAAGAGTAACTAGGTGCCTTATTAATCTGTGGCATCTTTTCGTGTACGAAATCTAGTGGCGTCGAACTAAAAACGCCAGTTGCAAAAGTTACGTCGCTTTTTTATTTAATCCGAACGAAGGTGGCTGCCATTCTCGATTAAGTGAAAGCGTTTTTCTGCTGCGGCCTCGTTATCGACGGAATGATCTGATTACCATTTCATGCTGTCGCAAAATACTAGCTCGGTTTGAGCTTTGTTTGTATCTTTTTGTAAAGCTGGAACGTTTTACTTGTCTAGTCAGTTTCATTTCCTAAGATGAATCCTGAAGCACTTGATACTTTCTGCAGCTAAATATTCCCCCCCTTCTGCTTGATTCCGCAAGTACCTGTTTTCAACTGCCCCGCCTGTCACTGAAAGGAATTGTCATGCGCAATCAATTGTTAATTTGCTCTCTATTTTTGCTAATAGGGCTGTGCTCAATCAATCCGGTAAATGCGCAGAGCAATCCGTTTGGTAGCCATCATCAGGCTTATGCCTCGGGAACGCTGTTTCCGAATCAATATTCTGAAGCGGAAATCGATGTGTTCGTAAGTGATTATTACGATCAGTGGAAATCAGATTGGTTACGAACGGATCCAGGAGGGAACGGTTACCGAGTCGTGATGGACGGAACTGGTCGCACGACGTCCGAATCTCAGGGGTACGGAATGATTATTGTTCCGAACATGGCAGGGCACGACACCGCGGCGCAGGAAATTTTCGATGGCCTTTATGCCTATTCACGCGCTCATCCCAGCGAGGGTAATCCTAAATTAATGGATTGGGCTCAACCTGATGCCACTGGAAATAGGAGTGCGTTTGATGGTGATGCGGATATCGCCTACGGGCTGTTACTAGCTGATAAGCAATGGGGCAGTAGCGGAAGTATTAATTATGTTGAAGAAGCCAAATCGATAATCGAGGCGATCCACGATTCAACCATCGGCCCGGACAGTAACCTGCCGATGCTAGGCGATTGGGTTAATCCGAATGGCTCTGGTTCTTATAATCAATGGTCCACGCGTTCGAGTGACTTCATGAACGGTCATTTCAGAGCGTTTGGTCAAGCATCAGGTAATGAGGGGCAGTGGAATAGTGTCATTCAGGCGACGCAGCAAGCTGTTGAAGATATAAATACGGAATTCGGAACTGGGTTAATGCCGGATTTCGTCGTGGTCGATCCAACTAGCGGCGATACTGCACCTGCGCCCCCTAATTTTTTGGAAAGTGAGCATGACGGTGAGTATTGGTATAACGCCGGACGGACTCCATGGCGGTTTGGGGCGGACGCCGTCCTGAATGGTGATACTATCTCTCGCGAACAAGCTCAGCTTCTTTCCGAGTTTTTTCAAGCAGCATCCAATGGAGACCCAAGTCAGATTCTGGGAGGCTATGAACTTGATGGCGACCCGTTAAATAACTGGAGTGACTTGTTTTTTATTGCCCCTGTTGGCGTCGCGGCAATGACGGGGAGCGATGCTGGCGATCAATTATGGCTGAATAGCATTTTTGATAATATTAAAGCGTCTCACGTCAATTATTATTCCGACAGCATAAATCTAAATAGCCTTTTAGTTATGTCGGGGAACGCACTCAATCCAGTCGCGATCACCGCAGTTCCTGAACCGGCAAATATATGTGTGTTGAGTTTTGCTGTCGTGCTCGGAGTTTTGAAAAGACGTCGTCGCGTGCAGTAGAACACGGTTGGTGCACTCGGTAATGGAATTTCAAGATTTGCCCAGCGTAATTCGTGAGTGTCAACGGATTCCAATATTTATTGGTTATGACATTCGACATGGAAAAGTTTATTGTAAATCGCCCACTCGCCGCCAGATTTAAGCAGCGATAAAGTATCTAAAAATGTCATGCCCAAATAGTCGTCTCTCACCTTCGCCACGGCAGTTTTTCCGGAAATGTCGATTGAGAGAATGTCCAGCCGAATTGCGTCGCCTTTCTCTTTCGGAGAAGGTTGCTGGCTTTCCACGAAGTTCGCGAAATCACCAACTGACATGATGTGAAGCTCATCCTCGAGGTAACCAACAACCTTTGCGTCGGCGTGGAATGCTTTCTTTGCTTTCTCGCCGCTCGATTCGTGCATGGAATCAAAGTAATTCTGAATGGTCGCCTCAATCAATGTCTGGTCGCTCATGTTCTTTTACCCATAACAAAAATATTAGTTTGCAAACTCGATTCAATCGTGAATTATCTTCGACGGGCTAAACCATGCGATTGTGGAGATTCTAGATTAGGAAAATTTGAAGCTCCTGTCAGGCAGGCCTTAAAAGTGTTGATTGTCTTTCACTCAAGTGAATTTCTTAAAACTTGGTTTTTATTTACATTCGGTCCTAATATATGCCTGCTAGGGCCGTCATCTGATTGTAACTAATCTGGAGAAAATCGAATGAAAATTTATGCAGTTGGTTGTTTCGTGTTTGTGATCGCCGTCGTACTGTTCCAATTCTCTGGAGTAGAAAAGAAGCCAATTCAGCCGTCCAAGCCATTACGCCCAGCATCATTTCCAACTCATTCTGAAAGTGACGCGTTGACCAAGGCTCACAATGAATTTGGTTTCAAGCTATATCGAGAACTCCAGAAGGAATCGAACGGAGAAAACGTTTTTATTTCACCGACTTCCATAGCGACAGCTTTTGGGATGCTCTACAACGGCACGGTTGAACAGGTAAGATCGGAATTTGAAGCAGTTTTTGAATTTTCAAATATTCCAGAGGAAAGTTTTAACACGGCAAATCAATCACTGCTTTGGAATTTGGCGACAACAGATAAATCGGCCGAGCTCGATATTGCAAATTCGATTTGGATCAAAGATGGTTTTTCGGTAAAGCCTGATTTTATTTCGACCAATGTTCAGCATTTTGATGCGGTGATTAAGAATGCGCCGTTCAGTCCACAGACTGTCAGGGATATTAACCAATGGTGCAGCGATAAAACCAGTGGCAAAATTCCGTCACCTCTTAGTGAGCTGACACCGGATGACATTATGGTGCTAGTGAACGCGGTCTACTTCAAAGGTCTCTGGCAAAATCCATTCGACAAGCAACGCACTCAAGCTGCAAACTTTACGTTGGTGGATAACAGTCAGGTAAGCGTGCCCCTCATGGCGAGAGAAGGGAGTTATCATTTTTTAGAAAATGATGAACTCCAGGCGGTGAGACTGCCTTTTGGTGATGGGAAAATGGCGATGAGTTTTATTCTACCTAAAAAAGGGCTGGAAGCGTTCCAGCAATCCATCTCTACAGAGTCGTTTGTGAAACTGCAAAGTGAAATGCGCCAGCGAGAGGTAATGCTTTTGGTGCCACGTTTTAAGATTGAGTTGCAAAATGATCTTAAGCAGAGTTTGAAATCATTGGGCATGAACGAAGCATTCAATTTTTCGATGGGATTTAGCTCAATAAACTCCGACGAACCTTTGCAAATTTCACAGGTAATTCACAACACATTTCTAGAAGTAAAAGAAGAAGGTGCAGAGGCTGCTGCCGTTACTGTAATTGCACTGGGAATAGAAATGGCTGCAATGGAAGAAGTGCCTGTAATGAAAATTGATCGCCCATTTTTCTGTGCGATCTCAAATATTGAAACGGGGAATGTAATTTTCCTTGGTTCTATCTTTAATCCCTTGAAGTAGTCGATTGAATTGGGCACAACGTTGCTCGGTGTTGTGGGGCAATTGAAACCGCGTGGTTGGTGGTGTCTGAATGGTTGGAAAAAGCTTTGAGTCCACTGCGTTTCTACAATGCAGATTTTTGCCAAGGAGTTTTCGAACCTGGTTGAGTTCGCTCAATCGGCAAGCCAGTTTGGCATACCCCAGATATCTAGACGGAAGAGTGCGATTTCGATCGCGAGGCATGCAGAATAAAAAAGGACGTAAATTACCAATGTTTTCCGCCTAAAGAATACAAAAAGTAGCACAGGGGCTAGTGACATCGAGAGGATCGTAAGAAGTCGGTGCAGACCGAGTGGAATACCGTCGAAAAAATTAATCGGGTCTGGCCCTCCCCCTTGTCGTAGCCATTTTCCTTCTGAGGCACTCGCCAAGAGCCAAAACATCAAAGCGTAGCAGTAATTTAGCAGAGGCGAACAGCAGATAGTCAATCCGAGAAAGGACTTGTTTCGTATTGAATCTAGCCATGAAAAACTTTTGCGATTCTCGGCCGATGACGAATTTGGCGTTTCGAAAGGATTAGGTGAGTCTTGGTTTAGATTATGCATTGGAGTTATTTTGCAAATGCCGCGTGAGCTGATGAAAGTTTTATGGTTTCGGCGAACCCGAAGGTTGGGAAAACTCTTTTTCCTTTTGACCGGGTCGATCAAATGAAAGGGGCTAAAACCGTTGTGGAAACCGAAACAAACAGCCTTGTCTCGTCGGTCTCAGGTGGTCACCGTAAGATTTGATGGGAAGTCTGACGATTAGCCCGTCACAACAGCCTCAACTTATCTAATCCGAATGTAATTTGGTAGGTCGCGTTGAGGGGATTGAGTTGCTGAGGTATTTGTCGAATGCATTTTCAACCCGGCTAGCCGTGTCGACCGTTAATGGGGCCAAGTGCAAGAGGAGCATTTCTGCTTTAAGTCGATTTGTGCATTGGCCTGTTGATTGCCCAAACGTCAGTTTAACGTTCGAAAGAATCGTAGAGACTAATCCCGTTCCTTCGAAGACTTCCGCGAAACCTGCTAACCAATTCGCTCGCTGGTACATGCGGACAATCCATCGATTCGCAACATCCGCATTGTTTTTACGCGTCGAGTCTGCCGTAGCTTCGCCAAACTTTGATCACTTCGCGGGCGTTTACGGCTAGTTGTTTACTAATCTCCCAAGCCACCGGAGCCAAGAGGCCAATTGAAATTGCAAATATCAGTGCTCCCGCAGGCGTCCACTCAAATCGCGGTTTGCCGGAGAGAGTTTGATATATGCTGTATGTCAACATGCCGCCCATCGAGGCAATTGACCACTTTAGAATGCCAATTCGTTTTTTCACGCCGAGCCCAATTTTTGCCAACAAATAGCAAAGAAGGGGAAAAAATTGGAGCGAATGGATTGCGATTCCATGGGGGAATTTCGCAACGCCGGCCTTGCCGTAAGTCGAAGGATCTTGGCCGGCGAGGACTTGCTTGTTTCCATTCCACAAAATAAAGAAACCAATCAGGCAAGAAATAATCAGAAAAGCCAAACCTGCTCTATTTGCAATTTGAAGATCTTTGGTTGCGTTTAGAAAAATAAATGCCCTAAAGGCGATTTGTGCAAGGATGACGGTAGCGACGACAATGAGCGTTGTCATCGCGTATTCAATAGAGGTGTTTAAGAATGAGTCATGATTGAAATGTGACGCCTGGCCACGCCACTGCTGGAACGTGATTAGAAGTACCTCTAAGACTAAAGAAACCGAAAGAATTCGAATTATCAATGAATCATATCTAGCCGGACGCAATCGATCGAAAATGGATGCCACCGAGATTAGGGTGACTCCGGTAGAAATTCCAAAAAGAATTGGTTTTCTCAATGAGAGTGGTCCTTCCCAGACTCCCCCGACAACCAACCAAACAAGGATATGAAATACCCCTAAAGAAATCAGTAACCAGCCACTTATCCAAAGGTCTTTGGTCGCGATTGAACGGGGTTGGACTGGAAGGAGATCCGGTAGTTTTAAGTCGTTGGTGGGATTCATTATCGCGTTGCTGAATTGGTTTGCACAAGAATTCTTTTGTTTGTCGGTTTCGCTTTTACTTTTCCAGAAGAGAATGCGATGGCACCCCGTTGGTAGACTTGACTAACCGCATCTTCTTCCTTGTTGAAACCGAATAAAAATCCAAATCACATTCTGGAAAAGGTTAGAAAATATCGTCTAAATTCAAAATCTGGTGAGACGCACCTAATGAACACTTCTTTTGGGTATATCTCGCAAGTATTCATTCGCCTTACCAAGCGACGACTTTGACACCGGATGGTCTTCGTTGCCAAATCTAACGCTTCGATTGATTTTCCAAGCCGTCAAGATTTTCGGTGGCAGGTTGTGCGTGTCCGCACAGGCCCAAGAAGCCAATCATAAGCCCTGCTAACCCGGATAATATTGCCGTTAATTCGGGTAGTTGATAAGGATAAAGATGAACTCCGCGGGGCGCGGTAACTTTGATCTTTTCGCCTTGGTCTAGAATTGTTTCGCGAAGTTTCATCAAGTGATTAGATATCGTTAGTTGATCTGAATCGCTCGGGAAATTTACTAACTCGTCATGAGCCGTTTTTAAATTGGTATACCAAAAATCGAGATCGCAGCTTGGGGTTTCATAAACAGCATGAGTACTGCCAGATGTCAGGTTGTTGTCTTCGAGGTAGACAAGTGCCCGGCCAAGTTCTTGTTCGGCAAGCGTAATTGTGCTTGCGTCCGCAGCTCGTTTCAAAAACCCTCTGCAGTTTTGCTCGAATTGAATCTTGCTAACGATAGCAAAAGCGAAGCTGAAGGTTAATACAATCAATGATACCAGTACTAATAACGAACTTAGTCTTTTCAAATTTCATCGCTCCTAATTTGATTTTGTGAATGTTAAATTGTTCGTTCAACCGATCGCGATCTTTGCTTTATTTTGAAAAAATCAGCTGGCATCGGGCGTTGAATCGATTGGATGGGTGACTAAGAGTCGTCGATCCGATGGGGGACTGTATTTTGGTTTAGGTTGAGGTTCAAGGTGGTGATTCGAGTTGTTGTCCCCATATGCAATTTCAATTGATGTCGTTAAACCGCAATTTTGGTAAATTTTCTTGGCTCAATGCCGAGTCGCAACTCGCATTAGTTACTATAGTCAGTACAAAGAAAGCGTACGGTTGGTTTGGTTGTTTCTGTGATTTGTTATGTCTTGGTTTTGATACTGGATGGGAATGTGCAATGGGCAAATTTGCAGAACTTTTGGGCGTAGCGGTAAGACGGGCGGGGCGTTTGATCGTGCGGGTTTATTACCCCGATATAAAGTT
>JAAEMV010000899.1 GCA_024225195.1 Planctomycetaceae bacterium | reverse complement strand
GGTACCAAATTTTCCTTTTTTTCAACTGGAAAATAAAAGGACAGCTTCGTGTTTCCCCGTCACAACGTAATCGATGCGCGGTGTCAACTCAGTAAGCTTTCCTCGCTTAAGCTCTCGTGCTTGGTGAAGTTTGCCAAATCGATGAGGTCCGTTCCAGGTTACGCCGCCATCGTAGGTGTAATGAAAATGTCCTCGCCCGTCTTTGGCTCCGTGATACCCAGCGCCAACCATCCGCATTGCGAATTTCGGGTGCATAAAATTGATAGGTTTTTTGAGCGGTGGGCATTTGGGTTTGTCTCCCACATCTCCAACGTAGTTTTCAGGGTTATAGGCCTGCCAGTTTTCTCCCCCGTCGGTACTTCGTGCAAGCCAACATTCTTGAAGGCTTTTTCCAATGTTGTGACCTCTTTCCTTGAGTTCGTACTCACCGCGAGTAAAACCAACCAGCAGTTCGTCACCCTCAAAAATCCAAGCTCCGTTGTTGGCCGGCCAGCCAGCAAATTTACCGTCTTCTTGGTATACGACGACGTGCTTGATGTCTTTTGGGGTTTGGGCGAAGGAGCAGGTAGCAGACAAGAAAGCGACAAAGATGAAAAGACTAAACTTCATGAATGAATCGACCTTTCTTAAGAGTACCTCACACTTTTGAGGATCTTAAAATGTATTTCATGCAACTATCCAAACAACACATGTTTGCATTGGACAACTAGGCATCCCAGTATTCTATTTCCATCAGAAAAACCAAGGTTTAACTTAGTTCATTCAAGCCCATAAGCAAGTGACCGCACCCCGTTGGAGTGTCCAATCGCAAAGCGGTCTGTGAAATATTTAATGAGTACAATTTATTACGATACGCCAATCAATCCATCAAGTTTCTATCGATTTAGGGTGTTTGCTGTTGGAGTGCAAAGGTTTTGGGTGTTGACCAAGAATTTCTTAAAAGCGATACTGTCATAAATCGCAGGGGTGTCCCACTTTGGCTGAGAGTTTTGGACTAAATGATTCGAAACAACCCTTCGAACCTGATGCGGGTCATACCGACGAAGGGAGCGAGACGGCATTGCAGATTTTCTTTTGGACTTAGCCGCTCTCTTCTCTCAGAGTCTTTTTCTGATTGCAACCTAAAGGGAAGAAATGAATTCTCCAAAACTGCCAGTGTTGAAAAACTCAGACAATGCCAATCAACGTGGTGATTTCCCAGGGCAGTTTACTGATGCTGTGGACAACTCCGAAGAAATTCGCGCGATTGAAAAAGACCCAACTCTCTTCCCTAATTCAACCCGCATCTATGTCAAAGGCGAGATTCACGAAGGATTAAAAGTCCCCATGCGGGAGATTCGCGTCTCTGATACTGAGCACTCCAATGGGGAGATCGAAAAAAATGACCCCGTGAGAGTCTATGACTGCTCTGGTCCCTGGGGCGATTCTGAATTCAAAGGGGATGTGACTCAAGGGCTTCCCGATCTGAGAGGGAAGTGGATCTTGGATCGAGCCGATGTCGAAGAGTACACCGGTCGCGAGGTTAGCCCAGAGGACAACGGTTATCTTTCTGAGGCACATTCGGAAAAGTACAACGAGCTGAAAAAAGTAAAAAATCGACTGAAGGAATACCCGGGATTAAAACGAAAGCCTTTGCGAGCCAAAGGGAGTAGGGATGGCAGTGGTGATTGGCACCCCGTTACACAGAAGTGGTATGCCGATCAGGGGATCATTACGCCGGAGATGGAATACGTCGCCATTCGCGAAAACCTTGGGCGGAAAGAAGAGTTCAAGACGATCGCTGACAAGTATCCGAATCTGCGAGATCTTCCACCAGAAGCGTCTGAACGAATTCGGCAGCTATGCTCGACCCCTGACGGCTACGAAATGCCGCGGCCTTCCGAGATCGATCCTAATTCTCAGGTGCCGCGCAATCGCATCGATCATCAGCATCCGGGACAAACGTGGGGAGCGATGACTCCCTCTTTCATTACTGCTGAATACGTGCGTTCCGAAGTGGCTCGGGGTCGCGCGATCATTCCCGTTAACATCAACCATCCAGAAAACGAGCCGATGATTATTGGTCGAAATTTTCTGGTTAAGATTAATGCCAATATTGGTAACTCGGCAGTTACTTCAACCATCGATGAGGAAGTCGAGAAGATGCGGTGGGCCACAAAGTGGGGCGCTGACACCGTCATGGATCTTTCAACCGGAAAGAACATTCACGCAACCCGCGAATGGATCATTCGTAACAGTCCGGTTCCAATCGGAACCGTTCCTATCTATCAGGCCCTTGAAAAAACGGGCGGGAGCATCGAAGCGCTGACCTGGGAATTGTTCCGCGACACGTTGATTGAGCAAGCTGAGCAAGGTGTTGATTACTTTACGATTCACGCGGGCGTACTCAAAGCGTTTGTTCCGCACACCGCTAAACGGATGACGGGGATTGTATCTCGTGGCGGTTCCATTCTGGCGAAATGGTGTATTCACCACGAGAAAGAGAACTTCCTCTACGAGCACTGGGACGACATTTGCGATATCTGTGCCGCCTATGACGTGAGTTTCTCGATCGGTGACGGTCTGCGTCCTGGTTCGATTGCCGATGCAAATGACTACGCTCAACTGGCTGAACTGGAAGTTCAAGGTGAGCTAACCAAGCGTGCGTGGGCGAAAGGTTGCCAAGTCATGAATGAAGGGCCCGGTCACGTGCCAATGCATCTAATTCAAGAGAACATGCAGAAGCAAATCGAATGGTGCCACGAAGCTCCCTTCTATACGTTAGGTCCACTAACGACTGATATCGCTCCTGGTTACGATCACTTTACCTCAGGTATCGGAGCGGCACAGATTGGCTGGTATGGCTGTGCGATGCTTTGCTATGTGACTCCTAAAGAGCACCTTGGTCTGCCTGATCGGAACGACGTTCGTGAAGGTGTTATCACGTATAAGATTGCTGCCCACGCCGCTGACCTTGCCAAGGGGCATCCAGCGGCTCAAATCCGCGACAATGCATTATCCAAGGCGCGGTTTGAGTTTCGTTGGCGAGATCAGTTTGCGCTCGGACTCGATCCAGCGCGAGCGATTGAGTATCACGATGAGACGTTGCCTGCCGAAGGTGCCAAGACCGCTCACTTCTGTTCGATGTGCGGTCCAACCTTTTGTTCGATGAAGATCACCGGCGACGTTCGAAAATATGCTGAGGAACAGAGCGACGAGAATTCGACGTCCGACTCAAAGTAAAAATCCCGGCGAAGTTAGTGCGGTAGAGAATTACTTTGAGTCGAGAATCGCTGAACGCAATTCACCAGCTAAACGAAGCTCAACGGTTACTTCTTCTTACCTTTTTTCTTATTACTTTTACCCTTTCTGTCGGCGATGCGTTTGTTCGGGTTGGACTCCAGCACTTTAGCCAGACGTTCCGCGATTTCCGGATATTCATCGATCAAGTTGTTCGATTCGCCGATGTCGTCCTTCAGATTGTAGAGCGTCGGACCTTGATGCTTTCGCGCGGTCTTCTGCACCTTGAAGTGTTCTTTCGAATGATATTTCCAGTCGCCGTGTCGCACTGCACTCTGGTTGTAGAAAAAGTGTTCGTGCGGTGTTTTCGCGCCAGGCTGATTCGTCAACAAGTTGAGAATATCTTTTCCGTCCAGGGTCTGAACTGTTGGTAATGCTGCTCCTGTGATCGCTGCGAACGTCGGAAGTAAATCAATGGTCGCGGCTAGCTCGTCGCACACGATTCCTGCGGGAATTCGCGCCGGCCACTTCATCACGCATGGCACGCGCTGACCGCCTTCGAAAGTGGTCATCTTTCCTTCGAACAACGGCAGAGCGCTTCCACCGTTTTCCTTCATGACCAACCACGGCCCGTTGTCCGAGGTGAAGATCACGAGGGTGTTTTCCTCGATGCCCAAGACTTTGAGATGATCCAAAACCCGACCGGTGTTGAAGTCAATTTCCTCGATCACGTCGCCATAAATCCCGCGTTCGCTTTTTCCAACGAATTCGGGTGAAACATATAGCGGGATGTGCGGCATGGAATGGGCCAGATAGAGAAAGAACGGCTTCTCCTCCTTCACGCTTTTGGAAATAAATTGAATCCCCTCGTCCGTGAAGCGGCGCGTTATCGTCGTCTGATCCGCCGGAAATTCGATGCACTCCTCATCACGCATGAGCGGCACCTTGTTTTTCATAGATACCGGGTTACTCCCATTGCGCAACTTGCCGGCGAAGGCTTCTTTCAAGGTTTCATGGCTCTGTCCTTCGAGAAACACGCAGTCGCCCGCGTATTTCATAGTGGACGCGGGAAACATGTCGTTGCTGTACGGAATGCCGTAGTAAGAATCGAAGCCCTGATTCGTCGGCAGATATTTCAGCTCGTCGCCGAGGTGCCATTTGCCCACGGCCGCGGTGTTGTAGCCCACGGACTTCAACATTTCCGCGATCGTCACGTGCTCGGGGGGGAGTCCGCCTTTGCCGCGGTCCGGGAACAATACACTGGGCACGCCCACGCGGTTCGGATAGCATCCTGTCAGTAGCGCGGCGCGCGAGGGTGAGCAAACCGAAGACGCCACCATGAAACTCGTGAACTTCATGCCTTCGGCGGCCATTTGGTCGACCCGCGGTGTTTTGATGTTGGGCGAGCCGAAGCAACCCAGGTCCTGATAGCCCTGATCATCGTTGAAGACAACCACGATATTGGGATGCTCCGCTTTCGCGACGGCCGCGGCGCATATCAAGGCCGCGGCGATCACGATCCCAACGTATGGTTTGATTCCTCGCTTCATAGATTTACCTGCTTCTTCAATCATTCGGGGCCACACGACCGTTTTTAAAACATTCTTCGCCACAATTATTTCTTCTTCCTCTTCGCTTGTTCGTCTTTATCCTTTTGCCTCGCCTTCTTCCTGGCTTCCCTTTTTTTCTGTTTATCAGTTAGCTCCGACGGTTCCGGCTTCTCCGTTGTTTCGATTCCGTCTGCGGGTTTTGCTTTTTTTTTTGGCCCTTTTTGCATCCTTGGGATCTGCCGTTGAGAAGGTATCATTCAGCTTTTCCATTTCGGCTTGAAGCTGCGCGTGCATCTCCCCGACTTTTTGAGTGTACTCAGGGTTGCCGGCGAGGTTATCCAACTCCCACGGATCCTTTTTAATATTGTAAAGCTCAAACTCAGGGTGCTTCACAACACGGTCGATTTTTGCTCGGGCATCAGGATCTGTCTCGGCTTTTTCCTGCCACTCTCTCCATGCCTTAGCAAATGTCTTCCCGCTTTTAGAAGCCATCATAACGCCAAGGTAGTAGTCATTCTCTTGTTTGGGGGTCCAGATCAGTTTGAATTCCTTATTGCGAATGGCTCTTTGCGAATAACCACTACCTTGATGAACCAAGTAGGCATGTTCCCGGTGGTCTGATGTTCGCCCTTTTAATATTGGATATAAGCTTCTGCCGTCCACACGGGGAGTCGTTCCGCCGGCAATATCAACCAAGGTAGGGACGATATCACAATACATGGCAACTGCATCGGTGACGGCAGGCTTGATTTTCCCCGGCCAGCGAACCAAGCATAATGCCTTTGTCCCATAATCATAAATTGACCATTTACCGTTGGGCATGGCGGTCCCCTGCTCGCTCAAAAAGATCAATACGGTATTATCATTAAGGTTCATCTCATCCAGCAACTGCATGGTCGCACCAACCTGATTATCCAAATCTTCGACCTCCGCCGCGTGGGTTGCAAGCGCTTCCCGGGTAACAGGTTCATCAACCATATGAGGCGGAACGACGATCTTGTCTATCGGAAAACTAGATGCGTCCCCAATTGTCCACGGATGGTGCGCATGAACCGAAGCGACCACCACGCAAAAGGGTTTATCCTCCGCCTGAGAGTTTTGGATAAACTGTTTCACGCCGCTCAGCTCCCAAGTAGGAGCTTGCTCATTCGCGCCGACTGTAAACCCAGGAATCTTCTTAAACGCTGTTTTAGTCGTGAAATGGGTCTTTCCGGTCAAACCAACGTCGTACCCTTGGTCTCCCAGGTAATTGACCATGTTTTTATAGTCATCGCGCGGTTTATAGCCATTACCAAATACGCCGCTGGTCGGAGGCAGCAATCCCGTATAAAGCTCATGCCGCGTTGGAGAACACTGAGCTGCTGCACATGAGAAATTTTCAAAACGCACGCTCTGGACAGCAAGCTTATCGATATTCGGTGTACGGGTAGATAAGCCCGCATCAACGCAGCCGAAGCTTGACCAGCTGACATCGTCCGCTAATACAATTACAAAGTTCGGTTTTTCTTCCGCCAGGACGATGGACGGCAGTACGATCAGAGTGAAGATCAGTGCTTTCAGTACGTGTCGAAATCTCATGTCTGTTCCGGGTTGAAACTTATGGGGTGAGTTAAAACAGTTTTTCAATCTGGCTGCTGGTCAGTACTGAACCGCTCAACGGACATCGACCGTGCTGAGCTTGTGGGACTGGATGCGCGCGCTCAAGAGCGAACGCCACTGGTCGCCGTGTTCTATTTATTGGTGTTTTCTTCTTCCGTCTCAGGCACTGGCTGTAGAGAGAACGCGTTCGCGATCACACGCACGATCGGCATGTGGATCGGTTTCTTGTCAAAGTGGAACGGATCCGCGCCGAAACCCGCAGGCTTATCCATGTTGATGATGTGCTTGACGAAGGTGTGCATGTCATTGATTGCAACCTCGTGCGCGGCCATCACTTTCGCTGCAGCGGCGTTGTACTTGATCTCCGAACCCTTCTCAAACACCTTGCTCGACGAAGCACGGATTGGCGTCGTGCTACCCCAAACCAACCTTGCATTGGGCGTTTTGGTCTTGAGCGCTTTGACCAGTGTGTCGAGATTCTTAACGTATTGCGCTTGAGGCGTATTGCGGACGCCACCGACGTGGATTGGTAGGACGCGGAACTGCTTCATGCCCGGAGCTCGGTGGATCAGATCACCCAAGCCGCAATTAAAGTGAATCAGGTCCCATGTAGGCCAATCTTTTTCTGCCACAGGTTTGCCATTGCGGTCGATCCGGCCCAGATGGCGATCCAACAAAGCGATCGTTGTGGTGGAGTCGGCGATCTCGTCCGGATTCCACATTGCGTAGACCACTTGGGCTTTGTCCTTGAG
>JAAEMV010000898.1 GCA_024225195.1 Planctomycetaceae bacterium | reverse complement strand
TCGAAAGAGTAAAAAATGATCTTGAAGAATATGGCACTGTTGAATCCTTTCCAAAAATGGAAGGTCGGCAGATGATCATGGTCATCGCCCCAAACAGGAAGAAATAGGCTAAAGCCGAAAGCTTCTTAAATTAAAGTACAAATTCTGGCAAATAACGTCAACTCCATGTGGGAGTCGAGGCCAGCTTTGTCAATCGCAATGCGAGTTTTATTATGCCAAAGATGAAAACAGATCGGGGCGCTGCAAAGCGTTTCCACAAAACTGGCTCTGGTGGTTTCAAGCGAAAGCAGGCCAACAAACGCCATATCCTAACCAAGCAATCCACGAAAGTGAAGCGTCATTTACGCGGTACTGAGATGGTTGCTGATGCAGATGTTCGTTCGATTCGTCGAATGTTACCGTACGCCTAAGGGGAGGATTTGAGATGCCAAGAGTAAAACGTGGTGTACAGGCACATGCCCGTCACAAGAAAATCCTTAAACTTGCAAAAGGTTATTACGGAGCTCGTAGCCGAGTTTATCGTGTAGCCAAGCAGGCTGTA
>JAAEMV010000897.1 GCA_024225195.1 Planctomycetaceae bacterium | reverse complement strand
TTCTATGAACAGGCCAAGGGCGGACAGACACAGGCAAATGCTCAAGAAACCCCAGCCCCAACCAAGGGCAGTGTCAGGCCAGATCAGCCAACCGATGAAAGTGAAAGAAAAAGCCAGCAGCAATTTGAAATTGATCTGAACAATCGATCCAAACGACGATTGATAGGGATTGTTGGTTTCATGTGTCATGAGATTTCTCCTTCGCTGCGAGTATGATTTGTGCGATGAAGAGCGCTTACGATGTCCATGCGGATGCTTTGCAGGCTCGAATGCCAGCCCCAAACCGCGCTGGAGAGTTCGGAACCTTTAAGGTCACGCGAAAGAAGACTTAGCTGGCCGATTTGTGACCCCAGAAAAATCGCCACCGCAGATAATCCGATAACGCTCAGCTTTTCGCCCGCATAAAGCAGATCACCAAAGGCAATCCCAAACCCGCTAAAACCAGCGCCCAAGAAAACCGAACTGGCCAAAAATGGTCGGCGAACGCTCACAACCGATAAGTTGGACAGCAGATAGGAATCGCGATGAGTGGTGATGGCACCATTTTCAACTGAAACTGATCCGATAATCGTTTTGCTACTCATTGCCCTATCCTTTCATTGTGCATTGGGGCGAGCGAAGCGCACGCACGAGTGAGTTGTTCAGATTGTTGCTCACCGATGGTGGTGTAATCAGGCGGAATGAACCTGAATAAATCGCCCAGGTACGCTTTTCAGAGACGATTGCGGCTGCACATTCGCAACGTGATCCTGTTTGCGATGCAAGGCGTCTTAAACGGCGATTTTCAAATTCGGCTTTTGCCCGTTCTTGCGCCTGTATTATTTGCGTCGCAGGGGCGCCAAAATCAGGGTTGCCGTATTTGGAACAAAGCGCACCCAATTCAGGCATGAAGCTGCCAAAGATCGATCTACAATCGGTTCTGGGGATAATGCGTGGCGGGGATCTCCGCTCGGAGATGTCCGCCTGTAAACCCGCCTTGCAGGTTGCATCCCAGTTGGTGCGCTCAATGGTGCGTTTGGCTACCATGGGGGCGAGGCCAAAGGTGACAACACCTACATAGATGAGGCCAGCCACAACAACGCCGCCACTTACGGGTAAATTACTGGTATCAATCGGCATGATGATCTTTTCCATTCAAATGGTTTTTGCGGTCACGATTATGGGGTGGTGATTTACGATTTTGGCGAGGAGCGTTTTTGCGACGCATGCGGTTTTTGCTCGTGCTTTGGGTGACTTGAGAGCCAGCAATAAAAGTTCCCCAACGCAGGAAAAGCAGTGTGTAAATCCACAGGCAAATTGGCCAGACTAACTCAATGCCAGCAGTCAGTAGCGCAATCGGAGCAAAATGCGAGATGTAAGAAAAAGTGTCGCCTACGCCCGTGCGTGCTGGGAATGAGGGACGTATCTGATTGCCCAGTTCTAACGTGGCCAAAACGCTACCCAGACTATTCCCGTGTTTTTTAAGCAGCGCGTTCAAACGCCTTGATGCAACTGGGCGCTCTGAGATGCTGACACCATCGTTCAACTCACTGGCATAGGCACGTAAGAGAGCAAGCGGTATGGCTTCATCCAGAGTGGCGATGATCTGATTTATTTTCGCATCGATTTTTTGCAGATCGCCACGGCGTTCCCAGATGGTTTTGTCAGATTGACCCAGCACTGATTGGTATTCGCCAACAAGTTTGTTGAGTTGCTTTAGGGTGCTTTGGCGCGTGGCTTCACCCGTTTCCAATTGTTCAGAAATGGCAGCAGCACGGCCAGCCAACCCTTCGAGTATTTTTGCGATTGTGCCGCGCCCGCCCTTGCCACGACCTGAAATGCAGGCCTCTCGGATTTCGCAAGAGGCTTTGGCGGGCAGATCGCGGTTGATCGAACGCATAACGGGAAGTGTTCTGCCTGCCTTGCTGGCTTGCAGGTTCCGCTCACCGATATACTGAATATAAGCGTTACCATGTTCTTGGAGGCGGAGCTTTTCGACATCGGGCAGTGTTAATCCTGCAAAGGTGCTGGCAAAAAATGCCATACCAACAAATGTCATCGAAAGAACACTGGCAATAGAGGCGGTGATAAAACCCCGCGAGGCTAACTCGGTTCCTTTGTCGATGGCAAAGCGATTAACGCTGTAAGTTGCCAGCGTTGCGCCACCGGCGATTAAAATCGCTTTTGCGATGCCGCTTGCTCCCGATACATCAATCAGATTAGGCAGTGCCAGCGCGACAAGACCACCAGAAATCACCGCCCCCAACGGCACCGCCCATCTGTCAAAGGCTGGTATCTTTTTGGGCGGGAGAACTTCTGGATTTTTTTCTTTATTGAATTCGTTCATAGCATCGTCCTTCCTTTATTTTGTTTACCTATCGTTATCGGGAGGCCGTAATTGCGAGCGCAGTAAGAACAACCCTTATCCGTATCTACGCGCGATCAAGGGAGTAAGTTAAGGACGTGGATTGCGGTAAAATGGAGTAATTAGGGGTATTGGAATGAGTTACATAACCAATTGAAATTGTTATTAAAATAAACCGTATGCTATATTTCTTACCAGAATTCTGTTAGAATTCAGGGTGGCAAACAAACTAGAAAAAACCGAACTTACAGTCGAAGTTGAATTTGACCCTGCAACCAAAAATGTGGTTTCAGAGCGTTTTTTTCTTGAAGGACAGCTACACCGAGAAGGGGATTTGCCAGCTTGGATAAAATACGATGCAGCAACTGGCAAACCAATTGAAATTCGGTTTTACAAGCACGGCAAACTTCATAGGCCTCGCAAGCCTGCACTAATAGAAATTGACCCTGAAACGGATGTGATCGTTAAAGAACAATTCATCATTCACGGTGTTACCCATCGAGATGGAGATTACCCTGCTATAATTGTACGGGATCGTCGAACGGGAACAACTCTGGCTGAAACATATATGGTAGAAAATATGTGGCATAGGAAAAGCGGCCCCGCCAAAATCTACTACGATCCTGAAACTGGCAAGGTATACCAGCAAACTTATTTTCACTACGGTCAGCAGCGCAGAGCCTCCAAACCAAAAAATCCAGAAATTAATTAATCTATTCTGATACATTCAAAAAATCAGAACCTATGAATATTTTTGGGATACCCAATGCTCTATGTGGATTTTTCTGGATTGGTTGACTCGTATATTACAACTCAACAAACAGAATTTAGAATAAAGGTGGCTGAACAAATCAGCTTTCTAAAAATTAAACCAAAGCAATATGATGATTTGTTTGATTTTTCGAATTTTAAAACGGCGATTGATTGGAATATCAATCTGACCAACTTGATCAAAATGCTACGCAAAGGAAAAGGTGATATAAACAAGGCCGTAGCATTTTATTTTCTATTTCACCAAAGAGAAGCCTTCCGTCCAGCGGCTCGCAATCTTGATTTTTTCCTGTTTGGCAATGGTGTAACATTTGAAGATAAGTTTGATTGTTCTGAATTTGGTCATTTGCCAAGTTTCCAAAATCATGCGTCTACAAGAACGGATAGAAAAAGTAATTCTCAGCAATCACCGGATGACACAACGAAAAAAACAGAGTCTCCATCGGGTCTTATTCTAAAGATCAACGACTTGATCAACAATGATCCCAAAATATCAAAATTTTTCTATCGACTTGACTACGAAAATACGCCCGATTCATTTCGGTTCGATGCAGAAAAATTCCCCCTCAGTGAGGATGAACGAAGTCTTGATCGATTGCTTTTTCATCTTTCAATCATAGGTGGGGTTCTTAGGCGAGGTGAGGTAGAGGTTAGAGACCTGCTTTGGATGAGATACATCGTGGCTAGAACGATAGAAAATGCGGAAGTTCACAAATATTTTGCCTGGATACAGACTGATGATCAAATTCCAGGACACTGTGATTTTTGTGATGCGATATATCTTTATGAACAACTAATTGGGCGACAGCCATCATCATTCTCGAAACTAGAGCGATATCAAAAAAACGCGTTAGCTTATCTTCAAAATATGACTGAATAATAATGTAAAAAATTGGTACTGTCCGAGCGGGCTGTCATGAACCGAACCAACGTGGTTGTTTCAGCCCTTCGGGTATCCATCCCTGACAGAAGATGAAAGATGTGGCGGCAGGTATGCCGCCGCTTGATTTCTGACGCGCGTGGTCACGCGCTAGAACCCATCTTTCCAGCTTATACCGACACAAAACACCTGATCCAATAGCCTTAAGTCCTCCGGCCCGCTCCATTCACCTCATTGCATTCGGCTCCCGTGTAGTCGGACTCCTGCCGCCAAGGCGGTAAGGCTTTGGGGTGCTTTGCTTTCGGCCTCCCGTCCAAAAAATGTCCCGCCCCGAATAATTCGGGACGCGTCTTTTCCCTGATTTGATTTTGGACGCTCGCCGCTGGGCAAGGGTTCATGCGCGGGGTAGTGGAAAAAATCCTTCGCGTTGATTGAACCCAACAAATGCCAACAGGCAAAGCGAGGACAAAATGAAAGACAAGATTTATCAAATGGTCACAGACCAGATTATTGAGCAATTGGAAAAGGTTGATTGCAAGGACTACAACAATCCGTGGTTTTGTGTTGGGCATTCGCCGATCAATTT
>JAAEMV010000896.1 GCA_024225195.1 Planctomycetaceae bacterium | reverse complement strand
CTTGATGGCTTTTTATCTTTTCTTTTCGCCGTCGGGGTTTTATTTCTCTGTAGACAACTGGATCCGAAAGAAACTCAACCAATTCACAACCAAGGCGAAGCCCACCACCGAGTCACCACCGCCTCGAGAATTTGCAATCTGGCCACTGCGTCTAATACAGATTCAAACAGTCACCATTGTCTTTTTTTCCGCCTTTGAAAAATTGCATGGCGGCGACTGGGTCGACGGGACGGCGCTTTACTACGTCTCTCGCCTCGACGATCTTTTCTACAGACTGCCGGTACCAGCCTTTCCATTTAAGTCCATAGTCATCATCAAAACCCTGACTTGGGCGACTTTGGTCTTGGAGATCGCTGCACCGATTGCCGTGTGGTTCAAACGCACCCGCGTCCCTGCTTTAATCATCCTTTTTACGTTTCACCTCTCCCTCGAATACACTATGAACCTTAATCTTTTCCAATATCTCATGATCTTGGGATGGTGCTCTTTTCTGCAGCCCGGAGATTTTGCATTCATCAAGAAAAAGCTCAGCATTGCCACCCAAAAATCCAGCTGAACCAATCCCACCTGCCCGCCTCCATTCTCAACATGGCAAGTTGGGAATCTGAAAGAACACAGAGATGAACCCAATTTTCACAACCACCAAACGGCATTCCCATCTATTCGCCACCACCGCTGTTTGTCTATTGGTGATGATCTCCGGTTGCAATTCGAAGCAGAATCCGGTGGAGCAGGCAGTGACGCCACCCGTAACAACCGAACCGGTTGCCGCGCCGCCCTCGAGCACACCGCCCGGCACAGATCAAGCCAAGAATCCATCCGCCGTGGAACCGGCGATCCCTCTGCAAAACATTCTTGATGCCGCGCTGAACGGCGACACCGAAACGATTCAATCCGCATTGGATTCCAACTTCGATGTCAATTCAACCAATGAGCAAAAACGTTCTGCTGTGATGCTGGCCGCATTTAACGGGCACACTGACATCGTCAAACTGTTAGTCAGAAACGGTGCCTCTCCCAACCTCCGCGACTCAAGCGGACGAACCGCTTTAATGTTCGCATCCACGGGCGCTAACCCGGACACAGTGGAATTCCTGATTGTCTCCGGCGCGGAGCTAAACGCTGTCGATAGCAGCGAAGGATTTACAGCCTTGATGTTCGCCGCGGCAGAAGGACAAACCGAAGTCGTCCGAACATTACTTAAATATAAAGCCGACGCCTCACTCAGAGACGCCGACGGGGAATTGGCCCTCGGATTCGCACGAAAAAACGGCCACGCCGAAACCATTAAATTGCTGACCGAACAACAGTCGCCCTAACTCCTGGGAAGCCTTAACTTCCGGAGAGTATTAATTCCACGGGACGGTGGTCACTGGTTTTTTCATTATCGGGAAAGTCATTTTCCCTGACAATCACACGGCTTGAGGCATTCCACGTCTTTGCCGCACCGCTGAGAAAACTGAAATCAAGTAATGAATCGATATAATTATCGATACCGTCACCATCTCGATCCGACCAGTTCGTATCGACCAACGGCTCAGGGCGGACCCACAGCCAAACATTGTCTTTCATGAACTCGTCGAAAGCCTTGTTCCCTTTTTCCGTGGCGAACTCAAAATCGAGATTATAGTCACCGATTGCGATGATCGGAATCGACTTGGTCCGCGCCCACTCACGCAGCGTACTCGCTTGCTCCTGACGAAAATTCTTATTTCCCCGAGCAAGGTGATTCATTAAAAACACCACCTCTTGCGAGTTCGCAAGATCCTTTAATTTCACGTAAAGCGGTACTCGATGGTGGCCGTCATCAAAAACAAAACCTGAAACTTCCTTCATCTCTTCAGTTTCAATCAGTGAGAACTTGTCTTTGCTAAAAGCGAGCCAAAGATGATCGTCCTCTCTGGTTTCGTTTGCGCCCGAGATTCCACGAATGTATTCGTATCGACCAGGCCATTTTTTCGACAATGCCTCTTCATAGGCCGCCGGCGTTTCCACCTCAGAGAGTCCGATTACGTCATAATCGCCAAGCTCGACCAATTGAGCAGCAACAGTCGCTGGATCGTTTCCACCCGACTCCACGTTCCAATGCAAAATAGAATAAGAGAAACCTTCAGAATCGCTATCTCCCTTTTTTACGTCTACCTTGGACGTTGCCGCAGTCGCCTGAGGCTCCACTCCGGTCGCTTTTGCTGAATCGCTCTCGGTTGGACTATCAGTGGGGGCACATCCAATGTTCAGAAGACACCCGAAAAGGACTAATCCAGCCGTCGCCACAACATCTACCCAACGTCTACTATTAATTCTGGTCACGTTTCCCTCGTGGTTTATTTTGCGTTATTTAACACAGCTTAAACCGAAGAGGGCGACTTTTGGAAGAGGCACGCCAGAATCCTCAAATGGATAGCTAAAATCTTCTGCAAAGAGTACGATAAACGCTATATTCTTTAGCCGGTGTCGAATTCCTCCTGGGAACCCACCCACAATCTCACTCCCTTTCCAACTTTGGGTTATTAAGCATGCTGCGGCCAGTCCTCTACTCGATTGCTTTGGTTCTTTCCCTGACATTTATTTCAGGATGTCAACCTAAGCCGCCGGAAATTAAAACCACACCTCCAAAAGTTGCGATTGCCACGCCGACCGTCAAAGACGTCGCTATTTATCTAACCGAAAATGCGAGCTTGGAGGCAGTTGGACAAGCAACGGTGACCTCACGCGTCAATGGAATTATTGGTGAAATGCTTGTGGGCCTCGATAAGCCTGTAGATACAACGACACAACTCTTCCAAATTGCTGATGAGGAATACGTTGCAAAGGTAAACGCTGCCCAAGCAAATGTCCTCGCAGCCAAGGCGGCAGAAACCCAAGCCAACGCGGCACTGACAAAAGCAGATAGCGAAGTGAAATCAGAAAAAGCACTTCAGGTGGCGGCCGATGCCGAATTCATGAGAATGGAGAAACTTCACATAAGTAAAGCCATTTCCCAAAGTGAATTTGATTCTGCAAAAGCTGCTTCCCTTACCGCGGCGGCCGCCGTCGATGTCGCAAGCGCTAAACGAGTGGAAGCAAACGCTCAGATTGAGCAAGCCAGGGCGCAAGTCTCCAAATCAAATGCTGACCTAGAAGATGCCAAACTCAAACTGAGCTGGACCAAAGTGATGGCACCGATCGAAGGACGGGTCGCCAAGCCGCTCGCAAAGGCTGGAAACCTCGTGCAAAACGGAACTGAACTGGTAGAGATTATTAAGAGCAATCCGATTTGGGCCAACTTTAACGTCCGGGAAAGCTTCATTATCAAACGAGATCGCGAAGGTAAGCTACGAGGCGAAGACGATGACACCGAAGTCGAATTACAACGATCGGGCGACGATGGCTTTCCATTCAAAGGGAAAATTGATTTCATCAATACAAAAATCAATGAATCCACAGGAACACTTGCTGTCCGTGCTGTCTTTCCTAATCCAAAAGAAAATCCTCTCGGAATTTTAGTGCCTGGCTTTTTCGTTCGCGTCCGAATCAAAATCGACGATTTAAAAGATGCGGTACTCGTCCCAGAAAAAGCAATCAATCGAGATCAGACGGGTAAGTTTGTCTACACAGTCGACAGTGAAAACAAAGCCGTCCGAAAAAATGTAGAAGTGGGAACCACCGAAGATGGTTTGATCGTTGTTCTCTCAGGTGTCTCGCCAACGGACAAAGTGATTACCGATGGCCTTCAACGTGTGCGACCAGGTGTGATCGTAAACATCGAAAACTGAACACGCTGACTGAACAACTTTTTCATCTCTGTCTGATATTTATTTTCAAGGTTGTCGTAAGACTATGTCGGAATTTTTCATCAAGCGACCCATTTTTGCTTCTGTCATCTCGATCATTATCGTGATTGCCGGAATCGTTGCATTCTTTAGTTTGCCGGTTGCCAAGTTTCCACAGGTTGCCCCTCCCACAGTCCAGGTAAGCGCCGTCTATCCCGGCGCCAATGCGAAAGTGGTCGCGGAAACTGTGGCTACCGCGATTGAGCAAGAGGTTAACGGCGTCGAAAACATGCTCTACATGTCTTCGACAAGCGCCGACGATGGTTCTTATGCACTGCAAATTACATTTGCACTTGGTACCGACATGGACATGGCCAATGTGCTGGTTCAAAACCGTGTGTCGATCGCATCTCCAAAATTACCCGAAGAAGTCCGCCGTCAGGGAATCGTCACTCAAAAACAATCGACGCAAATTTTGCAGATGATCAATTTCACCTCTCCCAACGGGGATCTCGATGAACTGTTCTTGAGTAACTATGCGCTCGACATTAAAGACGAACTTAGCCGAATTAACGGCGTTGGATCGGTCAAAGTCTTTGGCGCTGGCGATTACAGTATGCGAATTTGGCTTGACCCGAACAAATTGAAATCGAGAAACATTACCACGGACGAGGTCGTTAACGCTATTCGCGAACAAAATGTCCAGGTCGCTGCGGGGCAAATTGGTTCCTCTCCAGCTCCACTTGGCACCGATTTCCAGTACTCCATCAATACCCTTGGACGCTTGAGCACCACCGCAGAATTTGCTGACATCATTATTCGGACTGAACCTGGTGGTCGGTTTGTTCGCGTGCGTGATGTTGTGATCGACGACCGACCGTACGATGGTGGCGTTCAGCAAGGCGTTGAAATCGGCGCAAAAGATTACACCCTCGCCTCAAAATTTAATGGAGACGCTTGTGCAACGGTCGCCATCTACCAACTGCCCGACGCTAACGCCCTCTCCGTCGCAACCCAAGTCCGTGAACGACTTGTGGAACTCAAGGGAAGAAATAGCTGGCCAGCTAATATGGATTATGCAATCCCCTTCGATACGACAAGATTTGTAGAAGCATCCATCGAAGAAGTTTACAGCACCATTTTTGTTGCCATCATTCTCGTTGTCCTGGTGATTTTCATCTTCCTGCAAGACTGGCGTGCCACTGTTGTTCCCGTGGTTGCCATTCCGGTTTCCCTGGTCGGAACGTTTGCGATTATGTCGGGACTCGGGTTCTCATTGAACATGCTGTCCCTGTTCGGGATCGTCCTGGCGATTGGTATTGTTGTCGACGATGCGATTGTGGTCGTAGAAAGCACGTCACGGTACATCTCAGAAGGAATGTCACCGAGACAGGCTGCCATCACCGCGATGAGAGAGATTACCGGGCCGGTCATCGCGACCACGCTCGTGTTGTTAGCGGTTTTCGTTCCAACTGCGTTTATGTCTGGAATCACCGGACAGCTCTTCAAACAGTTTGCGTTAACCATTTCGGCAGCTGTTCTGATTAGTACCATTAACGCCCTGACTCTCAGTCCGGCACTTTGCGGGATCGTCTTGCGGGAGCCTAAGGAATCAAAATTCTTCTTCTTTCGATGGTTCAACAGCGTTTTTGATGCGACCACCAGCATGTATCGCGGCATCATTCGCTGGTCCGTGCGACTCGTATTGATCGTCATGCTAATTTACGGTGGTCTGTTAACACTGACCGGTTGGAGCTTTTCAAAACTCCCGACCGGGTTTGTACCGGTCGAAGACCAAGGTTACATGTTCGTTAACGTCCAACTACCCGACGCTGCCTCGAAACAACGTACTGTCAAAGTAATGGACCAGGTCAGCGCGATCTGCAAGGACACCCTGGGCGTTAAAGACAATATTTCGATCACGGGCTACTCACTGCTCAGCGGCAGTGCGGCGTCGAACGTTGGCTTTGTCGCGGTCATGTTTGAACCGTGGAAAGATCGTAAAACACGGATAGAAAGCCAGCAGGGCATCGTCTTCAAAATCAATCAGCGACTGCAAACCGAAGTTGATGCCGCGATTGCATTTCCGTTTATCCCGCCTCCGATCGATGGACTTGGAAACGCGGGCGGATTCCAAATGGAAGTGGAAGACAAAGGAAACGCGGGTTATCAGGCACTGCAGCAAGCGGCTGACCTATTGGTCGCCGAAGCTGCAGCACAGCCAGGCCTCTCTCGCCCGAACTCATTGTTCCGAGCCAGTACACCGCAACTCTTCATCGATGTTGACCGTGTCCAAGTCAAAGCCAAGAATGTTCCGCTTAGCTCCGTATTCTCTACTCTTCAAGCCTACTTAGGGTCTGCCTACGTCAACGATTTCAATTTGGACGGTCGGACCTATCAAGTACGTATTCAAGCCGACGCTAAATTCCGTGCCACGAAACAAGACATTCTTGATCTTCAAGTGAGAAGTCTCGACGGGAATGCCATTCCAATGGGAACACTGATCAACATCACCGAAGAGTTTGGGCCGTCTGTCATCCGCAGATATCAAATGTACCCAAGCGCTTCGATTAATGGATCAGCCGGCGCCGACATGAGTTCTGGCGAAGCGCTGAATCTGATGGAACAACTGGCCACTCAAACGCTTCCTGACCAATTTGGGTTCGAATGGACTGGACTTTCCTACCAGGAAAAAGCTGCTGGTGGACAAGCCGTGATTCTTGCACTGGCAATTGTTGCCGTGTTCCTCGTACTCGCCGCCCAATACGAAAGCTGGACAATGCCGGCGGCGGTGATTGCTGTGGTGCCATTGTCAGCGTTAGGAGTTGTCACGATTTTGACAGCTCGCGGAGCCGATGCAAATGTATATACGCAAATTGGAATTGTGCTCCTGGTTGCACTGGCAAGTAAAAACGCAATTCTGATTGTTGAGTTTGCTGCTGAAAAACGAAAAGAGGGGATGTCGATCACCGAGTCTGCTGTCGAAGCTGCACGGCTTCGATTCCGCGCGATTCTGATGACCGCATTCTCCTCGATTTTGGGTTTCCTTCCACTCCTGATTGCCAGTGGAGCAGGGGCCGCAAGCCGACAGGCCGTTGGTAACGCGGTCGTTGGCGGGATGATGGCGGCGACAGTGTTCTCCTTGCTTTTTGTGCCTTCGTTCTTTGTCATTTTCCGACGTCTCGGCGAGCTTGGCAAAAAGCCGAACGATGCTCGCGAAACAGCAGGCAATTCAGACTCAACAACCCCGCCAACCGATGAGGCACATGCCGCGGACTCGCAACAATCCTCTGCAGCGTCTGTGCCGGAGGCCATCGAAAAAGTCACTGAGGACTCCGAAGTATCGGCGGAAGCATCAAACGACACCGAGTCAACGGACGCTGAAAATTCCCCCGCTGATGAGGATGATTCCACTGATCAATAGCGATTGGAGCTTTATTCCTGATGTGAGGGAGCGAACAACTCTCGGCATACGTTTTTATCTCGATCCGAAAACCAGACGAGCCAATTAGACTGCGGCGTGCCATAGAATCACTTGTTTGTTTATTAGTGAAGAAACTGCCAAGAAACTGCCCAAAGCATTCGATTTTGGCTAATAATCGCTCGGGATTTACGAATCAATTTATCGAATGAAGGATCAGCACTTTTCGCCGATTTAAAATCAGTATTCAAACTAGGGGTACGAAATGTCGAAACCACTTGCTCTCTATCAGGAGACAATGCTGTTAGCTATCCGCGACGATAAGGGAACGTTTTCAAGCGGATATTTTTTGTACGCCATCGCCGGCACAATCATTAGCGAACTACTCCTGCTGCAGCGCATTGTAGCTGGCTCCGACAAAGATCAAATCGTAGGCGTCGTCGACAGGTCACCAACCGGGGACGAGATACTTGATGAAGCTCTATGCCTCATTCACGACTCGACAAAGCCAAAGAAAATGCAACATTGGGTTGGCAAAATTGCCAACCAGCCCAAGCTGAAACATCGCATTGCTCAACAGCTATGCGACCTCGGCATTCTCCAGCACGATGAAAAAACGGTGCTCTGGATTTTTTCCCAGCAACGATACCCTGAAATCGATGGAACTTACGAAGATATAATTCGCCAACGCATGGCCGACGTCATGTTTAACGAAGATGCCCATCCAGATGATCGCACTGCTGTTTTGATCGCCGTCGCCTCTCACGCCGGCCTACTAAAGGCGAATTTCAGTCCGGAAGAACTACGCCAGTACAAAAAACGAATTCAACAACTCAGCAAAGGTGAGATCCTCGCTACCAAGGCGACCCTTGCAGCGATCAAGGCAATGCAAGCCGCAGCCGCAATCGCCGCTACAATTCACTAACAGCCCATGGTTTCAGTTAGGCTAAGCAAGCCGAGCTAAGCAAACCGAGCCAAGCAAGCCGATCATTGCCATTCACTTGCTCAGGTGCACCGTTGGAGTTGACCAATCCCAGTAAACAAATTTGGATGGATAAAAGCGATGTTCGACCGTTCTTACTTTGGGCCCCTGCTGACTCTCAGTGGATTGCTAGCCTGTTTCTTAATCGTCCCCTCGGAATTATCCGCTCAGAAAGTGACGGCGGTTCCGACGGAAATCAGAGAACAGTTTAAGCTTGATCCCTTTTACCAAAAGTATATCGATGCTCAGGGTTTGCCGATTGTTG
>JAAEMV010000895.1 GCA_024225195.1 Planctomycetaceae bacterium | reverse complement strand
GGGCAGCTGAAGGCGATTGCGCAGTGCGAACCGTGGTCGACACCGGCAAACTCTCCGGGAAAACCCCGTTTCAGACGCTTTTGACCACAATATCCTGAAATCAGGTCCCAAAATAACCGAATGTTGGGGGTGAGTAATTACGCCTCCTCAGTTCATGCAAATGTCGGCTATATGGAGTCCTGTTGCAGTATGATTTTGGCCCCACATGTGCTTAAAGTCGATGTTATCCGAGTAGATTTGGGATTACCGGATTGAAGTACTATACAAAACTAATGTTTATTTTTTGTCTTTTTGCTTGTTTCCCTGCACAAAGCTTGCTGGCGAATGAAGAGCGGTCAGTTTTAAAGGATACGATTGATTTTTGGTAAGCGTCCTGCTGATCACTGGCCAGCATGGTAGTTCCACGGCAACAACTCGTCAATGCGGTTGATCTTGTGATCTGCAATACGGCTGAGAACATCAGTGAGCCAAGCCTGTGGATCAACACCATTGAGTTTGGCGGTTT
>JAAEMV010000894.1 GCA_024225195.1 Planctomycetaceae bacterium | reverse complement strand
TTCCATATTAAAGGCTTTACCCGTAGCGGCAATTTCACTAATCCGGTGACGCTCGTCAGCAACAATTGCTTTAGTGTCGACCGGTTCAGTTACCATGCTGCGTTCCGGTGCGGCTCCGATGTCTTCATTTACAATAACTTTAGTTTCTTCTGACATAGCTTTCTCCTTGCTTTGATCATTTCTGTTAATAGTCTCATCTATATACTCGAGGCGTAGTTTACCGCTCTCCGGCTCTGACCTCCCGACGCCAACCGTCGGGTCTGCCGGGTCTGCTACCGTAGCGCCGTGGACTGGGCGCCACGGGAAACGAATCGCCCGCAAGTTATCAATATTTTTAGGTGTAACAATACCGGGCCCAGTATAAACTGGAGCTACCGACACGTTACGGCGGATACCATTTTTCATATCGTTATAAATCAGCTTGGCCCGTGAATTGTCCGGTGAAAACCGCACCGTGACAAACAGCTTGTCGTCTCTAAGTTCCGGATTCGACATGATGCCAATCTGGTCGCCGCCATGTCCATCTCTGAAGGCAGCTCCAGCTTCCAGCCGTGAAAAATCAACATCTTCAGATCGATGCGAAAGCACTTCCATATAATGCTCATCGCGGGCAAAGTTATAACGTCTGACCGGAAATTCACTCGACAGCGAAAAACGCAAGGTTAAATTATCTTCACTAACCACTTCAGTATTGAGTATTTCGTGACTGCGTGCCTTGGGTTCGCAAATTATTTCATGTGTTTTTGTCATCGTCAGCTCCTGCTTGTTTAAATAGCTTTTCATTAAATGATTCAGGCGTTAACCCATGTTGAACCAGTTGCTTATTTTCCTGTTCTAATTCGGCCACAATATCGTCAAAATCCAGCCCGATTTCGCCACATATCCGGCGGCGAGAAGTGATCTGCATATTGAGTTTAAGTTCATTGGCCTTAGCGTCTTTAAACGGGTCAACCCAATCCCAGCGCCGTGCCTGCCAGCGGTCAGCTAAAAACTTATGATATTTACTTTGTGGCAGTGGGGTGAGACCGGAAGCCAACAATGCCCGCAGCCAGTCGGCAAAGACAGGTTCAATAAAATTCTGAATTAAGAAGCGTTGCGCCAGTTTCCACATATCCCGTTCAGCGATCGCCCCGGCGCGCATGGATGAGAAACTGACGTTGTCTAAGTCTTCAGCATGGTTGTTGTAGGACACACCTAAACCTTGCGAGATACTGCGCCCGATGCTTTTCATAAAGGGTGGGAACGCTGCAACTGGTTGCTGTGGCGTGAAAAAACTAACCCCATCGCCCGGGTTCAAGCGATACATCATGCCCGGTTCCATGCCAATAGTTTGATCTCTCTGGGTACCAGGGGTATTTGCTTCTAAATCAACCTCATCCGAGTCTCCTTGGGAAGTAATAAACCCCATCTGAGCAATAGCAACTCGCGCCCCAGCCAATGCGGTCTCCCGATACTTCTGAGCCATATTGATGTCTAAAATTGCCCCGCTGCCTTGTGGAAAGCCGCGTAACTGTCCGGGGAAAGTAACTTTATATAAGTGATAAACTTCAGCAACTGGAATGCGGTGATATTTGGTCGAATGATTCTCAATTACTACTTTCCGATGATAGGCTACCACTTCACCTTGCAAGGTTAATTCAACGCCCATAACAATTTGGTTACCGTTGTAATGGGCGATGTTATAGTCGATATCTATTTCTAAAGTATCAATTACTTCCAATCGAAAACCATAAGGGCTATCAGGGTCATAGACTTTGCGGACAAAACATTCACCGTCAATCGCCAGTGTTCGGTCTACTAAACCTAAAATATCCAGCCAGCCAGAACGTCGTCGATAAGCACATAGTTTATTGCGTCGCTTGCCCCAGCGGTCCCAGTGCTGTTCAATAAGGTCATTGGCTGCATCATCAGTTTTACCGTCAAAGTCCTCAATGCGCATCATCAGTCTACTTCCGGCGTCGCCGATAATATTGGTTTCACGCATCTGCAGCCATTTGATATCATCGGAATTATTTTTAGCTAAATCTCGTGATCGCATCATCAATTT
>JAAEMV010000893.1 GCA_024225195.1 Planctomycetaceae bacterium | reverse complement strand
GCGATCCGGGCTTCACCGGCGTCAGATTCAATTTCAAAATGAGGTGTCAGAACACGAACGTAACTCTTGGCAGGCCATTGTACAAAGTCATGGGGACGGGTTGCCGTTTTCGCTCGCAAGGAATCAGGCGCAACATTCCAACCGTCTTGCTGTCGCTTATGCCCAAGAATTTTCCGGGTCGCTAAATGGTCTCGATTGTAAAATAAAACCTCGTGAAGCAATTGGTAAGCAAAACTGCCTGCGCCTTTGTCCGCCGCAAGTTTTGCCAAATCAAAAATGCGGTTGCCGTGGTCGACTGAGGCTTGATTGAGTTGATCAAGCCATTCCTGAGGTCCTCCTGCCGAAAGGATAGGCATCGGTTTTTCTGAAGGAAGAAAAATATACTGACGACGAGGGTCTCGGTCGGTGAACAACGATAAAGTGGTTTGCGCGAGTTTGGATTCGCCGTTGGCGTCGCACCACTGAGCGATCGTGTTGAGATCGTTTAAGAACTCATTCTCTAACGCAATTCGTTCGCCGCGCCAGTCGGTCGACGAGCCCTCTTTGGGTGAAGGCTGCGCCGAGGTTTCTCCCGCAACACCTAGCAAGCAGATAAGGATACCTAAACTCAATCGGAGCCAACTGACACGAGACCATTTTAACGGCATTTTTGTTTTGGCAGGCGTCAAGGTCATACCTCTTGAAATGCAGTAACGTTTTTGGGTGCCATTCATGCTTGCTTTCAGACACGCGATTAAAGAAGTTCATCTAGCTCATCGACAAGGGTTCCAAAACGTTTTAACGCGGTATCAACTGGCTCTGGACTTTCCAGATCGACCCCTGCGTCTCGAAGCAGGTCCAGTGGATACTTGGAACAACCGCCTTTAAGGAAACTAAGATAGTCGTTCAGTTCGGATTCGCCGCCATTGAGCACGCGTTGGCTTAAGGCAATGGCTGCAGAGAGTCCAGTTGCATACTTGTAAACGTAAAAGGCGCGGTAGAAGTGTGGAATCCTCATGCATTCCAGTGGTAATTCGGGGTCGACGGCAAAGTCCGGGCCAAAGTAATCAGCTAATAGTTTGCCGTAGGTTGTTTTGAGAGACTCGACAGTCAACGGCTCTCCTGCCTCTGCCATCGCGTGAGTGATTTTTTCAAATTCGGCAAACATTGTTTGACGAATAATCGTTCCTCGAATCCCATCGATTTCGTTGTTAATTAAATAGGCTCGCAGTCGATCGTCCCCCGCGTGGTCGAGCATATGTTTCGTAAGCAACTGCTCGTTAAACGTACTTGCGACCTCTGCTACAAAAATCGTGTAATTGTAGTATTCGTAAGGTTGGTTTTTGATGGAATAGTGAGAGTGCATTGAATGACCGGCTTCATGCGTCAACGTGAATACATCATTGAGCACCGTTGGTTTGTAATTCATCATGATGTACGGGATCCCATCGTAGGTTCCGTAACTGAATGCTCCGGATTGTTTTCCTGCATTTGGGTAGCGATCGCACCAACGTCCCGATAGACCAGCTCGGAGGGTGGCACAATATTCGGTGCCAAGCGGGGCCAGCGAATCGCAAACAACATCAACCGCCTGGTCCCAATTGTGGTGGACTTCGATATCGCTCAGGATTGGAACGTAAGTGTCGTAATGATGGATCTCGTCGAGTCCCATTTTTCGTTTGCGAAGGTCGTAGTATTTATAGAGTGACGGTAGATGGTTACGAACCGACTCAATTAGACTGTTGTAAACGGTTTCGGGGACGTTGTCGGCGTAGAGAGCCTGGTCGAGTGCACTGGAGTAGCCGCGTGCCCGCGCGTAGTAAATGTCTTTTTGGATCGAACCCGAGAGTGTTGCCGCTAAAGTGTTTTCATGGGCTGTGAATTGCTCATAAAATTGATGGAAGGCGGTTTTTCGTACTTCCCGATCAGGCGAAATTAAGAATTGGGAAAATGTGCTTGGAGACAGTTCGATTGACTCCCCTTTCTCGTTGGTAACATTACCAAACTTGAGATCAGAATCGTGTAGCTGGCGGAAAATCTTTGAGGTTGCCCCTGCCATTTCGCCTTGCATCGCCAGCAGTTGCTCTTCTTTTTCGCCAAGGGTGAATTTTTTGTATCGCGTCAGTCTTTCCAGTGCCAACCCAAAAAGCTGGAGTGATGGTGATTCGATAAACTGTGTCAATTGTTCATCGGGGATTGCGAGGATTTCGGGTCGCATGAAGCTTGCCGCTTCACCTGCGCGGGTCGCGATATTTTGGAACTGCCCCATCATTCGTTGATAGGTGCTGTCGGTTTGGTTCTCGACTGTTTTCAAATAAGCATAGTTCCCCAATCGTTCGGCAGCCCGTTCAACAAGACTGTCAAATTCTAGGCAGGCTGCAAGTGATTCTGGACTGCTGCCGAGCGTGCCTCGGAATTTTTCATAACCTTTGATTTGTATTTCAATTTCTTCGAAGGCAATCTGCCATTGGGCATCGTCTGCAAATAACTGAGTTAGATCCCAGGTATCCGATTCCTTGACTTCACTTCGTTCGGGCAATCGGATGACGGTCTCAGCTGACATTAGTATTCCTAGGTTGATTGGTTGGACTGTTGGTTTGGGCTTCGAAGGACTCGGATTATACGGCAGCTTAAGCCGGGGAGGGAGGTCAAGTTGTGGCTTAGAACTGCTGTGTGGATTGAAATCCCGAAAGCTCTTGGCAGGTGGCGATAAACGCTAAGGGGACAAAGGAGCCTGTTAATAAAACTTAAAACAGATTGTTCCTCCCCAGCAGGGGAAATTGGCGGGTTTATGGACGAATTTTGCCGCAATTTCCTACCAAATTGCATTTTGCTTCGCTAGAAACGTACTCGGGATCGTTCAAGCCGCGTTTGATCAATCACTTCCAAACATGATTTCTGATACTTGAGAAAGGTACAGCATGACAACGCAAGAGGAACAAATCGAGATATTAAATAAAAAGCTCAGCGAGTTGGAGAATGAAAGCAGACGAATCCTTAACGCGCTGAGGTGGGCCACGAAAGTTCGCATGATTTTGTTTGCGGGCTTGTTAGTTTTTGCAGTTGGTGCCGTATTTAAATTCACAGGGTTGTACAACGAGATTAAAAATCAGCGAATTGTCGAGGTGCAAAGAATCATTCAAACGGAGCCTGAGAAATTTGCAGAGCCTTTGACGAAACAGCTCGTTCAGTTAATGGAAGAGCAGGGGCCTTACGTGATAGAAGTGTTCCGTGAGCAAGCCGAGAAGGATTCCGACGCCTACATGGATGCGTTTGATGTTGAACGTGAGCAATTAATTGCGAATGTCGAGGAGAAGCTCAAAGTTAAATTGGCGGCTTCCTATGAAGAGCTGCTTTCTAAGCAAGAAAAGATTTTGGTGCGGCAGTATCCAGTTCTTGAGGATCCCGAGAAGCTCAAGTTAGTGCGGGGCAACGTTGAAGGAATTTACGAAAAAATTGGTGATCGGTATTATTTGGATTTTCTTCAAGAGCAAATCGAAATCCTGGCTGATCGATTGGAAAGTTTTCCAATTGCAGATTCAGAGCAAGGAAACATTCCTGTTAGCGAACAGATTCTTGCGGAGATGCTTGAGTTAGTTCGTTTGATGTTGATTCACTCAGAGAATTACCAAATGCCGGTCAAAAAAGACGTTTCGACAGCCACTGGAGCCTCCAAAGCGGCTCCACAATTAAAGGCTCCCGATGTTGGCAAGACAAAGCAGTTACCGGCCAAGCCCAAGCCAACCGTCAAGGAGTCAGATGATGAGAATGCAGATGTGGGGGAGTCAGATGATGGGGTTGATGAAGTACCGAAAAAGGATAATTGATTACGCGATTTAAATTCAATCCTGCTGTAGAAATTTTAAAAATACTTTATTGACGAGAGTTAAAATGACAAATACTTCCCATGTAGAAGAGAGAATCGACCATCTAGTAAAAGAGCTTGCTGGAAAACGTCGCATGACATCGCTCGGTACGAATCTTTCTTTAGTAGTTGGTTTGATTTCGATTGCCTTGCTTTGCGTGTACTTTGGTTATGGCTATTTCATGCTTGATGAGTTAACACAACCGGAGACCGTGGTGGGGTCTGCGAAAGCCTACCTTGAAGATAATTCCCCGCGGGCGATGGAAATCGCTTCAGCAGAGGTTAGGAATTCAGCTCCAGTCTGGGCAAATCAGGCGAGCCAAGAATTGATTGCCAGTATGCCCACTGTTCGCGAGCAGGCTGAGGTGGCTTTAATGTCTTACATCGACGAACAACTTGAAGAAACTCAAAAACTAACAAGTGAAGGTTTTGAGGACATGATGGATAAGCATCAAGCTGATTTTGCAGATGCCATTAATATGATGGTTGCGGGTGGAGATAGTTCCGCGTTTACCGAAAAGGTAATGCCAATGATCGAGGAAGCCTACGCTCCAGAGATGAAAGAAAGCGTTCTCAATACTCTTGGCATTCTTCAGGAGATTAATCGTAGGATGGCAAAGCTGGCTGCCGGTAAGGACTTAAACGAAATCGAGTTGCAGCAGAGTAAAATACTCGGCCTCACTCGATTGTTGCGTGAATAAGTTCAGTGAATTTTCAACTTAGTTGAACTAAGTTTTTGTAATCTGCTGGAACAAATAAACTCCCCTCCGTCGTTGACTGTGGGGAGTTTTTTTCGATTGTTTGAGCCAGTTTTTCGGCAGTTTCCGGGGTGGCTTCGGAACTCAAGAACTGACCGAAAGCGGTTGTGATTTTAGAAACTTGTTCCGGGGTTTGGTGGACGAATTCAAGTCGGAAGTCCGCGATTCCGGCGGTTCGCCAGGAAACAATTGCATGTGGATTTGTTTGGGCTTCTGCGCCGAAAATTGTATTTCTACAGCCTACGTCCGCCATAACCGGGTGTGCTCTTCCTTGTGAATCACGAACGGAAATTTGGTGTTTTTCGCATGGGTGGCCGCAGTTCGTATTGTCAGTGCCATCGGAAAGGAATCGACAGAATACGCAGTGTTCCATGTGGAAAACGGGCAAGTGAGAGTAGGCAATGGCTTCGAGTTTCGTCGGTGGGACTCTTTCGGTTAACTCCTGAATTTGTTCGGAATTCAAATCGTATCCCGGTGTAACGCGGGCGACGCCTTGGTTGAGTAAAGTCCAGGTAGTTATCGAGTTTGCGGCGTTGAGACTGAAATCGCCAATCAACTTCGGGCGGGCAGTCGTTTCGCTTTCGCCCTCGGTCGTTTGAATGAGGTCATAGAGCAGTCCACCCGAGCGAACTAGAATGTCACAGTTCAGCGATAATAGAAAACGAATGATCTTCTGTTCGCTTGGTTTGAGAATCCGAGGACTGGCTACGCGGGGTTCGATGCCTGCTTCCTTGATTTTTTCAACGGACGGCCGAAGGCCATAGAGTTCGAGATAATCCAGAGTAATCGAACTCGCCAATTCGGGTGCGGAACTCTTAAGTTGTTGCAGAGATTCGATCGCGGCATCTAGCTGAATAGGCGAACGTACCAATACGTGCAATGTAGTTCGTTGAGAACCAACACTATCATCTAGGACTTTGGTACGTGCATCTTGCATTTCTACTAATGTCGAAGCGACCATTGGCGTTGCAGGGATCGGAACAGTTTTACCGCTGTCTTCAAATAGCTGGTCAACCATTTGGCGACGAGCCAGATTGAGTTCGCTTGTGGGAACGAAAACACTTTCCTCTGTCAACAACTTAATGTCTTTGAGGTGGAACGGTGTGCCTCCGAGTCGTCCGAGTTTTTCGTGAAGGATTTCCAAGTCCAACGCCCTTTTTTTCGCCGGTTGGAGTGGATCGTCTCCAATATATTGGGCAGTTCGTCCATTTTCGTTGGTGGCAATGATCGAAATGGGTTCGCCAATTTTTGCGGTGACTTCAAAGGAAATTTCTCGCGTAAAGATTGGAACTTCAGTGCGGGTCAACGGCTTGAGGCTTTTGACGAGTTGAGGATCGCGGGTTCGCCAAACGAGGTCCCCCACCCGGATCCTGGAAAAATCAATGTCGTCGTGGCCAAACTCCAATTCGACAATGGAGTCATCTCTGAGTCGTACTTCGTAGACATGGCCGCCTTCTTCGGGTTCGTCCGGACTGCGCCAATCTGCTGCATCGAATACGAGGCCATCTCCACGTTTGACAGGGTGTTGAGTGCGGATTTCGACGTAGGAATTCGAAACCGAAGTGACTTCGCCGAGTTGAATGCCGCGATGTCTTGGTGCGCGACCGTTAACCACCGTTTGATGGTTGGTTCCGGAGATAAAGTGTGCTCCCAGTCCCCGTGAGTAGATCTGTTCGATTTCCAGTCTTTGGTCCTCTTCGATAGTTACTGGAAGTTGGTGCTTTGCCAGATCAATGGCCTCCCGATAGGCGCGTGTGGTTAATCCAACGTATTCTGAGTCTTTGTAACGCCCTTCAATTTTTACACAGGCGATGCCCATCTCGAGTAATTCAGGGATTTGTTCCAAGGCGAACAAATCACCCGGTGAGAGTAAGTAGCGGAATGCACCGAGGTCGCGTTCTTCACCGTCTACGATAAGATCGTATGAAAACCGGCACGCTTGAGCGCATTTACCGCGGTTGGCGCTTCGGCCGCCCCACGCCTCGCTGCTGAAGCATTGTCCTGAGTAAGAAACGCAAAGGGCGCCATGGACGAACACCTCAAGTTCAACATCGGTTGCTTTTGAGATGGTTTTGATGTCACTTAAGCTAAGTTCGCGACCGAGGACAACGCGGCGACAGCCCACCGATTTCGCAAGTTCGGCTCCCTGAGCGCTGGTGATGGACATTTGCGTACTGCCATGAATGACCAGCTCGGGGGCGATTTTGTGAATCAAGCTCGCAATCCCAAGGTCTTGAACAATGACCGCATCGACTCCTGCGGCGGCCATTGCAAGGATAGCGGTTTCAGCCGATTCGAATTCATGCTCGAACACGAGCGTGTTAAAAGTAACGAATGCGTTTACTCCTCTGGCGTGAAGTGTCTCCACGACTTCGGGTAAATCCTCTAGCGAAAAACCTACTTTGCCTCTCGCTGAAAAGTGTTTTAAGCCAAAGTAAACCGCATCAGCACCTGCCTCGATGGCGGTCTGTAATTCGGGCCAGTAGCCGGCGGGGCTCATGAGTTCCATAGTTTTTGCTTTTTCGGACATTCAGAGTTTGAGAATTGAGATTGGGTTCAACATTTTTGGTTGAGATTTTTCGTCTGTGGACAGCATGAATAATCGCTACAACCCGGACAACCCTTAGCAAGACTGAGCGAAGGTGTCCGATTGACCCAAGTCTTGTCGTTTTCAAATAACCGCCCCAAATAAGAGGGGAAAGAAATTATTTTTCACCTTAAGTGTCCCATAAATGACTTACGTTTTAAAGCCAAGCATTCTGACCCATTGCTAATAAAAGTGAGCCCTCTCAAAAGCTAATGAACGAATTACATAAAGGGCAGCGGAAATCGTCTCTCGACGGAATGAGACAGGTGCTGGCTCGACTAGACTCTTACGTCAGCGAAACTGATCTTTTACCGTCTTCTGTAAATGATGATGCAACATTTCTCGGGCAGTCTGCTGACAATCGGGTCACTAATGCGTCCGCATTTCATCATTCGTTGATGTCGTTGGTGCATAACTCACCGGACGCGGTTTTACTGTTGTGTAGTGGTGAATGCATCAGTTTCAATTCGGCAGCCTTGGAAGTCTTTGGTTGTGAGGGATCTCGTCTGGAATCGTCTACAATTGGCCAACTGTTAGATCGGCGATTCGATTTAAACCCAGAAATGCTAAGTAGAATTGAGCAAAATATAATCCAAGCGGTGGGATTTCAGTTTGAATTGAAGTTAAAGTCAGCTTCGGCTCCACGCTGGTATGAATTTGAATCGAGGGCATTTGATTTTGAGAATGCGGGTCGCCCAACTGCTTGTTGCTTTTTAACCATTCGAAATGAGACCGAGTCTAAAGGCCAAGAGCGCCGGTTAATTCGAGAGGTGAGTTTTCTTCGCAACGCATTGAATGCAACCCCCCAACCGCTCTCGGTAAAAACATCGGAGAGTCAATTTCTATTTGTGAATGATGCCTTTTGCGAGACCCACGACGTCGATCGAGATAAGATCATTGGACGCACCATCGCAGATTTTCTTGAGGGCGACTATTCGGTGGAGGATGACTCTTTCGAATTGAAAGTCGAGAAGTCCGCCAACTCGCGATCAAAAATCGAAGATTTTGTTGATTCGAGTGGTGCTCCCTTTACGCTTTCAACTCGCCGAGCAAGCTTTCGAGATACTGAAAGTGACGAATCATATTTTGTAACCTGTTCACGCGATGTGACCTTTGAGCGGAAACGCGAAAACCGGCTCAATTTGCTAGCCAGTGTTTTTCAGGCAGCCCGTGAAGCGGTTGTCATCCTCGATTTCAATGGGTTGATTTGCGAGGCGAATCCAGAATTTATCACTACCATTGGCAAAGCTCATGCGGAGTTGATGGGAACTTGTTTGTCTAACACGATTCACTGTGATTCGGCGATCTATGCTGAAATTGTAACGTGCGTTCAGTCAGGAAAACCCTGGTCTGGAAATGTGAGGGTCCTCCGCCGCAATGGCGAAAAGGTTCCAAGTTGGCTTTCGATAAGTCCCTCGAAAAATATCGATGGTGAAACGACTAATCTGATCGCGCTGTTTTCAGATATTACACAGATCGAGATGAAAAAACTGGAGTTGCGTCGGCAAGCGTTGCACGATCATCTCACAAAATTACCTAATCGAAGGTTTTTCCGAAAACGTGTGGAAGAAATAATCGAGTTGGATCAAGCTCGCGAGAAAAGATTCAGCGTTAGCTTTCTCGATTTAGATGATTTTAAGATTGTAAACGACACGTTGGGACACGATGCGGGAGATCAGCTGCTGGTCGAGGTAAGCAAACGCTTGCGAGACACTCTCGATGAGGATTGTTTTATCGCTCGATTTGGAGGAGATGAGTTTGCGGTTTTGATGATTGAAAAGTCAGACGGTTCTCTGGACTCAAGGTCTGCGGCGGAGTCTGTTGTCGAGTCGATCAGGCGGGAATTTGTTTTGGAGGGTCAGCGAGTGTTTATTGGGGTAAGTATTGGAACGACAATCTATCCCGATCATGCAGATACAGTTGAGTCATTGATGCGTCATGCGGATGTTGCGATGTATCAAGCGAAAGAGGAAGGAAAGAATAAAGTGACTTTCTTTTCTTCTGAATTGGCGGATGATTTGGAACGGCGTCAAAGCTTGTTGGGGGAATTGAGAACAGCGATTGATTGTGATGAATTGGAGGTCGTTTATCAGCCAAAGCTCTGTCTTCACGAAAATCGTATTAACAGTTGTGAAGCACTCGTTCGTTGGACCAAACGAGATGGAGCGATCGTTTCTCCGTCTGAATTTATTCCCCTGGCAGAAGATTTTGGGTTGATTGAAAAGTTAGGGGATCGCGTGTTTCAAATCGTTGCTCGACAGGCGCGACTATGGCATCAGAGTGGTGTGCTGACCGGCCCGATTGCAGTGAATCTATCTCCGCGCCAATTGAATGATCCAAACTTCATCTCACGACTGAAGCAGACTTTGGAGACGACTGATGTTCAACCCGAGTGGATTGAGTTAGAGATTACTGAGAACGCTGTGATGGAGGACAAAGACCGCGCATTGCGGCTGATGCACGAAATCAATGCGCTCGGAATGTCGATCGCTATCGATGATTTTGGCACTGGGTTCTCATCGCTCGGTTACATTCGGGATTTTCCGATCCGCACGTTAAAAATTGATCCCTCCTTTGTCCGTGATATTCCGCATTGCACGCGTTCAGTGGCGATTGCGAAAACAATCTTGTCTCTTGGCCACGGTTTGAATTTAAAGGTGGTTGCAGAAGGCGTAGAGACGTTTGAGCAAGTTGAATTTCTCAGGAATCACGGCTGCGATATGGTCCAGGGCTTCCTAGTGAGCCGTCCGATGAGCCATCAAGGATACGTTGATTTCACAAGTCAGGAATGACAGTGCTGGATAACGGGTCAGCCCACCGGTGAGCCGACTTCACTCCGAGGCGGGGCGTAGGTGCGCGGCCGCAATCACATTGTCGCCAAAGTGAGAGCCTGGACCGACGATCCCATAGTCATTCTCGAAAATGGCATCCTCTCCGAGAGAGTGTCCGACAACGTAACGGGTGCTTCCATCTTCGAATAAGATGTTCTGGCCGTGGTTGGAGTGGTTCATGCTCGCTCTGCCAGGCATGTTCGCTGAGGGGCGGTCGCCAGCGATGATGACATAGCTGACTCCGCGAATGCTGTTTCCACAGACGCGTGGCGGTTGATAGGTGCCATTGATTTGGTGCCCCATGGAAAAGCCAAAGTGCCCCAAAGAATTCTGCCGGTAGTAGTCGAGTTCGGTCAGAGTTTGGGCAGCTTCAATTTGCTCGCAGGTAGGAATGTTGACCGGTGGCCGAGAATTCGCAATTCCGGGGCAAGCGAGGACGGAGTCATCTTCGAGAAGTCCAGCGTCTTTCAGAACTGGCCCAATGTGGCCGACCGAGACTAAATGGTTCATCCGCGGAATCGCAACAAAGCGACCCTCGTTCGCACCGCTGAAGGTGATGATTCCGCTGCCGAAAGCTTGGAGATTAGAATCGCAGACTGCGATACGGCTTTGAAATCTTGTGTAAGAAATAACCGGAAGAAGCAGACCCGCAAAAATGGCTAGAAATGCAGTGCCCACTAACACGTCAGGTAAAGACCAAGTGTTCGGATGGAGAAGGCGGTCCGAGATTGAAACGCGTAGTCGTGGTTTTGACGATTCCGGGTCGGGCTCTTCCGAAGCCTCTGCTGAATCGATTGCAGCGAGAACGCTCTCGGCCAAAGAATTCGGGGAATGGTTGGTCGAGGCTAGAGGAGAGGAGTTCTGCCAAATGGCGACCGATTCCAAGGTTCGTCTTGCCAACCCGGGTTGGGGCGGAGACGAATCAAGGCAATCCAATGGCAGAAGATCTCCTTTAATCTTAAGTAACTGTTCTTCGATCTCAGGGTTTTCGTCGATCGTTTGCTGAATGTCACGTTGTTCTTGAGCGTCCAATGCTCCTAACACGTATCCCAGCAAATTTTCTTGTGAGGGATTTTTCACTTTAAATAGGTCTCTTGTGATTCGGCCCTATCGATATCCATTCAATCGACGTGGCTGGTGTTCCAAACATCGGTCAGTTTGGTGATCGCAGAATTTAGCCGGCTTTTAACCGTTCCTACAGGAATGTCTAAAACCTCAGCCGCTTCCCGATACTTCATTCCCTGGTAATAGACCAAGTGAATAACCGCTGTCATGGATTCTGGTAATTTGTCGAGCGTTTCTCGGACAAGCCGATTTCGCTCGGCACTGACGGCGGCACTGGAAGGATCTGGATCACTACTTTCCAAAAGATTAACTAATCGACCCACGTCCTCGTTGTCCTGCTCGCGCGGTGTGTCCAAACTGACCGTCCTGTGTCGTTTGTTTCGCCGTCGAGCATCGATGGCAGCGTTGGTCGCTATGGTGTAAAGCCAGGGACGAAAGCGTCGACCTTCCTGAAACGTTTCACACTTGAGATGAACCGCTAAGAAGGCTGCTTGGAATACGTCCTCTGCCATTTCGGCGTTGCCTAAGTAGCGACGCAGGTAGCTGAACAATTCACGCTCATATCGATAGACTAACTGTGCGTACAGTTCTCGATCGCCGGTTTTGCGGTAGTCGAGAAGTAGTTGCTCGTCAGTCACTGGATCAATTTTTGCCTTGAATTGTCGGTCTGTGAAATGAACATCGTTGGTCAATGTAGCTTGCATAACGATTTACGCATCTTAGCGGAGTTTGGTTCGGTGTTTGCCAAAAAAGCCCTGTTTTCAACCGTTTTCTCCTCAATGCTCTCCTATTTAATGGGTAATTTTAAATGTTACGAAGGACTGCCTTCTCTTCTATGACGTGTATCGTTGAGCAACCTGACACATTAGGTCCCGTTTGACAGAGATTTTTTTGCAATTTAAACTCGCGTGCCGAAAGCCCCCGATAAAGTGACAGCATCGATTTTGCTGGCCGACAAATCATTTATGCAAACCCCATGCCGAAAGTCGTTTAATGACGGAAAATAAATACTTGTGGGCACGCTCTGGTGACGTAAATGCCTTCTTTGGCTTGATGTTAGACAATATTGCTGGCTTAGTTTTGTTAGTCAGCATGCTTAGCGGGATTTATGGGTTCCCTGTAGATTTTGCATTGGCTTACATGGTTCCCGGGACAGCGATCGGCGTACTTGTCGGCGACCTCCTTTTTTTCGGGCTAGCATTTCTTTACGCTCGGCGAACTGGATTGACCAACGTAACGGCGATGCCACTAGGATTGGATACTCCCAGCAGCATTGGAATGGTTTTGTTGGTTTTGGGGCCCTCGTACACCGCTGGGCTTGCCGAGGGTTTAGATCCACAGGCGGCTGCGATGCAGACTTGGCACATTGGAATTTGTGCAATCATGGTCTCTGGAATTGTTAAAGCTGCTTTGGCGCCGTGTTGTAACTGGCTGCATCGAATTTTCCCCAGAGCTGGGCTGCTTGGTTCACTCGCGGCCATTGCCCTTTTGTTAATTGCCTTTACCCAAATGACGGAGCTTGCGGCCAGTCCCTTGGTTGGATTTGCATCTTTGATAATTGTGTTGGCGACTTTAATTGCGCGGCAAGCACTGCCATTCAAAATCCCAGGAGCGCTGGGGGCTGTTCTGGCAGGCTGTCTTGTTTACTACGTTTTGCTTGGCGCGGGACAAGCGGTGGAAGTCGATTTAGTCGAGAAACCGATGAGTTTCGGTATAGTCTGGTTTCCGCAAGAATGGTTAACGGCATTTACCTTTGAGTGGGTGGGTTCCTTCGGCAAGGTCGGCCCCTATCTTGGCTACGTCATTCCATTCGCAATTGCGACGGTGATTGGGGGAATCGACTGTGCAGAGAGTGCTGCTGCGGTCGGGGATGATTTTAAAACAAGCCGCGTGATTGGTATTGAGGCGATTGCCACGATGTTGGCGGCGTTGTGTGGCGGCGTTGTCCAAACGACACCTTACATTGGCCACCCCGCCTATAAAGCGATGGGCGGACGTGCCGCTTACACGTTGGCCACCGCCTTATTTATTGGTGGAGCTGGCCTGATTGGATACTTCGGTTTAATTTTCGTCTGGATTCCGAAGGCAGCCGTTCTGCCAATCCTGGTTTTCATTGGACTTGAGATTACCGCCCAGAGTTTTCAAGCGACGCCTCGGCGGCATTACGCAGCTCTGGCGATGGCTTGTATCCCAGCGACTGCAAAATTGGTCATGATTTATGTGGGAAGATTTATTCCGTTCATGGACATTCCGGCGTTGCCGGAGGATCTTCAAAATCTGCTGCTTTATCTGAGTGTACTGGCGGGTGGTTTCATTTTAACCAGTTTAATTTGGGCCTCAGCAACGGCAAAAATCATCGATCGGGATTTTTCCAAAGCATCTGGCTTTCTCTCTTTGGGAGGTGTTTTTACTCTATTCGGTTTAATGCACTCTCCTTTACAAGGCGATAAAGTTTTCTGGCCATGGGAATTATTCGACGCCGCCAAATTTAGCTTGGTTGAAAAAACAATCGTTTTGGAATTTGCCGGAGCTTATCTGCTGATGGCATTGTTGGTCGCCGGACTAGGCGCTGCGATGGCCGGCAAGTCAAAAATGATTACGACGGATGAAGAGTACGAACAACTAGTTTGAGAAACAACATGGTCCTAAAACGAGTGCTTGAACCCGAAGTGATGGATTCCGAAAAGGAAGCTCAAGAATATAACGACATGGATCACTCTGTCGTGAACCAGCACTTTGTTGAAGAGTTGTTTCAGTTTGCCAGAGATCAGGATCCTGCCGTCGCGGATGCTGATTTTGATTTCGGGGATGTGTTAGATTTGGGGACGGGGACGGCACTCATTCCAGTCGAGTTGTGTCGACAAGATCATGAATGTCGCGTGATGGCTGTCGATTTAGCGGTTAGTATGCTGGAACTGGCAAGATACAACGTCGAAGCCGCTGGCATGATTGAGCGGATAACGCTAGCCCAAGTAGACGCCAAAAAAATGGGATACGATCGTGGAGCTTTCGATTTGGTGATGTCGAATAGCATTATTCACCATATCCCCGATCCTGTAGTTTGCTTGCAAGAGATGGTACGAGTCACTGCTGAGGACGGTCTCTTGTTCATTCGTGATCTGATGAGACCTCAAGACGCTGAAACGCTTGAAGCGTTGGTGTTGACCTACACGGGTAAAGAATCCGAATACTCGCAACGGTTGTTCAGGGATTCGCTTCACGCCGCTCTCTCGCTGGATGAGATCCGCGATTTGGTGGCATCGCTTGGATTTGATCCCAATTCTGTGCAGGCTACCTCAGATCGACATTGGACGTGGGCCGCAGTAAATCTTGGAGATGAGGCAGCTGCTGGTTGAGTAGCGTGAAGGAGTTAACGCTTGGCGATTTCAATTAGGGGGCTTACTCAAGGCGACGTTTGAGCGCTGGTTGTTTGTGTGACCGAGATGGTGGGAGTTGAGATGAAACAAATCGTTGCCATCGTTAAACCATTTTTGGCGGAACGAGTGGTCGCCTCGATTGCTGGTAAGCAGGTGGAGGAGATCAGTATTCGAGAAGTCAAAGGGTATGGCCGCCAAAAAAACTATCTCGACCAGTACGGGGAAAATGAATATTCTCTGGCTTTTGTTCCAAAAGTTGAAATTTCCATTTGGGTTCAGGATGAGCAAGTCGAATCCATCATCGAGCAGATTGTTGCTGTTTCGAGAACGGGAAGACTAGGAGACGGAAAAATTATGGTGCTTCCCGTCGTTGAGCCAATTAATTTTTAATTAAAAATCGTGCTCCATTAGGCAAGTCCGGTTTGCGTCTCTTGCTTATCTTACCGGTGTCCAGCCTAACTTTTTCCACAAAGATGCGGCGGTTGTACAAGCCAAACCAAGTGATTTGAGATATGATTGAGTAGGCCGTTTGGCTTAAAGTCGTCTGTTTTTGACGTCTTAGTTACTGTTGAGTTGAATCGAGGGTAGGGTTGTGCAAAATTTTTCAAAGATGGTCATGCGAGTTTTTCCAGCGTTGATGCTTGGCGTGCTCCAGTTATCGCTGATTTCTAAGGTGGCGGCACAAGATGAGATTGATTTCGTAAAACAAGTCAAACCAATTTTGGAATCTCATTGCCTCGAATGTCATGGCGAAATTGAAAAAGACGGAGAGGAAAACGATTTTAAGATTTCTGATCGCGACGATGCACTTGATTTTATTGGATCCGATGGTGCTGAAGATAGCGATCTTTTTTACTTGATTGTCTCGGATGACGAAGATGAAATCATGCCTCCCCCGGAGCATAGTAAGCTTACCGAAGCTCAGATTAAAGTTCTCAGGGATTGGATTGATCAGGGCGCTTCGTGGCCCGAGGATGTCGAATTAGTCCTCAGCACGGAAAAACCATCGGTGCCGGAACAGGAAGTGCCGCCGGCGGGTGACGGAACGGAGCCTGCCAAGGTAACGCAGGAAGATGCTGCAACCGACGTTGGCCAAACAAGTGATGAGCAAGAGTTGGATGTGGAAGAATCCAATACCGCAAAGGAGTTAGCCAGGCAAAACAAGCAGCTTTACAACGCTGCGGGTTCACTTCATCCAGCCGCGGTGCACTTACCGATTGGGTTGCTATTAGCCTCTGGTTTTTTTGCTTTCTTGAGTTTGCGTGGTAACTATGTGATGGGTGATTGTGCTTACTATTGCCTGTGGCTTGGTGCTTTTGGGGCAGTGGCGGCGTGTTTTAGTGGTTGGTGGTATAGCCCGATGGAGCATCGAGGTGCCGTGGCATCGTTGCAAGATTTACTTGATACTTCACAAGAAGTATTTTGGCATCGAACCGGTGGAATTATTATCACGACTTTCTCAATTATCTTGGCCTTGTTCGCCAGAGCTGCCAGAAAACGAGATGCAGAAGACGGCGTCTCCTGGAAGTTTGGCATGATCCTACTGGCTGTTTGCACTGGGTTGGTCGGGCACAACGGTGGTGAGATGGCCTACCCAAATCAATACAAGGATTTGAATGCCGTCTACGAAAGATTTCTTGGCGACCCAACAAAAGAGGTGACGGATACCAAGAAGGATACTAAAACCGATCCCGAGATGGATTCGGAGGGCGGTTCGCGAGCACGGGAGAATTAGAGCTTTCGAGAGTTCGCTGAGAGCTGCTGTTTGCGAATCAATTAGCTTGCGTCGTGCCTAGATTGCTTCGCGTGAGCGCCAGCAGAGCCTGATTCGATAGTGTCGAACCCAGTTGGGCAGTTTGTGTATCAAGCTCATCAAGATAAATTGCCCAGGTGTCAATTGCAGCTTGATTTTGCTTTTCATGGTTGTGGAGAAATTTCCACGCATCCGCTTGGCCTTTGAAAAATTTGGGGCCGAGATATTCAACGACTTTGTAATAGTCTGGGTTTTGTTGCCAGTTGGAGGGCTCGAATCCAGGTGCTGGTTCGACCAGAAAAGCGTGATAAGTCGTTTTGGGTTTTCTTCTAGGCTTGGTCATACTCAAGAGTGTCCTTGCATGAGTTATGCGGTTGATCAGGTGATTGATCTGCATCAATTTTGCTTTTACCTAATTATTGGTGCAGGGTTGGACACATTTGGTCATTCGTGCAGCGTCGAGATTAAAAATTCTAAGATTTTTGCACGGGTCTTAAATCCTCTGTTTTGAGGGCTAAATCGGAGGTCCCGCGGCCAGTTTTCAGATGAAAAGCGGGCTTATTGCAGGTTTTCTTTGGGTTCGCGACGCCGTCGACCAGAACCTCGTTCGAATCGTGTTGGTCGAAACAGGGGAAATGATTAGGATCAAACTCATAGTTTGTTTGAATTACCACGGACGATTGATTGGAAATGGATGAACGCGGAGAAGAACCATTTAGGCGCTTTGACTGGAATGAGGTTCTTTGCGGCGATGGCGGTGGTTGTTGGGCACTTGGTGGCTGACCACAATCTTGACGGATTGGGGCGGTTTGGTCTGACTGCGTATTCGACGGTCGTTGCCGGCGCGGCTGTTTCCTTCTTTTTCGTCCTGTCGGGTTTTATTCTTACCTATGTTTATAAAGACCAGTTAACCTACGCTCGGGTTCCCAAGTTTTATTTCAAGCGTTGGGCTCGAATCTGGCCTCTCCACCTCGTCTGCTTAATTGTGACGATTTACGTCGTAGGGATGGCCACCATTGACTATGAAATGTTGGCAGTGAATTTAGCGCTGTTACAAAGTTGGGTTCCTGATTCAAAATGGGTTTTTTCTTTTAACGGTGTGTCTTGGAGCATTTCGACTGAAATGTTCTTCTATTTTATGTTCCCTTTCTTTTTGATCGGTGGGCAAAAGCGTTTTTGGATTAAGTACGTTCTTCTTTGGTTGGTCGTGTTAGCCGCCGTCAAGGGAATACAGATCCTTGACAATCAACCTGCTTGGGCCAGTTATGATCTTGAGCGCGCCTGCCATGTTAATCCGTTCTTGAGGTTGCCCGAATTTTGCACGGGGATGGGCGTAGGGTTTATTTTCTTTAATCGTGAATCGCAGCGCTCTCGTTCGTCATTCACTCATTCGGTAGTTGAAATTGCCGTGCTGATGTTGATCCCGGGCTTTTCGTGGGTGATGCGAGAATATGGAATCGTTGGTTTGGTGCGGCGCGCTGATTGGGGTGGTCCGGCGATGGCTTTGTGGGTGCAATACACGGCAATGGTTTTTGTTTTTGCAATTGTGATTTACGTTTTTGCGAGATCTCAGGGCATCTTGTCTCGACTTTTAGGCAGTCGTGCCGTGGTGTTCCTAGGCGAGATTAGTTTCGCTCTCTATATGATTCACTACACCGTGATCATTGCGGTTGAAAGGCAATACGATTGGTCACTTGCAAATTACTCACCAGTGGCGGTTGCCGGGTGTGTCATCGTGATGTCTGTAAGTATTGCCGCGTTGTTATACAAGTTGGTCGAGATGCCTGCCAAAAACGCATTGCTTAGTCTTTATAGTCGGCAATTCAAAAAGGCGGCGATGACGTTTCCATTGGAATGGTGGCGTTGTTTGAAAACCCCAGTTGTCTGGGGGGCCACGGTTTTACTTGCCGGCTGCACTTTGGTTATTGACTACAATCATCAGCCCATTTCGTCGACGAATGAGATCATCGCGGCGAGTCACGCACCGTATCGCGATGTTGAATTTGGTAACCATATTCGTTTGGTTGGAGCGGAGGCGGTAGCGATGCGAGACGGGATTCGCTTAAGCTTCGTTTGGAGGAAGCAGAAAGATTTGGAGCGTGCACGATTTCTTCACTTATGCGATGAAAATGGAAAAATAGTTTCGCAGCTCCCTTCAGAAAAAGAACTGTTCGACGAAGCGAATTTTTCCGAGTTATTCGTTGAGACGTTCTTATTGCCAAACGATAGACTGAGCGATCCCAAAATTGTGAGTGTTGGAATCGGGTTTTATTCGGCGAAAGAAAACCCGGAAACGGGAAAGGTGTATCCAATGTTGGTGGCAAAAAAAGGCCCTCTTGGAATGAACCGGTGCCGGTTGAACGTTATCGTTCCAGAGCAAATGAAAAATTTGCGAAAAGAGATCGCGAGATTAAACGACGGGGCGAAATAGTTTTTACGCATCGGGTTGGGCAGGCATCAAAACGTACCAAAGTTAAAAGCTTGCCTGGCAATTTACTTTTGGGTTGCATTTTCGATGCAGTACAAATTTCTTTTGCCGCGAAGAAATATTTGATTACCGACAATAGCCGGAGAAGCATCTATTTCCTCAGTAAGCGAATTGGTTGAGATGATTTCAAAGTTGGCAGAATTCTTAATGACGAGTGTGGTGCCTTCTCTTGAAGTGAGGAAGATGAAATCTTTCGTTGCCACCGGTGATCCATACATCTGCTTTAGCTTGGGTAGGCGAATTGGCAGCGGGTAACCTTCGTCAGTTTTGAAAATCGGCTTTCCCGATCTCGCATCGTAGCAGTTGAGAATCGCATTAAGAGATTTAGTGAAATAGACTCTATCTCCAGTAACCAGTGGCGAGGGGACGTAAGGCGTGTGCCGTTCGATGCGCCACTTGATCGCTTGCCCGGGGCCTATCAGCGAATCGTTGATTTTCCCTTGGGAGCGGAGGTCGATAGAGAAGGCATCATTTCCCTGATAGCCCCCCATGCAAATAACGTGATCTTGATAACGAACGGGGCAGGGGATGGCGTTAAGTGTCGTTCCGGTCGTTTCCCAAATGATGTCTCCAGTTTCAAAGTCGTAGCTTCGAACTGCATTGGTACCGTTTGTAATTAATTGCGTTTTACCATCGATCAAAACAATCAGTGGTGTGGCCCATGTGGTCGGTTCGTCTCTTTGGTTTTTCCAAAGGGTGTTACCGTTGTTGGTATCCAATACAAAAATTTCAGACTGAT
>JAAEMV010000892.1 GCA_024225195.1 Planctomycetaceae bacterium | reverse complement strand
GGGCAGCTTCGCAAGTGAAAACTTATTCACTATTCACAGCAAAGTCGAAGGCCGTGGAAGGTCATCTGGTTCCGTTTGGGGTATGAAGGGGCATCAGGATTTTCAATTTGAGCAGAAGGCTGGAAGTTGGGAGCTGACGAAGTGGTTGCAGGGTGATCTGTTTTTAGAGCGAGCTGCCCAACCCCTTTTCCGTGAGGTGCTTTCCGAGGTGGTTGCAGATTCTGAGACCTTGCAAGAAATTCAGCGGTCTCATAAGGACGAAATCATTGTGAGATCATCTCGCAAGGGCGGGAAGATTACTTTACCGGTTCCCTTGGTTGCTGATTGGGAAGCGTTGCCATCGAATCATGTGTTTCCCTCCGTAGCTGTCGTCGACTACAACGGTGACGGGCTGGATGATATGTTTCTCACTTCACGTTGGGCAGCAACCCAGATGCTGGAGCAACAGCCTGACGGTTCCTACATCGACGTGGCGGAGGAAATTGGTCTTCGCGAAGAGTACATGGTGAATTGCGCGCTCTTTATCGATATCGATAACGATGGCGACAAGGACGCAATTTTGGGTCGACCAATGGAACCGGCTAAGTATTTTTTGAATGAGTCAGGCGTTTTCAAGAATGCAACGAAGACCCACTCCGATTTGGGAAAACAGTATTTTGTTTGCGGGATCTCCGCAACGGATGTAAATCGAGATGGATTGCTGGATATTTATCTCAGTAGTTACCCCGCTTTGAATAAAGCGTCTCTGCGGTTTCAGGATGTTTTTCTTGGGAATGAAGAGCGAGAAATCTACGACGAAAAAAGAAAGACAATGAACCGCTGGATCGATCTTCCGGGGTCGGCAAATGTCTTGTTAATGAATCGAGGCGGTGGCAGGTTGGAGAGGGTGCCTTACGATGATGACTTGTCTCAATGGCGGCGGTCGTTCCAATCGGCGTGGGCGGATTTTGATTCGGATGGTGATGATGACCTCTACATCTGTAATGACTTTTCTCCCGATGCATTACTGAGAAATGATACGCCGATCGGCGCCGATCAACCCGTGTTCGTAAATGTTACCGAGACCGCAATTACCAACCGCGGTATAGGTTTTGGCATGGGAGCCTCGTTTGGTGATTTTGATCAGGACGGTGATCTCGATCTTTACGTTTCCAATATGTATTCAAAGGCCGGTCGTCGAATTGCCGATAAATTGGGGCGAGTGGATGAGCGGATCGATGTGGCGACAAAAGGTAGCTTTCTCTATGTGAACGAAGACGGGGAATTCGAGCAGCGTGCAGGGAGTGGGGAGGGAGAGTTCAAAGTCCACCAAGTTGGTTGGTCGTTCGGTGGTCAGTTTTCAGATTTTAACAACGATGGAAAATTAGATCTCTATGTGCCTTCGGGGTATTACACGGCACCGACTGAGATTGCGACTGAGGTTGACACCTGATCGTGTCTTTGGCGCTCGGTCGTGCGCGAAGATCCAAGCCAAGAGAAAGAATTTCAGTCAGTGGCCGCATGGGATACGCAGAAATATAAGGACGAAATATTTATGCCTGCCGAGGGTGATCCTAACGGGCGGCGTATGCAGCAATTTAGTTTTAGAAGTAATTCACTCAGTGGTAATGAGCGAAACCGGTTGTTTTTAAACAGCGCGGGAAACTTTGCCGATGTCACGTTGGTTAGCGGTGCGGATGACATTGCGGATGGGCGATCATTTGCGGTCGTTGATTTCGATCAAGATGGGTGGCAGGACATCGCACTGATGTCGCTCAATAATCCCAAATTCAAATTGTATAAGAATCAAATGCAGGATTTGTATCCCGGAAATCGATCGCTCCGTTTTCGTCTTCGCGGTTCAGCAGATTCAGCTCAAGGCCAGTTTGGGAAAACCAATCGTGATGGGATCGGAGCGAGAGTTTATGTAAAATACCGATCTGGCAAAACCATGATCGTTCAGAAACAATGTGGGGAGGGGTTTGCTACCCAGAATTCTGAAATTCTTTCGGTTGGAGTGCCTGCTGGAGACGAAGTTGTTTCGCTTGTCGTGAAGTGGCCATCTGGGAAAACATCGACTATCGATTCTCCTGATGGACAAGTGGTTACCTTGATTGAGGAGTTGAACTGATATGCTGCGATGGTCCCTTCAATGGCCTAATAAAAAGGAAACTCATTGCAGAAAATGGGTTGCCCTAATAGTGCTAGTTTTTGGTGGTTTGGCTTTTACCGGCTGCAAGAAGTCTGACTCTCCGGTTGTCGGGGCGAAGCAAGGAGGCCAAGCGGTCGTTACCGAAGAAGAGCTTCGAGTTGATAATTTGATTGAGAGTGAGGATCTTCTTCTCGACCTGACTCCGCGATTAACTGCGCTGGCGGCATGGTTTCAGGATAACTCTGCCGGGCTCAAAAGCGATTTGCCGGAGGATTTTAAGAACTGCGAATCGTTCGTAGGGATTGCGGATAGAGATCCAGCTAAGTTGTTTGGTGCGGATCCAAGCGAGCCTGGTTTTTTGGAGATTATTCATTGGCCGATCGGCGAAGAGACCAGCGTTGCGGTTAATCCTTGGGAATCTTCGAAGCGATTGAATGTTGGCTGGGAGACGCTGAAGTTTGGCGTGGTTGCTGGAGATTTCACCAACGACCAGCGTGACGAGTTTGAAATGCACACCAAAGTTGACGGGCGCGGGGTCACTGAATCCGGTACTGCCGTCGGCATGAAGGCTCATCAGGTTATTGTGTTTGCGAAGTCCGAAGCAGATTGGAAGCTGAGCCGTTGGGTTCAGGAAGACTTTTTTGTTGAGC
>JAAEMV010000891.1 GCA_024225195.1 Planctomycetaceae bacterium | reverse complement strand
TTTTCCCTGAAATAACCGGTAGAAAACCACCCGCATTCCCCAGCAACGCGTTCCATTGCTCCCCAAATGACCGCTAAGGGCGTACCCCGGCAGGAGACATTTTTTCAGTTCAAGAATGCCCGTGTTCAAGTCGCTTTTTTTCGCCTAAACTCCTGTTTTCGGTATTTCATAATTATTGAGATTGAGGCTATCCAACGTGGCAAATTCGCTCTCCCCTCCCGCTCAACCAGACCATTCATTTAAACGCGTTGCAATTTTGTTTGCGGGTGGTCCTGCTCCCTCAGCCAATGCGGTTATTTCAGCTGCGGCTGCTTCGTTTCTACGGGCAGACGTAGAAGTCATCGGTATTAAACACGGCTACTCTTCATTGGCTGACTTCGATGCCGCGGAACCGTTAGTGGAGGGGACTGACTTCATTAAGTTGACGCACCCCGTGCTTGGCCGAACAAGAAATGCTCAGGGCATCATGATTGGCACCGCCCGGACCAACCCAGGGAAACACATTACGTGCCCGGCTGACCTCGAGGACAGTGAAAAATCAGCTCCCCTGAAACGAGTTTACGAGGCACTCTCGTCGATCGGAATTGATGCGTTGATTTCGATTGGTGGCGACGACACCCTGAAGACCGCTAACAAATTCAAGCTGTACCAGGAAGTCAACAAAACCGAAAAGAACATTCCAGTCGTTCACTTGCCTAAAACAATTGACAATGATTACCACGGAATTGATTTCACCTTTGGTTTCTTCACGGC
>JAAEMV010000890.1 GCA_024225195.1 Planctomycetaceae bacterium | reverse complement strand
CTTATAGCCAAAGCAACTGATCCTCACGGAGCACCTCGTTGAACCTCCGCCATAGGGGAAGCCAACAAGGTGATCGTCATTTATAGTTTGGCCGTGATTTAGGCAGTTGTCAAATAACAGACCGCACTAATCACGGGCAGAATTCAGGTTTCGCTTTTGAAGAAACTCTACTAAGCGTGTGGTTTTATGTGGATGGTGACAGATCCGTTGTGCTAACGGGCTAATCAATTAGGTTCGGATGGGTGATTTGCGGGCTTTAAGGACGGCTATACCTTGTCTTGAATTTACGTGCGCAGGAACCGTGATTAATTCGAATCGAAAACGAATGTCGAGACTTAAGCTTCATTACTCAACCGATGTTCATTGCTTCCCTGTCGGGCGGTCAAGTTTATTGCTCTTAGTTAGTAATCGATTCTGCGAATTTAAAGCGTGCGGATGACTAGGCAAGACCTGATCTTTCTTGGACGCCTAAGGTGCTGTTTAAAATGCTAGTGGGCTTTTTGTAGATCGCTCAAACGCGATCGATGCCCTCCCAAACATTTCGCCACAACATTCATGAACCGAAGCCAGTTTGAATAACCCGCTTGTGTCACCTGCACCAAAACCTCCCTCGGTGAATACCGATTTATTGAAATTATGAAAACGCGATATGTGGGGTCTTACTTTCACTCTTCGCTTTTATTTCGCTGAGGCTTTGTGTCATTTCTTTCGAGTTG
>JAAEMV010000889.1 GCA_024225195.1 Planctomycetaceae bacterium | reverse complement strand
TTTCATCTCCTCGCATACCGTAATTGATTTTGTGAGCGAGATCCCCAATCATCAGATCCTGCGGGATGAAGTCAAATTGAGTCCCCAAAATCAGTCAGAGTCAAGTTGGGAGGCATTCGCAAATTGGTTTGATTGGCAATCCGGGAATCGAGTTAGTGCCGCTGCCTACCCTGTTCTGGAAACTGATCCGGAATCTCCTTACCGACAAGTCCCAGAGAACTCCACCGCGATTAGATTACAAGAGATTCTGAATAATGTGACGGAGAATGTTGATCCTGGTTGGAGCCAGGTTGACTCAATTGTCAACTATTTGAGAGCGAATTTCGAACTTGATTCCGCGCGGGTTGCGTCGCCAGATTGTGATGATTCGGTCGCCAGTTTCTTAGACCAAGCGGGCGGGCCGTCCTATTTGTTCGCCACAACCGCAACGCAAATGCTCCGGTTGGCCGGGTACCGAACAAGGTTGAGGAGTGGCTTTCTTGTCCAGCGAAAAGATTTCGATCGTGTTTCCCGTCAGTCGGTGGTCGATAAGAGCAATCTTCACATGTGGCCAGAAGTCTGCATCGATGGACGGAAGTGGATTCCCGTTGAACCTACACCAGGCTATCCCTTGCCTTGTAACGTGCAGACTTTTTGGCAGTGGGCGAAGGTGAAAGTCGTTGGCGGGGTCAACTGGTCATTAGCGCATCCACTTTTTTCGAGTTTAGCCTTGGGGTTTGCCTTTTGTTCGATCTGGTTTCGGAGGGAGCTTGTGGTAACGGGGTGTTGGCTATTGTGGCGGTTTGTCGTGATGGGGCCAGCCAGTCTACGGCTACGCTTCACTCGTCAATTGCTTGATTTGAGGTTCTGGGCAGCGGGGCTACCGCGACCTGCGTTTGTGCCGATTGGCCAGTGGTACTCTCGGGTTGAGCCAGAATCCGCGTCTGAGTTTATTCGCTGTTGGCATGAGGCCAACTTCAGTCAGGCTGGCTTAGATTCTGGCCCAAGCCAGTCATTGAATGTCTGTAAACAGGCCGTAGCGACCCTTACTTATCGTCGCATTCGAAATTTCATCAACGAAACTACTCTGTGAGTTAAAAGTGATTCAGACCACATCAAAAATTGACGCCTTACGCGAGCAACTAAACAAGTCTCTCGTGGGCAAGCAGGACGTCATCGAATTAGTAATTGCGTGCTTGATCGCCCGCGGTCATTTGCTTTTTGATGATCTTCCGGGCTTGGGTAAAACAACCTTGGCAAAAGCTTTGGCGAAGACCGTTGGGGGAATGTTTTCAAGGGTCCAGTGCACACCTGATTTGCTTCCAAGTGATGTAATTGGATTCAATATATTTGACCAAAAAAATCATACGTTTGATTTTCGAAAAGGACCTGTGTTTTCGGATCTTTTGCTGACGGACGAAATCAATCGGGCGACACCGCGCACACAAAGTGCATTGTTTGAGGCAATGGCGGAACGGCAGGTGACAGTCGATAACCAATCAAAACAATTGCCGCCGACGTTTATGGTAATCGCCACACAAAATCCGGTCGAAAGCCACGGTGCCTATCCTTTGCCGGAAGCACAGTTGGATCGATTTGCGATGAAACTCAATATTGGCTATCCCAATTCAGAGGATGAAATTTCATTGCTTGGGCAATTCGTGGGCGAAGAATTCTCTAAGCAGGAGATTCAGCCTGTTTTGACCTTGGAAGAATTAGCGAAATTGCAATCAGAGGTAGCGCTGGTCGAAGTTTGCGAATCGGTTCGCCGTTACTTGGTGGAACTTGGAGCAGCAACTCGTAACCACACATCAATCGAACTGGGGTTAAGCCCCCGCGGCTTAATTACGTGGCAGCGAGTCGCACAGGCCTGGGCATTTTTACAAGGTCGCGACTTTGTAATTCCCGATGACATTCAGGCGGTCGCTAGTCCCGTTTTAAATTTGCGCATCTCAAATTCATCCGAAAATGCTGAATTAATTATTCGCGAGATTATTGAGTCGGTAGCCGTTCCCGTTGAAAAATCATAAATGCAAATACTTAAGTGAATTAAAAAGTGAGAATCGTTATGCAAAGTAGACAGATCTTAAAACAGTTTTATTGTGGAGTTGCCGTGTTGTCAGCGGTAGTGACCCTGCTGGCTGGATGCAATCAGACAGGCGCTGAAAAATCGGGTGCCGAATCGAAAACTGCACGAGTGAAGAAACTGCCCAAGATGAAATTTCACCGTCCGGATAGTTTTCCAACGGCCGTCGCCAGGTTAGGTGAAATCCATCAGGTAATTATTTCCGATAGTCCTTTGCCTGAGCCAAAAAAGTTTCAGGTTGTTGAAGTGATCCACGGTTCAGGCCCCGGTGCTCATTCGCACTATCATTTGGCCAGTGCGCCGGTCGACCATAGTCACGGCCACAGCGATGATCACGCAGACGAAGAGTCAAACGAAAAAAATCACGAAGTGAAAGTCGACGTGATTACCGAGATGGCTGACATTGTTAAATGGTTGCCAGATATCGCAGCGGATACTGATATGAACAAGGATTCTTGGAGTTCTGTCAAAACGGAGTCTGAGAGTCTCCATTCCAAGTTGGACGAAGCTTTGTCTAACGCCGCGGATCAGCAGGCGCAGCGAAAAGCGATTCAAGGAATGGAAAAGGAATTGTCCGCTTTTACAGGTGCCATGGACGTTATCGCGAAAGAAGTGAGTAACTCTGATCAAAAAAATCAGGGATCACCGGAAGAATAAAATGTTCGAATATTATATTGCCGGTGCCGGGCTTCGGTTATCGCAGGTCATTATCTACTCATCCTTATGGATTGTGAGCGGTTGCTTAATTGCTGCTGTTTTTCGGTGCATGGTTGGTGCGGAGAAGACGCGGCGAATCTTTGCAAATGGGTCGCGTTGGGGCGTTGCTGCAGGATGGCTGATTGGAATGCTGCTCCCCGTCTGTTCACTTGGGGTAATTCCAATTGTCAGGGAGTTGCATCGGGCTGGTGTCAAACGAGGTACGATTGTTGCTTTTGGATTGACGGCACCTTTGTTTAATCCAATGTCAGTGCTATACGGTCTCACGCTATCTGATCCTATTGCGATCTTATCTTTCTCGCTTTGTGCGTTAGTGATTGTCAGTGTTTTGGGGTTTTTCTGGGATCGATTCTCTCCCGTGTCCGAGGAAGACATTCCTGTGGATGAAAAGCTTCCTGTACCCGGCATCAAGCGAACGCTTGCTGTGATTTACTCTGCTTCACGGGAGTTAGTCGGGCCGACGATGGTCTACATTTTGATCGGGATCGCCGGTTCCGTGATGATGGCGGTTGTTTTGCCCAAGGGTTGTCTACAGAGTCAAGTCGAACGCGACAACATTTTAGCGCCCATTATTATGGCGGTGATGGCAACGCCAATCTACTCCACTCCACTGCTTGCGATGAGCCAGATTGGTGGAATGTTTCAGCATGGGAATTCGATTGGCGCTGCGTTCACACTTCTGATTCTTGGTGCTGGTGCAAACATCGGTTTACTTTGCTGGTTTGCCAGAACATACGGCGTTCGAAAAGTGTTTGTCTTTTGTATGCTGCTGGTTACCATCACGGTTGCTCTTGCCTATGCCATTGATAAACCACTCTATCCGAAAGGGATTGAGCCAGCTGGTCATTCCCACGCGTTTGATGTTTATACACACCCATTCTTTGCGCAGTCTCAAGATCTCGTGGAGGTCGCCATAAGGAAGGGAAAAGATTTTTATGTTGCCAACGAAGTCGGGGCCACATTTATTCTTGTCGGAATGATCCTGCTTGGTTCGTTGCTGACCCTCGTTGGTCGCAAGGTAGATTTTGAATCTTGGTTTACCCGCGGTGTTACGACGGAAAGTCGATTCGACATCATAGTGCCTGGTTGGATTCTAGGAATCGTTTCAGTCGGGGCATTGGTGGCTGCAAGTATCGTTGGATGCTATTTGTATTATCCTTCTCCCGACGATCTGTTGGCTGATTTTTTTAGCGTGCATGCGGAAACCGTTTTGACGTCCAAAACCCAAGAGTGGGAAGCCGCGGAAAAGTGGATTGCGTACTCGGACGACCTGTCGAGACGGCTTGAAGTTGGCGTGTTCCTGCGGCAAGGAAGTATTGACGAGTTTATGTCGACCAAAGCAAAAGTCTATCGAGAAAAATTAGATGCGCTTCGGGAGTCAGTAGAGTCTAAAAATGTAGAGACGGTTGGGCCAAATGCGATGGCGGTTCAGGAAGCCTATCGTCGAATGAGTGCAGCGTTTCGTGAATAGTCGGGCCAAATCGACGTTTATGGCGATGGACCGGGGGAGCTTTGATTCCCAATTGAAATCAAAGTTGTCGCTGGAACGCGTTGCGTCGAGGTTGATGTTTTGTTGAGTGCAAGGTGTTTTGTTTTAGTTTCAAATTTTCCAATTCTTGTTGTTTGAAAAAAATATTAGCGCTGAATCTATGCTTGACCAACCGAATCATTTGACTGAGGAAGTCGACGTTCACGATGATTTCAAACGCTCAGTAGCGAGTTTGAAGGGGCAGGATCCGTACACATGTTCGCTTGTGGGAGAGTATGCGCGCATTCTGCTGCTGCTTGTGTCGGTTCCACTTTTGGTTTGGTTATTTCAGTTAGTGACGCGAGAAAATGTTTCGCCGATTCCGCTGGTTGCCGCGCTTGTACTGGTGACTTCTCTGTTGTCAAAGCGGGGAGGTAAGGCCCTGAGAGTATGCCTGCTGGCGGCAATGACGCTTAATGTTTTTTCTTCAGTAATAAATCCGAATGCCTTTTTGCTTAAGCCGGACACTGATAATCCCCTGGCGACTCCAAATGTGATTTTGTTGATTTGTTTGGCCACCGCAAGCTTCTTCGAAATAGCTAGTGCGTGCAGAGACAGCCGGCGACCAACATTGATAAAATTGATGTGTTGGGGGATCGTTTTCATTCCTGCATTTGTGTATGTCATAGGGATCCCGATAGTGACTCCGTGGTTGGAGTCGCTGGCGGAAAGCGATGCGCGCGCTAGAGATCCCAATTGGACATTGGCCAAGGAAATAGCTCTCCGGGCAGCTAAGTTCAGCGTGTTTCTACTGTTCACCTATTTGGGTGCTTGTGTTGGTAGTTTTCTCAATGTGGTGGCTTATTGCATTCCGCGTGGAGAGAGCGTTGGTTTGCGGAACTCTAGTTGTCCAATTTGCAAAAATAAAATATTGCGCAAAGACAATCTCCCAATTTTCAGCTACATCAATTTGTCGGCACGCTGTCGAAGTTGCCAGTCCGTGATTTCACCACGTTACTTGGTTGTTGAACTTTTGATAGCGTCCATTTTTGGTTCGCTCTTTTTGTTTGAGCTTGTCACGGGGGCCGCCAATGTTCCCGCGGTTAGTAGCATGTCCCATGCTGGAGTTCTGTGGGTCGTCTTGTTTCCGAAATGGAAGCTTATCGGGATTTATTTTTATCACTGTCTGTTCGGAAGTACGCTGGTCGTTTTATCTTTGATCGAATGGGACGGACAGAAGCTTAGTTACCGGCACTCTGTCACAATCATCCTCGTGTTTTTAATTTCCGCGACATTCTGTCAGCCTTTTCAACCCATCCCTGCTCCTGAATTTTTATTAGCGTGGTTAGGTTCGATTTCGGTGTTGGCTCAACTTGGAAAACTGGTGTTGGGAGGCCTGTGCGGTGCGGGTTTGGGTGGTTTGGTAGTGGCGTTCAATAAGCAAGCGAATCGTTCAACGCTAGTTCCTGCGATGGCCCTTTCAGGAATTGTGCTCGGTTGGCAACCTGTGGTGCACGTCTTCCTGATTTTTATGGTGTTGCAGCTTTTTGTTCGGTATTTACCGATGTTTAGAACGTTATTGTCGGCTCGCCCGACAGCTCTGCTGTTGTTAGCCGTTTTGATCCATCATCCAATGTGGAAGTATCTTTTACAGCAATTTTCAATGTTAAATGGTGGATAGGGAAAGTGATTTTAACCCCGATGACCGCTAAACCTTTGCTTTTTGGGGGTTTGGGGACGCTATCAAGCGGTATTTTCGATCTCTTTGACGTGGACGCGAACCCCCTGTCTCGGTACTCTTAGGCTGCCACGAGGCGTTTCATTTAATCGGTTTATTGCGGGTGCAACGTATTTCGTTAGACCCGAAACTCATTTATGACTAAGCGTTTTTTCTCGCTCCACGTTCCAGTTTTTGGAAGCGTAGCGATGGTGCTGTTATGCACTGTCTTTTTTTTACTGCCCTTCGCTCTGCGCGGTGCCCGTCTTGGCCTCAGTGACATGCAAAATAATGTCGCGGATTGGTTACCGGATGATTACACCGAAACGAAAGAGCTTGGTGAGTTTCGTAAATATTTTTACGGTGGCGACCAATTTGTTTGCGTCAGCGGGCCATGGTGCAAAGAGGGCGATGCGAGGTACACAAATTTCTTGCGCAAGCTGCGCGAGGAGTCTCAAGAATATGAAAAGATTTTCAAAGATACCCAAAACGATGAAGAGGTAGAGGCGCATCGTAAAGGCGATGAATTAGGCTTGCTCTACGATGGGAACTTCCATGAAGACTGGGGCGAGCAACAAGAGAAATGGCTCCGGGGGCGAAACGGAAAGTGGTACTTTATCAACCGTCGGGGTGAGCTGTATCAATGGGAAGGTCAAAACAACGTCGTTGAGGGCGGAAAGCGATTCTTCGAACGTATCGTCAAAGGAAAGAACAAAGCGTCGGGTAAATTTATTCGTACGTTTGGTGCACCGCCAGACGATGCAAAAGGGATTGAAAACGAATTCTATAAAAATCCGGAAAAGCTCTGCTGTCGCCCCTTCCAGTCGGTCATTTCAGGGCCGGATGTTTTTGAGCAAATGGCAGGCCCCAACGGAACGTTGCGTATCGGCGGTTTGAGCGAGAACGATCTCAGCACAATCGAAGCAAAAATCGAAGCACACAAGCGGTTGACTGGTTCACTTTATGGCCCAACGCCATCCAAAGATTTTACGTGGACTTTCGATTCACTGTTGGCACAAGTTGATGATTCACTGCGAACGCAACTTCGATCGACAGACCTCCATCGGGAAGTGTTTGATGAGTTCATTGAAGAAGAACTGAATAAGAATTTTGATGGCGATATTGAAGAGTTGAAAAATGCGACCTCTACGAAAAAGTTGGAGGTTTGGTATTGGATGTGGTACAAGCTTCAAATTGAGCCGCCTGCCCGTCAAACCTGTTTTATTGTAACTCTAAACGAGCCAGTAATTAATGAGCTCGCACGAGCCGTTGGTCGGCCAATGCTTGGGAAAACCAGGGGTCGTATTCTTGAATTGGCCACTGGTGAGTGTGGTATTGAAGCGGCCAACTTGCGAATTGGCGGACCGCCGAGCGACAATGTTGCCATTGATGAAGAAGGGACCAGTACGCTTTTGCGTTTGGTTAGTCTTTCTTTAATCATCGGGTTCAGTCTTGCTTACTTTAGTTTCGGCAGCGTCCGCGTTGCGATGATGCTCTTTTTCGTTGGCGGCACCGCTGCGATCTCGAGTTTGTCGTTTGTTTGGTTTGGTGGACAAACGATGGACGCCATTTTAATGTCGATGCCTTCGTTGGTTTATGTATTGGCGCTCTCGAGTGCGGTGCACATCGTTAATTACTATCGGGACGCCTGCTACGAAGACGGGCCAGATTTAGCGGTTGAAACTGCTGTCAAGCACAGCCTCTTCCCCTGCACTCTTGCCGCGTTTACGACGGCTTTGGGTTTGATCTCACTTACTACCAGTAACCTGACTCCGATTTACAAATTCGGTTTGTTTTCGGCGATTGCGACAATGGCCACGGTCGCTCTTCTGTTTACCTACTTGCCAAGCGCATTGACAGTATGGAAGCCGGGTTACAAGAAAAAGAATAGAGACGAGTTAGCGAAAGAGTCTGGGCTGACGGCGGCGGTAGCGAGAATTTGGGAGCGGATTGGGAATTGGGTTGTCGATCATCATGCCGTGGTAACCGTGACCTCGGTGATCTTGTTGGCATTTTTTGCTGTGGGTGCGACCAAAATTCAAACCTCAGTGCATTTGCTCAAGCTCTTCGATAAGGATGCCAAAATCCTGCACGATTACGCGTGGATGGAGGAGAATCTTGGTGAATTAGTGCCGGCGGAGATTCCCGTCGGTGTCGACCTCAGTGCACAAAAAGAGCCGTACCTAGCACAACTGAAAGCCGAGCAACTGGCGGCAGTTGCGAAGGACAGTGATGGGGAGCCCATTGAAGATTTCACGCTGGTTTTCAGTGATGAACAGCGGATGGCCTATGACCTCAAGTATTCAATGCTTGAACGAATGGAGTTGTCAGAACGAGTAAGAGAGCAGCTGGAGTTTTACTTCGGTCCCGATGGCATGGGCATTGTTGGCTCTGGTATGTCTACCGACATGTTTGCTCCGCTATTTCGGATTGAATCCGATGAAGAATCAATTGAGCGAAAGAGTTATAGCTCGCAGTTGTACAGTAAACGCGATGAGATGTTGGCACAGGCCTATTTGGCTGAGGTGGGAAAATCAAACTTAAAACGCGATGACCGCGAGCAAGATTTAGCTGATCCTAATCGGGCAGGAAGAGAATTGTGGCGAGTCAGTATTCGTTTGGCAGCTTTAAACAACGTTGACTATGGCCAATTTGTCAATGATCTAAAATCAGTTGTTGAGCCGATTATGGCGGCTTATCGCGATCGAACCACGATTTTGAGGAGGCTTCAGGAGGCGACCGGAATCGAATCGCTTAATAGTGCAAACGTGTTGTTGATTGGTCCGGATCCGTCGGGCGAGTCAGAAGATGTTCGAACTCAAGTTGCCAATGGGAAATCACTTGGTGAGATCATTGATCAATCTAAGATTTACTCTCAAACACTCAGATCGCTCTTAGAGAATCGTGGATTTAAAAATGCGGTAAAGACCAAAAGTAAGAAGAAGTATTTTTGGCTGAGCGATGGCGACGTCTTTGGAATCAACCCCGAAGATGACGCCGAGGTGGCGAAAAAGAAAGCGGCAAGTAGCCTCAAATTCATTGACCAATTCGACTGCATTGTTCGGGTTGATGAGATCCCAGCTTACGCGGTTGTTGAGAAGTTGATCGCCGACTCGGAAATTGCGGGTGGACAATTTGTCGATTTTCGTAATCACCGCTTCGATGTTGATCCCAAAACTAAGTTGCCGCTGGCTGGAATGAAGACAGCAAAAGAATTGAAGGACAACGGCCAGGCAGAGATCGATGTTACGGCAATGTACACGGGGATCGTCCCGATTGTGTACAAGGCTCAGCGATCGTTGCTGGAGAGTTTGATTCAGAGCATCGGGCTTGCCTTCATCATGATCTCAGTCGTCATGATGCTCTTGTTGAGAGATTGGCGATCACCAGTTGGGCCAGGTAATTTACTTAATGTCCGCGGCGGCATGGCGGCGATGTTGCCAAACGTGTTTCCCGTGGTTGTTATTTTCGGTTTCATGGGCCACATGAATAGTTGGTTTGGTGGCAGCGTTGATAGCTTCCTGGTTGATATTGGTTCGATGATGACCGCGAGTGTTGCGATGGGCGTTGCGGTGGACGATACGATTCACTTTCTAAATTGGTATCGAAATGCGCTTGCTCAGGGGTACCGCCGGAAGGAGGCGATCAAAGTCGCCTATTCCCGTGTCGCGACGGCGATGACACAGACTACTTTGATCGGTGGCCTCGGATTGGCAGCATTTGCCCTGAGTACCTTTACACCGACGCAGCGATTTGGCGTATTGATGCTATTCTTGTTGGCTGCGGCACTTGTCGGCGATTTGATTTTTCTACCGGCAATTTTAGCCGGTCCGCTGGGTAAGTTCTTCGGAAAAGAACGTCCGCTGTCTGAGGTTCAGTTAGATGTTGAAACCAGTGAGCCGAAATTGCTACTTGTTGGAGAAGTTGCGGATGTTACGACTCCAGAGTTGCCGGAAGCAGAAGGCATTACAGAGAGACATCGCCGGATAGAATAGGTGTTGCTGGGATTGCTCGGTAATTCTTAAGAAGATTGAGAAGGTTTGGGATTAATTTTCTAATATCCCAAGGCGTTGCACGAATAGGTCCAGTGCAATGGTTGTGTTTCTTGAGGTGATCATTTGGAAAAAGTTCGTTTTGCCTGCCCTCGGTGTCAGACGGTCATGCAGACGGGAAGCGATCGTGTTGGTTACGATGTCGCTTGTCCGCACTGCTCGCACCGTTTTAAGCTGATTGCGCCCAATGCAGGTAAAGATTTAAACTCCGATAAAGGGGGAGTTTCCGGCCAAGCCAACACAGTTGGCCGCGATGCTCCCACCATCCCTCGGGCATCAGGTCGGGTCGCTCCGAATTCTGGATTCGGGGGTCCGCCATTCAAAAAAGCGGTTTCCGCTGATGGATCATCGGACATACAACAACCAACAACAAACCAGAATTTAGGTGACGTTCAAACAGCGCAGGCGCTGGTCGTGGAAAATCCACGTCCTGCACCGGTCGGGTTTTGCTGTCCGTATTGCAGAACCACTAAGCCTCCCAAGTTGAAATCGAAGGTGTCAACGGTGGGTTGGGTGATATTCACCGTTTTGTTGTTGACGACGTGTGTTCTTGCGCCGATCGGTTTCCTCGTGCGTGATGATTATCGAATTTGTTCGCAGTGCAAAATTACACTCGGCACAAATTGACTGTCTAAGTACAGGCGCTGATTGAAAAGCGTTTCTATTTAATCATCGTAATTAATCGGTACGCGACGATTTAGCTTGGAGCTCTCATTTGCACTTACGACAATTTTCATTGCGCGATAAGCATCTTCGGGGTCGGTGGTTTTGCGAATTAAACTCGTAACGGCTCGGTAAAATCGGTCGAGCATTTGCTCACCCACTCCGCGTTCGAAATCGAGCGATTCGGTATGTTGTCCGGCGTCGTCGAACCAGACGAGATTGGAAGGAAGGTCAATAAATGCCATCCCATTTTCGCAGCAAACCTGAACAGAAGCCGGGCGTTTAAACGAAAGTGCATCTGGCCAACGTTCTGGAATATAATGCCCGACGCTTAATTGTGCTTGAGGTGCAAAACCAGTCGTCTTCCCTTCGGCTCCATCAATTTCGTTGGGGGGGAACTGGAGGCTAATCATCTGATAAAACAAATCTGTTTTATCATCGTGCTGTTCGTGCACCGCGCTGATTACCGAGGTGGGATCGGAATTAACGAGATAGCGGCACCAATCCACAAGCTCCATTAAATGTCGCCAAGCCAGCGGACAGTATTCTCCACGCCGCAAAGAATCAGACTGGCTCTCCATCGGCATCCGTTCGTGGCAGAACAAAAGCCGCGGAGGTCCCAGGCGAGTTGCCATCAGCTCTTTCAGGCGAATTGTTGCTGGAGCGTGCCGACGAGGTAGTTCGGCCATGAATGCGACACCAGAAGCTTCGATTCTCTGTCTGATTTCCAACGCCTGGCCTTCCGACACATCCAATGCAGCAGAGCTATAGACTGCCTTGCCCGCTTCGCAGGCCGCCAAAATTGGAATTGGCCCGTACCAATCGGGCGACAGGACCAGCACAGCGTCGATGTCATCTCGCTCGACCATTGCTCGGAATCCGTCCATCGGAATGGCGTCGAATTCTTTAGCTACCTGGATTGATTTTTCCGCAACCTCACAACAGATTGCATGGACATCAAATCGATCAGAGAGTGCCATCAGAGCAGGCCGATGTCTGGTCTGCCACTGATCACCAAGTCCGATTAGCCCAACACGCAGTTTCATTTTGAATTTTCGGTTGAGCCCGTGGCAATTTGATGATTACGACAGCGTGGATTGTATCAAGTCTTTGTCGAAATCCCAAAAGAAATACTTCATGGATTCTGCCCGTCATTAATCCAAACGTAGTTGATATTCATGTGAAATGAGAATTTGTAACGTTATCTCGGATTGATGCGGGAGTGACGGTTCTATTGAAAAATCCTTGAGTGGAGTTCGGGTTGCATGGGATAAAGCCGTTCTGTTCCTTTTTAGTAGAGTGGCCGTGACAATTTTTATTTCCATTACAACCTGCCAACTCATGCCGATCCGGTGGGTCTGCCTCGCCAGTGGTGTGGGAATTTCGGGACGTAGGGGTAACGCTGTGGAACAAAAAAAATGAATGCGATTCCACGGCTTCAACAAAAATTGAATCGGTTTGGAAACCGCTCAGACGTCGATAAGAAATTTGTCACCGCTAAATACCCCACGGATCGTTTAACTGGGGCCGGACTGTTCAGTTCCGGTAATCACCTCATGGATGGAGGAAGAAATGAAGCAAGTCTTAATCTTATTGTCGGCTGCATTGGTTTTGTTCGCAGTTGAAAACGTTAACGCACAACAGCCAATTGATTACGCCACAGCGTACAAGAATGCGCAAACTGGCGACAAGCCGTTGCTGGTTTTGGTAACTGCAAAATGGTGTCCGCCGTGCCAGTCAATGAAGAAGAACACGATCCCACAACTGTTAAAGAAGTCTGCGTTTGAAGGCTATCATTATACAAATGTTGATCTTGATAAAGATGCGACGGTTGCTCGTCAGTTGATCGGTGGTCGAGGCGTTCCGCAGCTTATTCTGTTTGAAAAGAAAAATGGTAAGTGGACTCGTAAGTTCTTAAGTGGCTACAATTCAGTTGCCAGCGTTGAGAAGTTCGTAAAGAAGCCTAACGTTCGAACGGCAGATCTTGTGACTCCAACAGTTGAAAAGAAGTAGAAGCGGACGCTCGAAGCGTCGTAAATTCGTTGAGTTATTTCACGCACTTGCCCAATTGGGTAGGTGCGTTTTTTCGTGGATCACCTAAGGAATTAAACCGGACGTCCAACAGCCCTGTTTTGTTTTTGGGCGGGGCTATTTTAAATGGCTGCTTCACGAGATATTCTAAGTTCTTTGGTTTTCGACTAAGTCAGGCCTGTTGAGGTCAGTTCCCTTACTGACCGATGTTCTCGTGAAAATTTCAATTGTAATTCCAGTCGTGAATGAGAGTGATCTGATTGCTCAATCTATCGCGCGTGCCTGGTCGGCCGGTGCCGATCAAGTCATCGTGGTTGACGGAGGCAGTACGGATGGAACTTTGGCTCAGTTGGCTGACCTCGATTGTGAGTCGGTGCGCTCAACCGCTGGGCGAGCGATCCAGATGAACAAAGGAGCCGAAAGTTGTACTGGAGATGTTCTCGTTTTTCTCCATGCTGACAACTGGCTTGAGGTTGGTTCGTGTTCACAAATTAGAACTGGCCTAGTGGATTCAGATTTTGAGTTCGGCGCATTTCGTCAACGGATAGATCACGATCGTATGCTGTTCCGCTGGCTTGAGTTTGGTAACGAACTTCGTGTTAAGTGGCAGGGATTGATTTATGGTGATCAAGCGTTTTTTATAACACGAAAAAGGTTTGACCTAGTGGGTGGATTTCCTCAAATTGACTTGATGGAAGATTTTCAAATTTCGAGAACGTTACGCAGGTTTGGCAAGCCGTTATTGCTTGATGGACCAACAATCGTTTCGGCTCGCCGGTGGTTGACGAGTGGGGTGGTAAGACAAACCATTCGAAATTGGATGATGTGCGGTGCCTATCGTCTTGGTGTTTCACCCCGTCGCCTGAGCCAGCGCTATCGGCGACATGACCAATAACCCAAAGCAAAATTGAGATTGAACAAGAACTTAACTAAGTGAGTAAGAAGATGAGGTATTTTACAATTCTGCTGGCAATTTGCTTTTTGGTTGGGTGTGAGCGAAATGCTTCCTCGCCAATTTCCAAGGAACTTGCGACTGTTCCGGTCGAGATTGAAATGGTAACGCTCGAGAATGGCGAACCAAGCCACGTTTCGATTCAACATATTTTGATCAGTTTTGATGGAGCCTTGCCGGGTAGCAGCAAAATCATACCACGCGATCAGACTGGTGCTGGAAAGTTGGCGAACGAGGTTCTTGAGAGAGCTAAAGCGGGCGAGGACTTTGATTCACTGGTCAAAGAATTGACTGACGACAGTCCGCCCGGGATCTATCGGATGGCGAATTTTGATCAAGAAGTTTTTATGGAGGGCAAGGATCAAACTAAATGGGTGAGGCCGAGAACGGGGTTAGTGAAGGGTTTCGGTGACGTTGGTTTTTCACTGAAGGTCGGCGAAATAGGAATGGCTGAATTCAACGCTTCAGCCAGTCCGTTTGGTTGGCACATCATCAAACGGCTTAAGTGAGCGTGGAGGTAGGGTTACTGTTTTCAGTTTTGTTGGATGCTGCTTCCTTCACTGCCATGTGAATTAATAGCGAGACAGTTATCAAAAATGCGAAAATCCCGCTTTGGGATGTCCAGCCAACAAAAATACCAAGCATTACCCGTTCCAGCGGAACTCCCAGGGTTTGTCCGTACCACATCGCCAGTCCTATCAGACCGACTTCGGCGATTGCGAGAATAACAACTCGGGAACGCCAATGCATACCGCGAGGAAGCATCGCCAAACCCAACAGAATTGCCGGTCCGGCGAAATAAATTACCAGCAACAACTGGGGTGTTTTTAAGAAGTTGATGATAATTGACGTCAGGATCGCCACCATGGTGGTCAACAATAATAAGCCGATGATAGAGAACTGATACCCTTTTGATTCTTTGTTCAGATTTTTCTGCTCGAACTCGGCAAGCTTTCGGTTCAGCGAATGTTGAAACTTAATCCCGATGGCTCCAAAGAGGGAGCCGATTAGGATTCCGGAAAGTAAATTGATTCCTACTGCGCTAAGATTGAACCCCGCCTCAGTGTTATTGGGAAAACTATCCTCCAGCCAGACTCGCGCGGGAAAACCTAAAGACTCGGTAACGTCTTGGTTACCACTAATGAGATCTGCCACGCTCTGGGTTCGTAAGAAATACGAGCCTGCATTGCAGGCAGTGATAAGGAGAATGCCGCCTAACATTCCACGAAAGAACCAATGGGCTGGTGTGGTGCCTGGAGTTCTTTTTTGTTTTGGTAGTTGAGTCGACGGTGCCATGGATTCGTTGTGTTAATCGCCGTTAGTTTAAATGGTTGGTAGCTGGAAACGTTTGTGGTCTCGTTGATGAAAAACGGAAGCTTGACCTCGGACAGATAGAATTCTAATAAAAAAAATCAGCCCCCGAGTAAATCTTGGGCTGATTTTTTGTTTTAAAGAAGTTTACGTACGCTCTATCGGTGCCAGTGACCTGAGTTGTGTCTGCGATAGTAGCTTGGGTTGTAATCATAATGGCTTTTGTACCTGACCACTCGGCTTGGGCAGGAATTGTAATGTGAGTTGCCGTAATAGGATCTCGTGGATCGGTAGTTGGGGCGGTAGGACGAGTACCCTATGCTGAAACCACTGCCATAACGATTGTAGTTATTTGAGCTGAAGCCGATGGAAAACCCAGGGCTACTGTAAGAACTGTAACCACGGTTGTAGCGACAACTCTGGGCCTGAGCTTGGTCGGCGAATAGCGAAACGCCAATGACAGCTAAAAAAGCGAAACTGAGAGTGCGGATTACTCTGCTGGTAGATTTGAAAGTCATTTCAGATTTCCCGGGGGTAGGTGAATGAAATATTACTGGTGAATGAAACTAGTCTCCAAACGAGTTTCTTTCTTCATTACCCAACAGTTATGCAGAAATTGTGCCAATCTGAAGAAATTCTTGATTGCCCCAAATTCTCGAAGAAAATTAGGGCATGGTCATTGGTCCGTGGAAAAACGTGTTGTCAGATTGATTCCAACCTGCTGCGCTTTGGATTCAGCCGCTTTGGATTCAACTGATTGGATTTGGCCGATTGGAGTCAGGTTATTCTGCGTTTCAAATCCCCCATTTTAACTCGGCCTGAAGTAGCGAATGAACGTTCTTCAGCGACTCGAAAACTTTGTAGCGACGAAGCTCCGCTTGCTGCATTTCGGGGGTGATTATTTGCGACTCTTGTTTGAGTTTTTTCGAGAGCGGCCGCGGTGGAATTCAGAATCGGTGGGTACGGAGCGGTTGATCGATGATTGTTTGGGAATCGAATTTCGGAGTTTATTTTTAATGGAAGCAAAATTTGGGTTGTCGATTTCGTTTCTAAATTCATTGGGGTCATTTTGCAGATCGTAGAGTTCCTCAAAATCATTCCCATATCTTATGTATCGAAATCGTGTTCCTGAGATAGCGTGGGACGCAGCGCTTTCACGGGGAAAGTAAAATGAGGTCAAGGCAGGTTGTGCCCTCACTGCGTTGGGGTCTGCTAATTGGTTTACGAGAGAAACGCCGCTGCATTGCGGCGGAGTTGGAATCTCAGCGAGATCACAAAGTGTTGGATAGAGATCCGTCAACGTGACTGGTTGGTTCGTGCGGGATTGATTTGCAAATCCGTTTTTAGTGAATCGTTGAGGCAAAGAGACAAACAGGGGGACTCGGGTTGTTTGGTTCCAAAGGGCAAATTTTTCCCAATTCTCTTTTTCCCCAATATGAAACCCATGATCGGACCAAAGTACGACAATGGTGTTATCCGCGTTGGGGGAAGCGTCAAGTCCGTCAAGTATTCGACTCACTTGATGGTCGACATAGCTAATACTCGCAAGATAGCCTTGCATGAGTTTGGGCCATTGGTTGTTGTCTCTAACCCATTTATGCCAATGCCGACGCCCATGATCATGAGAGTCTTCGAGGTCTCCTGGTTGGCAGTCGGGTAGCTGGATACTTTCTAGCGGATACAGGTCGAACCAGCGTTTGGGACCCTCCCAGGGAATGTGAGGGCGGAACAGTCCGACGGCAAGAAATATGGGTTTGTCGAATTTTTGATTTAGTTGCTCTATTGCCCAATCTGCGACGAGATGATCACCAAATTCCTGTTCCGGGGTGTTATCGATTACCGCGGCACCAAACAGGTGATTGTTAAGTGGGCGTTTACCTTGAAAACCATCGTTTTGATGCTGAGGAAATTTAGGGCGAGGCCAGTCTTTAGAAATTGGATCAAGCGGATCACCTCGGTAGTCGTCCCACGCATCTGGATCATTTTGAGAGTCACCTGGCGTCCATTGGAGTGTGTGAAAGATTTTCCCGCCGCCCATGGCATGATAGCCGTGGTTCCTGAAGTGTTGAGATAACACGATGGCATCTTTTAATTCAGGCGATTCGTCACGCCAGCGAGGACCGTGAGCACCAAATAGATTTCTGTAGATACCAGATTTTGATGGGTGTACACCCGTCATTACTGCGACCCGCGAGGGATGGCATGCTGGTGCAGCACAGTGAGCGTTGGTGAAAACAGTAGAACGTCTTGCAAGTCTTTCAAAGCCAGGTGTTTTGATCCCGGGGTGATTGCTCAGAGGTGAAATATAGTCGTTCAGATCGTCAACTGCGATGAAGAGAACATTGGGCTGTTGTGCGTTACAGGGTCGGGCAGAGAGCACCATCGCAAAGGCTTTCACGACGATTAAGAAAGCAATTGCTAGGTGCCAAATTCGTAGACGGGTAGCGTTAGTTGGAGGCTTAGGCATATGTCAGAGTTTAACCTCGAAAAACTGTTTGCGTTGCTCGTGATTGAGAGACCGTACGTTTAACCATCCTGGTTGGCTTTCTTTGGTAACAAAATTCCAAACAACCTCTTAGAAATATAGGCTTTTGGGGAGGTGAGTGCCTCGCTGAGCCTGTCTCATTTTAAGTTAGTTTGTCACAAATTGAGACTCCATTAATCGTTTCTCACAGCGACGCGATCCCTAATTAGCTGCAATCGCAGGGGAAAAGATCGTTTTTTCTTGTCAGTAGCGAATTGCGCAAGATTGGCATGGCTATTGCGTTTGGCTTGGCGATAGAAGTTCTGCCATTGAAGTTTTGCGGTTGAAGTTCCCTCCTCGTTTCCCTTCCCCACTTCCCCGAGGTCAGTTTCATGATCAGTCTAAAGCAACAGACGCGAAAGCCGACACCTTCCCCCGCTGCCAAAAGCTCTTACGCGAAGGTCGCCGTCGTTATCGGCGGTGGTGTTGCCGGTTGGGCAGCAGCGAGGGTTTTGAGCCAATTGGGATGGCGAGGCGAGTTGCACGAAAAATCTTCGGCAACGGCGTCGAAAGGCCACGCTCTGCTCTTGATGAAGAATGGCTTGTTCGCACTCGAATCCATGGGAGTAAAGGATGATCTGTTGAGGCACGGTTCTCAAATTAAATTCGCGAAGACGAGGGTCTCTGGTGCAAATAACAGTGAAATTCTGACCGACTGTGTTTGCTTGCCCCGAAACGCACTGGTAGAAGCTCTGGATTGTTCAAGTGAAATAAAACTGTTTCATGATTCTCAGGTCGTAGGTATTGAAGAGGACGATCTAGGTTCATTTATTAGATTTGAAAATGGAGGAGTCCGTCGGGCAGATCTAATTGTCGGTGCGGACGGCGTGCGTTCGGTCGTGCGTCAATTTGTAGCGCCGGATTTTAAAATTCGAATGGGTCGGGTTCAGGAATTTGTCGCCTTACTGCCAAAAATTGACAATCGTTTTTCGCCCTCTCAGATTGTCCGTAAGATCCACTTGCCGAAACAAGGGTTGGCGGCAGGGATAGCCCCTGCTGGACCTAGCCGAGAAGTAGTGTGGATTCAGTTTGATCACCAAAGATGGTGCGAGGGTCAGCAATCGGATCGGGAGCTATTGGAATCGATCCTGATTCAACTGCCACGTGCAATCGGCATACGCATCCGCAATGCTCAGGCCGTGCATCGCTGGAGGACGTGTGACGCCGTAAAATTGGAGAGAATGAGCCGCGGTAATGTTCTGTTAGTTGGGGATGCGGCTCATCCATGCCTGCCCTTCACCAGTCAGGGAGCAAACGCAGCGTTGGTCGACGCTGTCAATCTTGGACGAGGGCTTCGGCAACATGTCATGTTGGCTGACGCTTTGGATCAGTTTTGTTCAAAAAGTGAAGCAGCTGCGAATCAGCATTTGCAAGCTGGCCGAATGCTTGAACGGGAATTCCTTTCCGGTAAGATGACTGCCCTGCCCCGTTCTGCTAGTCTGGCTGCCGCATGAGTGACTTCTTGAAAAATGAATTTTGTGCTACTGAGATCAATCAGCAAGTATTGAACCAGCGAGCCTATAATCAGCGTTGGGCTGAGTTACCCGATGGAACCATCCCGTTGACAGCGGCGGATCCTGATTTTCCAGTTCCCGGCCCAATCTACGAATCATTGATGGAATATCTCCAAGGGGGATATCTTTCTTATGGTCCTCCGGCTGGACTGCCAGAGTTCCGCGAGGCCGCGGCGAATCGGTTTAGTCTGCGAGACGGTACCGAGCTGTCGGCCGATCGGATTGTCGCGATCGATTCTGCAGCGTCCGGAATGGTGGCTTTGGCGAGGGTGTATCTTGACGTGGGCGATGAAATGTTGATTTTCGATCCCGTTGATTTTTTGTTTTCGCATGGTGCAGAAAAGGCTGGGGCGAAGACGGCACGATTCAAATTATCGGCGAACGGCGAGATTGACTGGGACGCATTTGAGAGCCTGATAAGCCCGCGGACGAAGATGATTGGAGTTTGCCAACCGCACAATCCACTTGGGCGAAATCTTACTAAATCCGAGTTGCAGAGGATATTAGAACTCGCTCAGAAATATGATCTTTGGATTTTAGCGGATGAAATTTGGTCCGATATTGTGTTTAGACCTGGTCGTCACATTTCAATGTTATCGATTGAGGGAGCAGCGGAGCGAACGTTGTTGCTGCAAGGTACAAGTAAATCGTTTGGGTTAGCCGGGGCAAGAATAGGCTTTGTTGCTTTGCCTGACGCGCAGCACGTTGCCGATTTTCTTGAAAGAAGTGGAGCTGTGTACACAAGTTTAGGCGCATCAACGTTGTCTCAAATCGCCGCAATTGCAGCCTGGGATCGTTGTTCCCAGTGGCTTGCTGGATTTGTGGATCATCTTCAGTTACAGAGAGATTTTGCTTGCGACCGTTTGAAAGGGCTAGCTGGTGTTTCAATTTCAAAACCCGACGCAACGTTTGTCTTGTTTCCAGATATCTCAAACACGGGCTGGACTGCCGAAGCATTATCCGACCATTTAAAGCATCAGGCAAAGGTAGCCGTGGTTCCGGGGAGTGAGCGTTGGTTTGGACCGGGTGCGATTGGCCATATTCGATTATCCCTCGCGACCACGCGAGATATTCTTAGTGAAGCGTTCGACCGAATTGAATCGAATTGGCCTGTTTGAGGTTTAATTCAGCTGTCTGAAATCTCTGCTGCATGCGTGTCACGTGCATTGAGAATCCGCTTCATTGCAATGCCGCCCACGACTGTGCCAACGAGTGAGATACTTGCACAAAATAAAGCAACATTAGCGGGAGTGAGGCCGGAAGTATCGAGCACCAGAAAAATTACGGCCCCGAGGGAAATTAAGCTAAACGAAAGCGCGTTCGCAGTTCCGAAAAATCTGCCTCTCTCGTTGTCTGGAGCGAGGTATTGCAATAATGACTGAAGGGGGACCAAATAGAAACCGGCGAAAAAGCCAGTTGAAAATACAAGGCAAGCGAGTCCTGTATAGTTGATTGGTAGTAAGCCTATTAATAAGAATGAAATTGTCATTCCTGCTGCACCGGCCAATGAGAAGTAGGGGCGGATTTTATTTTTCGAAAGAAAACCGGCAAAGCAACTGCCAACGGCGATCGAGACTCCGAGCAATCCAACGATTAAGCTTATCATTGTATTGTCGACTCCGAGTGTAGCGCGAAATTCGGGCAACATTAGTAATGCGAGGCTGGCCACCAGATAAAAACCCGACCATGAAGCCAGAACGACAATCAGCGTTGTGTCGGCAAGCCTGAACGTCTCGCGATGACTGCGTAGGACGTCGAATGACAGAGTGCGGTCAGGCGACGCCGGTTTTAGTTTGGGGAGCCACCGGACCGCTCCAAGGCCAAGGAGTGCGACTGTGATCAGCGTCAGGCCGGCGGGTAATTTTTGTGGAGATTTTTCCGAATGTGGGACGAAAACAATCTCTCCTGCGGAAGTCTGCTCGGGGGAATTCTGCGCGTTACTGGAAGCTGTCGCAACCACGGCTGAGACTTGAGGCAAAGCCTCGGTTGGGTAGTATCGGTCAGCCAACGGACCTGCCAGTACTGAGCCAAGAATGACTCCTACGTTCGTTAGGGCGAGTATTAAACCATTTGCCAAACTAAGGTTTTTGGCGGGAACCAGCTCGGGAATAATGCCAAATTTTGCAGGACCGAAGAATGAACTTTGAATTCCAAACAGTAAAAAGGCCAGAAGTGAAATCCAAAAACTGCCAAGTAATAATCCGAGCATTGCAACGACCGCGATTGGAATTTCGGCGATTTTTATCCAGTAGATAATTTTAGCTTTACTGTATTTATCTGCGATTTGGCCAGCGAACCCGGAGAATAGCAAGAAGGGAACTGCGAGAACCAATGCGATGAAGCTTTGCGTGCCAGGACCAAGTGCGTTTACCCAAACACCACCGGCGACAACCATCGCTGTCAGAATTTGCTTGAGAATGTTGTCATTCGCTGCGCCCAAAAACGAAACACTGAGTAAAGAAGCTAGACCTCGATTCATAAGTCTGTTATCGGCAGCCGATTTCGGCTCTCCCTCGCCTGACTTTGTTTCTGAGTTGAGAGTGGTTGAAACGGTCGGTTTTTGTTGGGGAGCTGAGTTGGCGGAAGCCATCTGTTTGATTCCTTTCAATCGTAATGTTTTTTACATAACGGGATTTGGTAATATTTCCCGCTAATCGAAGGCTACATTTACCAGTGCGATTATTTTTGACGTTTGTGCCACGGATTCTATTTTTAAACCAAAAAATCGTTAGAACATTAGATCGTTTAAAATTCAACGTGGCGGAACCCCTCGGAGAAGGAACGGAATTAAACGCGAGATGATCCAGCCGCGATTGCAGCTACTTCCAAACGTCTCTATCCAGCATCCGATAGTTGATCGCTTCGGTGAGGTGGTGCGTCTGAATTTCGTTCGCCGCCTCGAGATCGGCGATGGTACGGGAGAGCCGGAGCACCTTGTCGTGGGCTCGAGCTGAGAGTCCAAGTTCATTGACAGAAATCTTAAGAATATTGATACACTCTTGGTTCAACTGACAGAATTGTCGTATCTGTTTGCTAGACATTTGAGCGTTGTAGTTCGTTAGATTGCCATGGAACCGCTCGTACTGAGCCTTTCGGGCATTTTCAACACCTTCGCGTATCTCGGAACTAGACGTACCTGCTCGGGTGGATGAAAGTTCTTTAAATTCTGCCGCCGGGACTTCGACATGAATGTCGATTCGATCGAGTAGTGGTCCTGAAATTTTCCCCATGTATTTTTCGATTTGGGGGGGCGAGCAATGACAGTCTCTGCGCGGATCATTGCGGTATCCACACGGACATGGATTAAGGGCGGCTACCATCATGAAATCGCTCGGAAAGGTCGTTGATCGTTGGGCTCTCGAGATGGTTACTAGGGAGTCTTCAAGTGGTTGTCGTAAAACTTCAAGCGTCCGTCGATTAAACTCAGGAAGCTCGTCTAAGAACAGGACGCCGTTGTGGGCCATGGAGATTTCCCCCGGCATGGGCGTGCTTCCACCACCAACAAGTCCTGCTTCGCTGATGGTATGGTGCGGGGATCGAAAGGGACGTGTGGTCAATAATGGTTGTCCAGGTTCAAGTCTGCCACACGAGCTGTAGATGCGCGTGGTCTCAATTGATTCGTCAGGAGAAAGTTGTGGCAGTACAGTTGGAATTCGTTTGGCAAGCATTGTCTTACCCGATCCCGGTGGTCCAAGCATGAGTAGATTATGAGCGCCAGCAGCAGCGACCATCACCGCACGTTTGGCCATTTCCTGTCCGCGTACGTCTGAGAAATCGACTTGGTAATTCGAGAAATTTTCGAATAGCTGGTTAATCGGCGAAGGAATTGGTTCGAGCTCAAGTTGGCCGGAGAAGAAACCAACGGTTTGCGTCAGGCTGTCGACGGCAATGACTTCGAGCCCTTCAACGACGGAGGCTTCGGTAGCGTTCTGTTGAGGCACGACAATTCCGCGAAATCCTGCTTTTTTTGCGGCGATCGCCATCGAAAGGATACCTTTGGCGGGACGGGTACGGCCTTCGAGTGCAAGTTCGCCGACGACAGCGTATTCCCTAACAATGTCAGATTGAAATTGGCCGCTTCCAAGTAGGATGCCAAGCGAGATCGGAAGGTCGAAGGTAGACGCTTGTTTGGGTAGGTCAGCAGGCGCCAAATTAATCACGATTCGATCGATGGGGCGTACAAAGCCTGAATTGACGATCGCCCGTTCGCAACGGTGAGTACTTTCTCGGACTGCAGCCTCAGGTAACCCGACCAAGATTGTTTTTGGGATAGCCCCCGGCGAAACATCGACTTCCACCTCTACCTCAATCGCGTCAATACCGAGCAATGAAAAAGTTCTCAACTTTGCGAGTCTTCCGTTTCCGGAGTTGGAGACTTTTCGACTTTGATCGGACGTTTGCGATCGATTGGTAGAGGTTGGGTCAGTCATCGTATTTGCCTGCCATTTCTTTTACGATCTCACCCATCAAACGTCTTGCTGCTTTGGGTGCGATAATTTCCGCACTGCTCCCCATGCATAATACTCGGGGAATGATTTCGAGGTCGTGAACGGCGGGAACGGTGAGTTCAATACTGCCGTCTTTCAGTTGTTTGACTTTTTGCTCTGCGTGCAACGGGTCCTCAGTGACCCAGGCGGCGGCGTCAGCGGCAACCTTAATTTTATAGTTCGCAACTTTTCCACGGCGAACGAACATTTGCATGGTGTTCCCAATAAATTCGTCGAGATCAAGGTCTGCAGGTTCTTTGAACCATTCATCCAGAATGGTTGCTTTATGAAATCGATCGAGTTTCCAGGTTCGAACTCGCGTGTCGGGATCTTCAATTTCGTTGGCGGCAGCAATGATGTAGAGGCTCGACTGAAAGAGTGCGACCGTGTACGGCTCGATTTTCCGGATCTTGGGTGCATTGCCCGGTGACTGATAAGTAATCTCCACAACGCGGTGTTCCATGACACCGCGGTTAAGCGTCTTAATGATTCCATGTTGTTTCTCGTAGGACTTGGCCGGAACTCCTAAAACGCGGAGTGTCTTACGGAATTTTTCGTAGTGGGTGAGAACGGAGCTAGGGATTTCTTCTTTGACTTTATTCCAGAAGGATTCAATGCCCATCCAGAACGGAGTACCTGCGAGTGGATGCATTAGTTGGCGGCCCATCGAAAGTGCGATGAGTTCAGTTGCTGAGAAACTAATTTTCGTCGTTGATTTCGCGCGGGGGCCAAGTTTCCATACCTTGCCACGTCCTGAGTCGTGAACATCCACATCGATCCCGGCCAGCTGAAGAGCTTCGAGGTCGCGGCGAAGTGTCCGTGTGTGTAACGACTTAAGCCCAAGCTCCTCGACGATGTCCGCCTGAAGTTCTTGCAGAGTTTTGCCATACCGTACGCGCTCGAGAATTTGCAAAATCTTGTGCTGTCGGATCAGTTGTTCGTTTCGAGCCATGGTTCTGAATGGTTGGGTGTTTTACGTGGGTTATCAATTAAAAAGACATTCCGATTATCCATTGGGATTCGGTGCTCGCCAAGCACCTCACCCGATAGAGCTGAAATTCGTCAAATTTTTGCCAGCGAAATGGGAAATAGGTAAGAATTTGGGCTGTTCAGCAGCATTTTAAAGGGTGACGATAGCCGAATAAATATTTGATTTAAACGGTTGGCTTTGGACATGAAAGTGTAATACTTCCGTATCTGAACTGCATTCGGATTCATTCGCTCAATAATTAGAGCTTTGATTCTCCAAACTTGGACAGAGTAATATTTCAATGACAAAGAAACGAAGAGCGGTGGTGTGCTTGAGCGGCGGAATGGACTCAACGGCGTTGTTGGTTCGCTTACTCGCCGAGGGGAGGAAAGTATATGGTTTGAGTTTTGATTATGGTCAGAAACACCGCATCGAGTTAGCGCGTTTAAAACAGAATGTAAATTACCTGCGAGATAATGGAATTGAAATTGATTCGCAGATTTTGGATATGTCAAAACTCGGATCGTTATTTCACTCAGCGCTGACGGATGCGAATTGGACAGTGCCAACAGGGCATTACGAGCAAGAAAATATGAAGCAGACCGTTGTTCCGAATCGTAACGCAATCTTTTCATCGATTGCTTATGGCTACGCGTTGTCTATCGCCATCCAAGAGGATTCGGAGGTTGATTTTTCTCTCGGCGTGCACAGTGGCGATCACGCAATCTATCCCGATTGCCGACCCGAATTTTACGAAGCAATCTTTAGTGCTTTTTCTATTGGCAACTGGGACTCTGAAAAAGTGTTTCTCAATCTTCCTTACCTGAACATGGACAAGGCTGATATTCTTGAAGACGCTGGGCACTCCATCGAAAAGCTCGGCTTAGACTTCGATACCGTGTTCCGAAATACTTGTACCAGTTACCAGCCTGATAAGGCTGGCCGGTCTCACGGATTGACCGGTTCGGATGTTGAGAGAATCTTAGCGTTTCAAAAATACGGACGGCCTGATCCCGTGGAATATCGTAGTCCATGGGAAGATGTCGTTCGGCAGGCTCAGCGGCTTGAACGCCAGTTTAAACAGGATTCCAGTGCTGGCTTCGACGCCTAATCGGAAAACGACTGGTTCAATTAGGGTTTGTCGGCCTACGTTTTGTTGGCCTACGTTTTGTCGGCGTACGTTTTGCCGAGCAACGGTTGGTTGCAAAATTATCGTGAATATCTGGGTTCTTCCGTAATCACAAGAAGACCAGGGATTTGAGATTTCAGTTCGGCAACCGCTTCGGCGCTGACTCCTGAATCCCAGGTTGTAAGCGATTTGAGTGATTTTAAGTTGCTTAGCGGAGTGATGTCCACTGCGGACGAGTTGTCCAGTTTTAAAATCTCTAACTTGGTTAGATTTGCGAGCAGACTCAGATCGCCTAGTTTGGTTCCGGAGAGGTCCAGAGTCTCGATCTCTAAATTGCTGATGGGTCCGAGGGCTGTCGCAAAGTCCTCATTGCCGGCGACTGAACAACCCGCAAGGGAGAGCGACTTTAGCTTGCTGAAATTCTCGAGCGGCGACAAATTCTTCAACTCAGAATTAGTGACTTTCAGGGATTTGATGTTGCCCAACTCTTTCATGGGCGACAGGTCCCGGACCTTCGTATTAACCAGATCCACTTTCTCTAGCTCAGAGAAGTCGGAAAAGCACGCAAAGTTTTCCACGCCTCTCCCCTTGCGTTGAAGGATTCTCA
>JAAEMV010000888.1 GCA_024225195.1 Planctomycetaceae bacterium | reverse complement strand
GGTTGGCTGGCCATTGACTGGGAGAGTTTTTGAAATCTTCCATTCGTTCATGTCAAGAATTTGTAGCGTTCCATCGCCCGGATTAGTGATGACGGCGTGGTTTCGCTCGTGGATGAAATCAATGCCGTGGTGGCCGGAATGGCCTTCAACTTTGCTATTTCCAATGTCGATGGATTTGATCAGTTTGAGATCGTCGAATTTCCGGTCTCCATTTTGGTCCAAGTCAAATACCAGCAGCTTGTCTTGCAAATCTTTGCTTTCGGCGAAAGCAATTGCATACGGCTTGCCATTGACTGTGACCGCGCGAAGGGTGCTAAGTCGTTGGCCAGGTTCGATGTCCTCACAAATATAGCGACTGACTTTCGGTGAGGGAGTTGTGCCATCGATAACGCAAAGGGCTGGCGCACTGCCCTTGCAGTTAGCGATGCAAAGCACATGATTCGCGAACGACTCAAAAGAACCTGTGCGATAGCCCGGATTTTCTTTGTCGCCGAGTGATAAATGGTTGAGCTTAACAGTGTCGTTTGATTTTTCGAAATCATAATCACAGTCAACCCAATAAACTCCGTCGCTCGGAGCGAAAAAGACACGGTTGCCGCAGGCGGTTGCGCCATGAATTCCACCACTGGGGAGTTTGAAACTATATTTTGGCTTGAGACCATTTCCCTTTAGATCAACTACGTCAATTCGCCCCGCATTATCCCCGGTTCGGTCGATCCAGGACGCATACGCTATTTGCCCCTTTAAAGCGGCAATGGTGATATGTCCGCCACCGCCTTCGAAAAATTTGTCGCTCGTGAGGCCGTTATTGAACTCAATCATCGAAAATCCGTTGCTCTTGTCTTGCGCAACGTAGACTCGCTGACCATATCGATAAACGTGAGCGGGATTTCCATGATTGGCGTCGATCGTTTCGGATTGTAATTTTGGGCTTCTGTTGTAATGCCAGTGCGAGTGGTCGCCGTGGTACTCTTCCTCCACGCCCGTGTCGATCACCAACCATCCGCTGCCTTCATTGCCATCTGAATTGTCTCGCACGGACACAATCAAACTCTTGCCTACGATCTGCATTTGAGCAAACGCGTTTTGCTCAACGTCAAGTTGTTTCAAACCGGCAACGGACAACTCTTTTGCCACGAAGCCATTTTCGGTAGAGCAAAGATCCGCTGCGCAAATAGTTCCCGCATCTCCATCCTGCCAAAATAGGCGACAAAGGGTATGCGAAGCCTCTACTTCAGCTTTGTTCAGTTGAGATTCGCTTGTTCTCGGGATTTCGTCATCCGCCGTCGATCGATTATCAGTGTTGCATCCCAGTAGCGTGCAGAGACCGACGCAAAAGAACACAATCAGATGAAACCGAATCCACCTATTAATCATCCAAACTTGTTTGTCCATAATTTATACTCAG
>JAAEMV010000887.1 GCA_024225195.1 Planctomycetaceae bacterium | reverse complement strand
GATTGAGATCGATTAAACGCGAGTGAGATCCAGTTTTGTTTTTTTTGTTTTTCCGTCGTGCTGGCGGACAGGTCGATTGTGAGTTTAAGTAAAGCGAGCTCTAGATCCGGGGTAAGCGGTCGAAATTTTTCAAGCTTTTCGAAGGTGGATTTTGAATAAGTTCTGTCACCTATGGCGATGGCGTTCAAAATTGTTTGCTCGGCAAGTCTCTGTTGGATTGATAGGGGAGCTTTGTATTTTTCAAGCGACTGGGCAAGTGTGCGAGCGCGGTCGGGCGTATTAAGAAGGCGGTAGCACTCAATTTGCCCCAGCTTTGTATTCCACCAAAGCATTTGACCCTCGGAGGTCAAACGTTGAACTTCAATTAATTTTTCCGATACCCCATCGAGTGCGTCGATGCGATTGAGGCGGTCATCGGGCAGATAAAGCTGGGCTCGAATTAAATTACATTGAGCTAGTTGGTACTGAATGTTGTTTTTTAGATTTAGCAACTGATCGACCGCTAATTCATTTGAGTCGAGAGTGCGACCTTGTTGCTCCGGTATTTTATTTGAAATGTCTCGCTGCAAATCATTGAGGCTGGTTCGAGCTATTTTGATTTCGTTCAATGCCTGAGTGCGTGCAGACTCGTCGGCCATTTGAGATTCGATTTCTCGACTTAACATTTGACCATGGGCTAAATGGCTCAACGCTTGCTGGACTTGAACCAGAATCTTTCTCGGATGATCAGTTTCGATGCTTAGAAAATCTGCCGACGTCGATTCAACTTTTTTCCATGCCTCGGCTCGTTCAGTCGGAGGCGAAAGAAGCGCCTGCATTGTTTGGGTTTTCATTAATTCAATGATCAACCCAACTTCGCTGGTCGGATCTAGGTCTGGCTTCTTGAGTTGTTCTCGACAATAGAACTCTGCGGTTGCAAATAGTCGACGCTGGCGAAGGCCCTCGACTAGGGCGGATGTATCCTGACGTTGAACGGCAGGGTCATCGGCTTGGCTAAAGCCAGAAACGGGGCTGAACAGTATCAGTGTTAGCCCCAACAGCCATCGCCTAATTTGTGATTTGTCGATCACAGTATTCATTGCCCCCCCTGAGGGTTAACTGCAAAGGAAACCTCGGAGAATCCAGAGAGTTTGGCCGTATCATAGGCACCAATCACAATTCCCAAAGGGACAACCGGATCAGGGTGAAGAACCACAATTGCTTCGGCTTGTATATCGGCGATCGTTGTCAACTGCGTTTTCACTTCTTCCACGGAACCAAAAAGTTGGTCGTTGATTTTCCAGATCGGGGCTTGGCCATCCCAGGCAATGCGCACAACGATGTCATCGAAATCTTTTGGTTCCGGCGGTTCCACCTGGTTGATTGGATCGGAACCAGAGAGTTCTGACATGTTACTGGGAAGAATCTGTTCAATTAGCTGAAAGCTGGCGGTCCAGACAAAGAACACCAACAGTAAAAATACTACGTCGATCATGGGAGTCATCGCTTCATCAATATCGATGTCGCTTCCTCGGCGAATGAACGGGCTGGAGCGTTTCATTGGCTCTCCTCCCGATAAACCGCATAAGTGACTTTCCAGATTTTTGCTGCAGTGCACGCCAGCATGATGGGCTCGACAGTAGAGTAGGGTGCTTCGCGACTTCCGCGAATCCGAACTTCAATGTTCTCGCCTTCTTTGTCTCGTGCCTCTGTAAATCGAGCTTTGAGTTGTTGCTGAGAAATGGGTCTTCCGGCTAACCATAGTGTTCCGTCGGATTTTACATTGACGGTCAGTCGCGGAGTTTCGAGGTCAATGTCATCTTGGCCTGAACTTGCCTGTGGAAGGGTAAGTTCCATTTGCGATTCTTGTCTCGCCAGGTGACTGCTGACGAGAAAGAAGATAATCAACAAGAACACAACATCAATCATCGGTGTGATGTTGAAGCCATACTTGCGATTCGACTTGTGTTGTGGGATTTGCATAAATAAGCGAGAGGATGATTGCGAGCGGATTTAAGCCGTTGGATGCGGAAGGCTATTTTTTGCTGGCTCGCCTTCGAAGTGGCGTGAAAACATGTTGCGCAATGTAGGCTGCTTCGGCGACAAATTGATCAATCCGATTTCGGAAAATAGCAAATGCACCAATCGAAGGAATCGCCACAATCAACCCACCGACGGTGGTGACGAGTGCTTGGTAAATACCTTCTGCCAATTGCGGTGCGCTGGCTGTTCCTTGGGTAGTCGCAACATTCTGGAATGCAATGATCATTCCAATCACGGTTCCAAGGAGCCCGACCATCGGTGCAATGTTTCCAATCACAGAGAGATATTCGATTTTTCGAAAGAGCCTTGCTGATTGTTCTGCCAGTGCATCCTCAATTGATTTTTCAACGGCGTTCCAGCCAAAGTCGAGTTCGGAGATGCCGTGCATCAAAACAAACGAGAGGAAGCTGGGGCGTCCATTGCAGGCCGCCTGTGCACCTGACACATCTCCGGAGAGAAGGCATTGGCGGACCTGTTCGCTCAGTCCTTCTGGGATGAGGTCTTTTCGGCGGATTGTCATGAGATGATCAAAAATCAAATAGGCGGCTGTCATCGATAGTGCGAGTAACAGCAGGATCATGATCGCTCCGACAATTCCTCCGGAGAAAAGGATCGCAAGAAATCCAGAGGGCGCTTCCGCCGAAGCATCTACCTCGCTGGCATTTTGTGCGAGTAGCATCTGGGTTGGCATAAAAATCAAGAATTGACTTAAGCCAACGGAAAACCATTGCCTCGGACTCAGTGACATGCTTCTTTCCTGTTCTGTGGAGAGTGTCTCACTCCGGCTGTCGTAAAAGTTAATTTAAAATTGAATGGCAAAATGAAATTACTGATTTATTTGTTTCGCCCATACCGTTTGTGGATACAGAGTGATCAACTCGTTGAAGATTGATTGGGCGAGCTCTGACTTGCCTTGATTGTCGAGTAATTTACCCACTCGATACAATGCCGCTGCGACCAGAGATTTCTGCTCGGGGAACAAAATTGGGATTCTCATTAAGTTGGCAATCGCAGCCTGGGGTTGGGCGACCCGCGATTGTGCTTCTGCGAGAACCAGGTAGGGGCCTGCGCGGAATTCGCGAGGCAAACCCAGAATGGTTTTTTCCCAAGGTTTTATTTGCTTGTCGGTGACATTCAGCCGGGTTCGCCAGAGTTGGACAATCGCAATGTTTTTGATGCGAGGGTCGATATCTCCGGAAAGTGTTTGCAAGATTTGAATGCCAGTGTTTCGTTGGGAACTGGATAGCATCCAGCTTGCGCCGATTAATTGAAGGAATGAGTCGCGAGAGTTCCCTAGGCGGCTTGTTGTGTTTGCCATGACCGTTCCGGTACCAGTCCAACAGATCGGAGCAAGGGGGAGGAATCGTGTCTGTGGATCTTCGCGAAGGATCGCTTCAAAATGCCGAATGGCATCCGCATATTTTTCGATGGATTGATAGGCCTCAATGAGTTGCGTGCGAATGATGAGTTTTGCCCAGGGCCGAGTTTCGTTCGATAATGCTTCTTCAAATTGAACGATGGCAAAACTGGGATTTCCCGATTCT
>JAAEMV010000886.1 GCA_024225195.1 Planctomycetaceae bacterium | reverse complement strand
GCGAAAGCTTGAACCTGTAAATCGCGACCTTATTCCTCAACGCGAACTCGCTCTGAGAGCAAGTCAGGAAAAAGGGGTTCGCCAATTTTGTCTTCAGGAAGGGATCGCTGTTGGAGCGGACGGTATGTTTTAACTTTGCGAGTCGCTCGCGATTCGAGTTCCAGATTGGCTTTACCCAACTAGCCAATAATCTACTCCACTTGGTGACGTTTCTGAGGCACAGTGAAAGGCCTTTCGGAGCACGAAGCCCAGAGAATGTTCACTTACTCACTCAAATTGGAAGAAGGCTAGGGCTGGGTTTAGTTGCGTCGGTGTTTAAAAGTTCATGCGGGTATCGTGTTGAACGAGTTCGATCATTTTTGGTATCGTTGCTTTCTATGACGAATGAATAGCAGTAACTTAGCGTGGAACAGCTCACGACTGTTCTTTCTTAGGCAACTTCCTCGGAGGCTCTCTATGCTCGTGGTACCTGCGTTTGGGGCGCCTGGCCCTCTTGAACTCTTGTTGATTGCAGCTATTTGCTTGCCGT
>JAAEMV010000885.1 GCA_024225195.1 Planctomycetaceae bacterium | reverse complement strand
TTATCATATTCTTGACGCCCTGGTACCTTTCAACGCTAAAAGATTTTACTGTCGAAATGTTTAGCTACATGAATCAAATTCTATGACGGCTGAGCATCAATTATTCAATTTCATTTTGATCCTCGCGCGAGTCTCGGCATTCGTCGGGTTTCTTCCAATTTTTGCGCAACGTCAGCTACCTCATTTGGTGAAAGCCGGCCTCGCAATGTCGCTAACTGTTTTTTGGTTTGGAGCTCTTCCGCAAGAATTATTCTACGTCAACCAAATCGATATCGTCGTCTCAGTTCTGTTTCTGGCGAAAGAAATTACGATTGGATTTTTACTGGCGATGCTGTTGGGATTCATGTTTGTTCAGGCCAAAATCGCCGGCGCCTATGTCGGCCAGGAGGTTGGACTCTCTTTGGCATCGGTCACGAGTCCTGGAACATCCGACTCCTCGACGCTTGTCACAACCATTTTCGAAACCTTTGCCGTCTTACTTTTTTTCGGCTTAAATCTGCACCATTTCCTCGTTCGAATTGTGCACTACTCACTAATTCACCTTGCTGGCAAGATTGAAATCACTGACCTGCCAACAGAGCTATTGACTCAAATGGCCAGTTCACTTACCACTCACGGCAGCATGATTGCGGCTCCAATCGGCGTAAGCCTGTTTATTTTAACAATAGCCATCTCGCTCCTAAACAAAGCCGCACCCACGCTTAACCTGTTCTCTGTAGGTATGACCTTACGAAGTGGAATCGGCATCCTGTGTCTGATCGTCTTCTTTCCAATCATCGTTAAATCAATGGAAGCTCACTTTCGTACTTACTTATTTCAATTGGAACAATTTTTCGTCTACTTTCAGTAAATCTTAAACCTCTAAAACCAATCGGTAATGTCCGAACGCAACGATCAACCGACAGAACAGCCAACACAGCGGCGCAAGGAACGAGCGCTCGAGGACGGACAACTGGCGTATAGTTCTGAACTGGTTGGTGGCCTGATCATTCTCGCGGCCATTGGTTTTTTCATGATGATGGGGAATTGGTTTTTCAAGGCTTTACTCGACTGCATTCGAGAAAGCCTTACTTTTTTCAACCCCATGATCGAAAACCCCGATTCGATTTTGATCAGCCTTCGACGACACGTGATGAATGTTGGGGCGGCCTGCATGGGTCTGATGTTACCTTTAATGGTAATGGTCATCGTGATTGGAGCCCTGCAAACTCGATTCAATATTTCCCTGAAACCGCTGAATGCGAAATGGAATAAGCTCTCACCCAAATCTGGACTAAAGCGAATTTTTTCTACGCGATCCCTCAATCGAGGCGCCGTCGCGATCTTAAAAACAATTGCGATTATCGTTGCCGGTTACTGGATAACCACAGCACATTTTGAACAGATTGCCACCTCGGGATTCAGCAACTATCCGCACATGCTGGCCATTGGAACCAGCATCATTTTGCAAATTGGCCTGGTAACGGCCTTGCTGATGGTCGTGGTAGGAATCGGTGATCTTGGATTTCAAATCTGGAAACAAAATAAAGATTTGATGATGACCAAGCAGGAAATCCGGGATGAGCAAAAGGACATTGAGGGAAGTCCCGAGCTGAAGGCCAGGATTCGAAAAATCCAGAATGAGATGTCGCAAAAAAGAATGGCGAGAGAAGTCCCCGAAGCAACAGTGGTCATCACCAACCCAACTCACTTTGCCGTTGCTTTAAAATACGATCCACAGGTTTCTGCCGCGCCCATCGTCGTCGCCAAGGGTGCAGACCTCTTGGCTAAAAAGATTATCAAAATTGCAAAGAGCAGTGGCGTTGCCGTGGTTGAACGCAAGCCCGTTGCTCGTTTCCTTTACGCCAATGTCAAAATTGGCCACGAAATACCGCTTGAACTATATCAAGCGGTCGCAGAAATCCTCAACTACATCCAAAAGCTAAATCGCAAATCGGCGTGATCATTTTCGCCAACGATCGAGACGGCCAATCCGATGAACTCACCCCGACCGGTGAGGGAGAAGCGTGGATTTACCGCTCCCTC
>JAAEMV010000884.1 GCA_024225195.1 Planctomycetaceae bacterium | reverse complement strand
TTTCCACTGGCCGCAAGTTGGCCTGCATTCACTCATACTGTGTACAGAATGAATTGCCTATTCTGCCTTCTTTAATAATCAATAAGGCAAGTGGTTCCGTTGGAGCAGGGTTTCATGATCTCGAAGGGATTGGAGATCCGATTGCGGAACTAAATCGCGTGTACAATTTTGATTGGTCCACTATTGAGGAACAATTTGAGAAATACCTTGTTGATGCTGAAAAGGACGCTACTCCAAAAAAACGTCTTACAAAAGAAGAAGCCAAACTAGTCATGTCCAATTATTTTATGGTGAACAAACAGAATCTTCCAACTGGTCTCGAGGTCGAAGCGCAAAAGCATCATTGCTAACGATAGTGGTCTCGGTATTTCGTTCCGTCGCCAAAGACCTTGTCGCTAAGAATGACATGCCTCGTAGGAACACCATAGGCATGCGAGAATACCAATCCGTGCAAGCTACTCGATACGCTAGCCCGACATGAAACAATTTCGTCAATGCATTGCTCCAGATTACCTGATCCCATGTCGACCACCTTCACGCGCGGTTCATCCTTGTAAATATCGAAAATGTCACTGTATTCGGTGAAATGAGGGATGACAGCTAATTGATCCGTCAATTCTATTGTTGGCGAGTAAAAGCGCGGCAGCAGCAACCCTGGGTCGCCATAAATCGGAGGACAGACCGTTCCATTGGCAAGAAACCTTTCTCGAGTTAATGGTCCGCGCACAAAGCGAATGATCGCATCGCACGTGTCTTGATCAACCGATCGTACGCCACTCCCAAAGACCAGCGCATGATCGCCACAAAGACGCACCACACTCCCTGTTGAGACTATGTACTTCGCCCGTTTCATCGTTGATCTCTTGGTGCGGAACAACCTGCTCCACCAACCCTCATCCGTCGACTCAATTTTATTAATGTCTGCTTCGCTGATGGACTGACTTAAAGATCCCGGAACGCCTGTTTTGTCCAATAGATAGGGAGTGACCAAGTCTCCAACATTCGTAGACGGCCAATGATAGAAACGCAGATGTTTCTCAGATATTTCTATACTAATGTCACGAAAATGCGTTCGCAGGTCGTGTTCGTCCAATGCCTGTTGAAAAAGTTTGGCTGCCTTTCTTTTCAAATCAAAGTTGACCACGCCGGCAATATCAATAAACAACACACCCGTTTGGATCCGACGTCGGTTTGAAATCGTGCCGATCGCGTCTTCAAGAAGCGCTGTGTCGCTTGTCAAAATATCAAAACACGCCCCACGTCAACACCCGCTATGAACTCAGTGTTGGCCAAAACTGTATCTATTGGCCCATTGCAATAGACGTCGCCATCGACGTAGAGAGCCTTGGCGTAATTCAAATCATGCAGTAATTCTGGCGCGGCAAACCATAAAAAGCATTCCACAGGATATTGCCAAGCGCGACCGAACAATTTGTCTGACTGCAATGTCAACGATCGTATACCATTTCGTTGCATCAAACCACGCATCTCTTTCGAGAATTTTGATCCTATTATAAATCAGGTCAAGGTCCGGATTCCATTTTTTAACCGATAAGAGAGATACAACGGCCATCGGGGCATAAGCATCGTCGGACGTTGTGAAAGCACACATCCGAATATGTTCATTGGTCGACTTATCTAGCATTGAAACTTTATTCTGCATTGAAACAATCAGTCAAAAAACACCACACCTTTTGTAATTACTCACCCCCAACATTCGGTTATTTTGGGACCTGATTTCAGGATATTGTGGTCAAAAGCGTCTGAAACGGGGTTTTCCCGGAGAGTTTGCCGGTGTCGACCACGGTTCTGACCGCGCAATCGCCTTCAGCTGCCCACATTGAACGGAACCCGTTAGTAACCTTACGCTGGATGACTGCCGGTCGTAGCGCCCTTTCACAACCGTTGTTGGTTATCTCGACTTCACCTGGATAATCAATAAAGGTCAATAATCTC
>JAAEMV010000883.1 GCA_024225195.1 Planctomycetaceae bacterium | reverse complement strand
TATAGTTTTAGAATTATTGGTGGCTGTCGGTTTGGCGGTTGAAACAGCAAACGTTCGTTGTTCTGGGTTTGCCAGTTAAGGGAGATGCACTTTGAAATATTTGGTTCCACGCATTGCCCGGGCTGACCTAGGTGCCATGTTTGTCGTGGCGGTTCTCGGAGCGTTGGTGGCCGGGTGCTATGGGGTTTTGCATGATCAAATTACTTATGCTATCGGCCCCGAATATTTCACCAAATTCAAATTTGAACAGTTTAAGTTTGCCGATTTTGGGCTTAGTAATCGTATCTTTGTTTCCTGTATTGGGTTTCTTGCAAGTTGGTGGGTTGGATTCATTTTTGCTTGGTTCCTTGCTCGGCGTTTGATACCTAACCAGCCTCGCAGGAACGCTTACCCAGCAATCATAAAAGGATTTGGGATCGTTTTCGGGACCGGTGTGCTGGCTGGTGTTGCCGGCTATTTTTACGGAGTGTGGCGAGGAGCTGGAGCCGACTATGGCGCTTGGTCGTCCTTTGTTAAACAATTTCAAATTACCGATACGTGGGCGTTCGTGCGTGTGGCGTATATACACAACGCAAGCTATCTCGGCGGTTTAATTGGTTTTTTTATCGCCATGGTTGTGAGTCGCCCTGTTCCTTTGACTCAAAAATCCTGTGACGTTGATTAGCAAGCAACGCCCTGTTTAGTCGGACATGGTTGAGCTGAGATCAGACAATTAATAGGTATGCTAAACGGATTTATGTGTCTCGAATCGAAGGGTTTAAATCGGATGTTTCACAACTTGTTCAGCTAATGTAGAAAAAGAAACTCGGAAAAAATTTATCTAATGAATGATCATGAAAAACTTAATTACGTAGAATTTCCGTGTGCTGATCTTGGAGCAACCAGACTATTCTTTGAGACGGTGTTTGGTTGGAAGTTTGAAGATTTTGGACCTGAGTATATGGCATTTTCGAATCAAGGGCTTGATGGTGGTTTCTTTAAATCTGACTTGTGCGCACGAGCAGGGACCGGAAGCGCTTTGCTGATTTTCTACAGTGCTGATCTCGAGTCCACGTTAGAGAAGATTCAAGCGGCGGGAGGTTCGATTGTCCGAGAGACATTCCCATTTCCGGGAGGTAGACGCTTTCACTTTTCCGGGCCGTCAGGAAACGAATTTGGAGTTTGGTCGGATGATTCCGAATAATGGGCGACTGTTGCGGTTGAAAATCTATTCATGGAAGGGATTGGTTCGAGGTTTTTCTGGTCAAGATTGTCGGCGGCAGGCACGCGTGGTCTTAAGTAAACCGCAACGCTCAACGCATCTGAATCCGTTTGGATATTAATGTGCTTTGACAGAGTTGATATTGGAAGCGTAGTCGAATGGAGGCGTAATTAATAATGAAATACCTCACATCCATGTGTGATCCGATGTTGGTTGTCGTCCTGTCTGATCCTTTGATAAAATTTGGTTTGGCGGTTAAATTGGTGTAACGACTCAATTATGAACCTTGAAAAAAATGAACGCTGTCTAACTCGCAGGTCTAACGTGAAACCTCTTACTGCTCTATTGATTGCTTTGCTAACCTCATTGTCTCTAAGTAGTTCATCTGAGGCGCAAGGTCGACGGAAAACAGGCGATGTCCGCGGGAACTTACGTTTGGAAGTCGTTTCCGTGCCGGACGATATTGCGGCAGGTTTTGAGCGGTTGAAC
>JAAEMV010000882.1 GCA_024225195.1 Planctomycetaceae bacterium | reverse complement strand
GTCGGTTGGCCCCTCAAGGTAATCCGCAGCTCTTTTACGCGTGCCGTGGACCAAGCAAAGACCCCTTCTCTAGACGCTAACAATCGGCGTAGCAAAAGGTCCTGGGGGAACTGGTTTTTCTTGCCGCTTATCGAAACTAGCCGCTTTTTGTATCGGCTTGTCGGGTCGGTTATCAGCTTTCCCTATCGGTTTATCAAGCACCTACTCACGCATACCAAAAGTGAATTTCTGTGGTGTCTTCCAGCGATGCTGGCTCTACTCCTGTTAGTTCTGGTAGTCACCCGAGTTTTTGCACAAAACCAGCAAATACAGGGGCAGTACCGCGAGGGATTGGCGAAATCTATGAGAGCGGGCGATTTTGAATTGAGCAAAACCTATTGCCAGAGATTGGTATCCTGGGGCGGAAAAAAATATGAAAATGATCGCTTCAATTTAGCCATTTGCTGCATGCAAACGGGCGATTTCCAAACCGGTGCCCAATTGTTGAACGAGCTCGCGCCGGCTTCCTCCGTGGGTTACGAACCTGCCCACCGCTATAAAGCCATCCTGCTGGGGCAACGACAGGCCACACAAAAGTCTTCAGAGATGTTGGAGGAACTCTATCACCATCTTCAAAATTCTGGTGATCAAAGTTCGGAGCGAATCCAAGCAACTTACGCGTTTTATCACGTCCAAATGGACAACCCGGATCAGGCCATCCCGTTTTTAAGAAATGCTGCCCAAAAGAATCCCATCCACTACCTGACCATGGCGCAGCTTTTGCAAACTAGCGGCAAGAACGCCGCGAGACTCGATGCACTTCGTGACGCCGAGCGGGAATATCGTGCTATTTTGCTCAAAAATGCAACCGATCATGACGCGCGAATTAATTTGGCAGCTGCCTTGTCCCAATTGGATCGAGAGCCTGAAGCCCAAAAGGTGCTGGAACAAGGTCGATTGTTGAAAAATGATCCCGTCATCAACAGGGCGTTAGCCGATTTTTGTGCGATGCTGTACGACCAGTCCGACGATTTTTCCGCAAAACTCAAACTGATCCAACAGTCATTGAATTACGACATCAACTATTTAGGGGCCTACCAAAGACTGATTCAACAATTTCGGCTTGAAACTGTCCAAAGTGCCGAGAAGGCAACACAGATCGAGGAGCTACTGCTTACCAACATTGCGACAGGAGAGGCCACTCCGTTGGCCCACTTTGCCATGAGCAGCCTGAAATCTATTTCCGGTGATCGGGAAGCTGCTCAATTTCATATTGAGCGAGCATTCTCGCTGGACCCGCGATTTGGTGTGATAGCTAACAACCTGGCTTGGATGCTCGCCAACGATGAAGAGAACCCCGATTTACAGCGGGCCTTTGAATTGGCCAGTGATGTACTGCAGCGGTTCCCTGAAGATGCAAGATTTAGGGATACCTACGCGACAATCTTGCTGAGAAAAGGGGATTTTGAGCAGGCACTGACGCAGTTTGAGCTTATTTTGGGCAGTAACGCGAACCAACAGGCCATTCATCAAAAACTGGCAATTATTTACCGACAGCTCGAAAAACCAGAATTGGCCAAAGCTCATCAAAAGCTCGCAACTCAAGCGGCCACTACAAAACGCGGATCAAAGTGAAATTCCGAAAAAACCCTCCTAAACCGGTTGACTATAGGGTGTTTAGGTGGTTAAAATGCTTGTTTGAAGTTCATAAACCACTCACACCATGAATTCGACAGAACTATGAAAATCATCCCCGCCCTCGTAGTCGCCATTTGTTTTTTGGCGAACTCCTCCGCACAGGCCGAATCGGTAGAAATTGACAACTTCAGCAACCTCAGCATTGGCGCTACTGCTGTCAATGTATTTACAACCGGCAGCTATTCGGTAAGCCGAACTATAGTTGACACGAGCAACTTCAATGCTTTTGGTGATGGATGGGCTGCCTTGGATTTTGGTGGCGTAACAAGGTTCCAAACCGTGGCTGAGTTCGATTACACCACCAACGGTGCATACTCGTTCGGCGACGTCTGGGATGACTATTTCACCAATACCCCCGGTGAGAACTCAACCGCGGCGGATTTCCCAGTTGATAACATTACATTTGGGTACACGGCTACTAATTCAAACTACACCGTTAACGTGCGATCCCTTAACGGAACCAATGTGGACTACGACAGCGGTGCCCTAGCACTCGCCAACGCTTCTGGGGGAACTTTTAGTTTGTACGACTACGTCGGTCCAGGTGGCATTCCAGCGTTGGACAACGCGACCAACATCGAATTGGTTTTCAAAAGAGTTAACGCTACGACCGACAGCTTCTTTGCTATAGATGGCGGTTTTTCAATCGTCCCCGAACCGACTGC
>JAAEMV010000881.1 GCA_024225195.1 Planctomycetaceae bacterium | reverse complement strand
CGCATCTTTTAATTCTGAGGTCTTCCCCGTTTCAAGATCGACAAATGTCAATTCTGAGAATTCGATCAAATCAATCCGGACTTCTTGAAAGAAATCTACTGATTCGCCAGAGTTCGTTGTTTGTGTTCCGTCTGGCGGTGCAACCTCTAATTCTTGTTCGATCGATTGCATGTCAAATTCGGATTCAGGATCTGAACGAAAATAAACCGTGCCGCTCCCCACTGAAAATTCCTCAATAATCAACCGTCTATCATCTCGAAATAATTCGCCAATTCCATTAAATCGGAATTCAACATTTTCAATCTTTGATAATTGGTCGACAGAATCATTCTGGAAAGTAATTTCTTCGACATGGAAACCACTGGAAATTGTTCCTGAAAGGCCCCGAATCTCCACTCCTTCATTGCCTTCAATCATGGCCTCCACAAGTTTCAGTGGGGCTGAAGAGTAGAAGACTGAGTAATAGCCAACGCCAATGACAACGATTAATCCCAGAACAATCACGCCGAAGCAACCTAGGCATCCGAAAACACATCCCTTCGAGCCTTGTTTCTTTTCACTAAAATAAGCCTCAGGAATTAACTCAGTTGCGGCCTTATCATTGTGCATATCTGACATTGCTTCTCCACCTATTTTAAAAACGCACACTCGGGAATCAAAGTCGCCCAACAAGATAAATCGAAATCCCCCACCCCGTAACGGGTTAACACAATCTCGATTCTCAGATTCAAGAACTGCAGCGAATCACCTTTAAATCGGCCTACCTAGGGACCAAGGTGAACGATAGCAAGGGCACGTAGCTTTCAAGCGATCATTACCCCACCGCCTTAACCACCGCCTTAACCAACTCCTCTATTCGTTCACAGCTACCTTTTCTTGCCACCAATTCTCGACTTTGGGCTGAACTTCTGAAGCTCCACCATTGCCCACCCAAGCGCCTGCCCAACTTCCATATAGGTCTCTGCGTTGTGATTGTAATGATAACCCTGTCCACTGGGAGATGACTCCTTATCTCTCCAAAAAGGACGCGCATCAACGGCTTTGACATTTAGGTGAAATTCAGGGTACTTTCCAGCATCTCCGTCTACCGCTAATTGTGCCTTACAAATCTCGAGAGCATGCCCCGTTAACTTTCCCCCAAACGCAATGGTGGCCAGTACAAATTTCGCATTCGGAGCATCGAAATCAGCCCTTAGTGATTTAATCAATTGAACCAAATTCTGCTCGTAGCGACTGGCGTGTGCTGGATTTTGGTCTTTATGTCCCTGCCAAAAAACAAAGCCTGCAATTTGATAACCTTGAGACCGAATTTCCATTGCCGATAATTTTTGCTTCAACCCCTTTAGTTCTGCCTGAAATTTCTTCAACCCTTCCTGCGTGAATCTCGCACGGCGAGCAAAATTTTCTTTTTCCGCAATCTCTTGTTTTAACGCCTCCATTGCAGCGAGAGTTTCGATTTCCTGCTTTGGATCTTTCGCAGGGTCTAGGCGCGGATAATATTTATCAAGGTTCTTTAAGACATTTTTTGCATGATTAATATCAGCATCATACTGCCGTCCGGCATACCAGTTCACTTCTTTTTTAGGTTCCCCTTCGACCCACGAATCTGGGTTATCCTTGTAACCTGCATGAATCTTGCCATCGAATTGATAACGTTCACTTCCAGGCGGAAGCAAATCCCAGCCCAAACTTCGGTTCCCAATACAGGCCTTCAGCAACAGGACTGGTTCGTCATGAAACTGCCCCATCACGTGCCCAAAGCCAAGCTCAGGGCCAAAGTTCCCCTCAACCTTTAACCACTGGTTTTTCATATCGGAGAATACGTCAAATTCGGTTAGCCCAGCTCCCCGTTTATCCATGACATGGGTATAGCGTACGTCCTTCCGCTCCGACCACTGACCGGCCTCACCTACCAAGTACGCATACTTCCCTTTGTTCTTGATCACGTTTTCGAGTGTTCCGAGTTTATCAACAGGGCCAACTCGCCCGAAGCCAAGCATATTTGACTGGCCAAGCAAAATGTAAACCTGAATCGGCTTACTTTCATCGGCAGATTTCCCATCAGGCACTGCAATAGTCGTCGCTTCAATCGGTGTCACATCTTTAGATTGCGAATGAGCAAGCGAGGGTGCAAAAAAGTTACCAAGCACGCTCCCAATAAAAATTAAAATGAGCAAACGCACCCGAATCACAAGACACGACATAAACTAAACCTTTATTCAAATTCAACGAATTGGTCACTCAATTATTAGAATTAAACGAGATACTTGCCAATCATATAACGCGATCTCTCGCTGACTCCAAAGCAAACTTATACCGCAAGTAGAATCTCTAATTTCGAACGCCAACGCCAGTCTGTCCCAATACGCTTAATCGCAAATATTCAAACAGTAAACTTTCATAACGTACGAACGCCTCGAATCGACAACTCATTTTAGGCGTTTCAATTGGCAGAGTCATTCAACTCCTAGGCTCCTCGCCCGCCTATCCCTTAAGAAACTCCCAAAAATTACTGACGAATTCTGATTTGCATTAGAAATTACAACGTCGACTCAATCTAACCTGTACTAAACTAGAACGAAGTCTTTTGTCGATAAATGTAGCTTCTCGGACAATTGGAGATTTCGATTTGTCAATTCTTGACCACCCCGTAAAATAAAGCACTCGCTGAAAGCGATTAGTAAGCCCCAAACAATTGCCTCGATTTTTACACTACCGAGACTCACCGCTGACTCTATTTGAGTTCTATAGATTGGGATTCATTCACGATTTAGGTTTTTTATGTTCACTGGCAAAGCAAACTTGAAAAGCATTTTCTCGCGTTCGTTCATTCGACCAAACGATACCGCTGGAAAGGACGGCTACTGGATAGTAAGTAGCTGGCGCGCATCGAATACTCTAGCACGCGCTCTCTTGCTAATTCTTTTTCTTACTGGCCTATCGTGGGGACAAACAACTACCGAACCACAGCCGGAAAACAACCAACTTCCGGCTGATGCTATCTGGCAATTTGGCGAAAACAAATCGTCGTACAACGGAATTTATAAACTGGTCTATTCCACCGACGGTAAATATTTAGCAGCCCGAAGCAGCGACAATATTGTCACTGTCTACGACACGAATACACATCAACCTATTCAAGCACTCGCCGGACACGACCAGCCCATTCAATGCGTTGATTTTTCCAAAGACGGGAAATATGTTCTGACCGGTGCCAATGGTCAGCGTGACGACCGAAAAACTGAACACACGAAAATTTGGGACATTCAAACCGGTGAATTAATACTCGATCTCAACATCCAAGCCTATGCAGCTTTCTTTTCCCCGGACGGAGAGAACATCCTGATTATGGACGAAAAAGCTGTCAACACGATTCGGCTCAAAGACGGGAAGCTTTTGCTAAAGAAAATTTGGAAACAGTCGAACGAACGGCCCCTGACAATGTCACGCAATGGAAATCGTGTAGCATTTTATCGAAGTCCAATAGCAGGCAGAGTCTACAACCTTTCGATCTACAATCTTACCTCCAAATCTACCACCGTCTTGCAAGGCAACCTGAACTTGCCGAAGTATGCCACTTTCTCAGACGACAATCTGCATCTGGCGGCAATCTTTAATCGAGACGAAAATGCTTATCTCTGGGATCTGAGAACGCGGACACAATTTGTGTTGTCTGGACACTCCGAAAGAACTGCTGCGATCGCCTTCTCAAGCGACAGTCGCTTTCTCGCTTCGACCGGCCTAGATGACTCAGCGATCATTTGGGATCTTCTTACTCGCCAAAAGATCACGGCACTAAGTGCTCACGAGGATAACGTCAATTCAGTCGCGTTTGCGCCACTCGATGCAAAACTAGTCACCGGCTCTTCCGGCCAAAAGGATAACCGCGGGATCATTTGGAATCTGAATTCACTGTTGTTCTCGGCAAAAGATCTTCAACCGCCGCAACCTGCCGACGCCAATGCATTTAAGCACCTTTGGATCCGCATGAGTGCTCGGCCACCACAGCATGCACTGATCACTACTCGGAAACTCGCCCTTGGAGGTGTCGATCTCATCGGTTTTCTTGAAGAGAAAATTGGTGTTTCCACGACCGGCGTTGATGAAGAGGAAATCATCAAGTTAATTGGCATGCTCAATAGCGATCAGTACTCAGAACGAGAAAGCGCCAGTATCGCCTTGAAGGAACATGGCCCACACGCCATTTCACTTGCCAATCAAGCGCTCAAAAAAGCAACAACTGCCGAAATTCGCTATCGAATAATCAGACTGCTACGCCAACCTGTCGTGCGACCGCCAATCGACCCACAGGAACTATGCCGACTCCACCGCAGCATCATGGCGCTCGAGATGATGGCCAATGGCGATGCTGTGGCTAAGACTGAGGAGGCAGCACGTGACGTTGTAAAGCGGGCAATCTTTGCCCTCCAAACGCTTGCGTTGGGCCATGAAAATATCGACGTCGCCAACGATGCACAGGCGGCCCTCGATCGCATCGCAGCAACCAAGCAGCGAACGCCATAGAAGCCTCAGCGAAATTAGGCGGCTCAAGCCAGACGATGCTGCTGACTCAATCAAATCTTCAAGAAGATTTTCTTCTGGTACATCAAATACAGCAACGACCATTTAATTGCGAAAACACCTAAGACAAGAATCAATCCACTGAAGTGTGGAACGAGTGACGAAGGTCCGGCCAAGATGTGATTCGCCGTGTAATAAAAATCAATGAACTTCGGTGCCATATAAATAAAGATTGAGTTGGCACCAATGACGATAAAAAATGTCGATCCCCATCGCCATTTCCAAACGTCAATCACCAAGTAGAACACGGCCAACAACTCCAGACTCCAACCCGCACAGTAAAGTACAAATGAGCTGGACCAGAGATTTTTATTAATGGGAAATTGCAGAATCGATTCTTGATCCCAAGCCCAGCCAAGTCCAAGGCAAACCAACCCGCCAAGGAACATTCGCAGTGTTTTTTCGACCCCACTTCGATCCGATCGCATCAGCATCTGCCCAGTAATCGCGCCCAACAGTGCTGTCGCGATCGCTGGTATCGCACCTCCCAGTCCCTCCGGATCTCGATCGCCTTGATAAAGAGCACCCGGTACTAAGAGGCGGTCTAGATAGTCCGTCAGGGTATGGCCCGCAGTGAAATCGCCGGCGCCAAACTCTGGCACAGGAATAAAACGAAGGGCGGCCCAATAGCCGACCAGCAATCCAACAATCCACAACAATCGCCCTCGCAAATCTGTGTGCATTACGATGAGCGCTGCAAACAAATAAGCCAATCCAATCCGTCCAAGTACGCTTGGGTAGCGATGATTTTGCCAACCAGCCGCCGTCGTCCAATCTGTTGGAAGTCCATTGTGAACTACTCCCAGAGCAACTAGTAACACCCCGCGCAACAGGATGTGGCCGTATATCTTGCGTTCGCTGTCACCGCGACGGCGGCGGTGCTGTATCGATAATGGAGTGGCAACCCCGGCGATGAACAAAAACAAAGGGAAGATTAAGTCCCAGGGCTCGAATCCGTGCCACTCCGGATGCTGCATTCGGGCTAGTGTCCAGTCAATCCACGGCAATGGCATCACTACCGCAATTGCAACCAGAATCTGTTTCCCGCCGATAATCCAGAACATATCGAAACCACGAAGCACATCGAGGCTCAACAAGCGTTCGGGGCGGCTTGAGAGAAACTGATTTGCGGGTTCGGTCGACATCATTTTCTCCTTCATCGAGATCGAAACAACTAAACTTGAAATCAGGGCATCAACTGACTGATGGTGCCACGACTGTCCGCAAAGCTCTCCAAGCCAACTCCTAGCAAGTTCGCTTGCGTGAGCCAAAGATTAGCCAAGGGCGTCCCCTCTGGCATGTTGATGTGCTGACCTGTTTTTACATGATTACCGCCACCGGCCATAATAATTGGCAAATCGTTATATTGATGAGTCGACCCATCTCCCAGGCCGGAACCATATGTAAAGATCGTATTATCTAACAGTGTCGTTCCGTTCGCTTCCTTAATTTGATCCATCTTATTAAGCAGGTATGCGTACTGTTCCATATGAAAATGATCCACCTTCAAGAGGTCATCGATCATTTTGGTTTGATTATGTGACATCTGATGGTGACTGCGTGGTTTATCAAACAGGCCATCGAATTGATAAGGTGTATCCCATCGTTCGGGACCAACCATAAACGTTGCCACATTCGTTAATCCGGATTGCAAGGCAACGACCATCAAGTCACCCATTAATCGAATGTAATCACCACGTGGCAGATAAGCTTCCGAAGGTTCTTCAAACTTGACTTTTGCAAGCTCAATTTTCATTGCTTCAAGTCGATTCATTTGCCTTTCGATAGAACGTATGGAATCAAAGTACTCGGCAAATTTCTGCCGATCGTGATACCCCAATTCACGTTTCATCGAGTTCGCATCCTCCAGGACTAAATCCGTAATGTCCCGGTAGCGAGCGATCTCCTGTGTCGAAAAAAGACGTTTGTACATTTTCCGCGGATCACGAATTGACGGCGCTAAATGCCCCGTTCCGTACCACGAGATGTTATCGAAATAAATAGACTCCTTATTATCTCGATGGCTGTTACAACTAAACTCAAGGGTCGAAAACGGAGTTTTAGTACCGATATGATCAGCCACCAAATGATCCAACGTTCGATCCAACGGCCACGCCGTTCCCTGAATCGTGTAAGGCCGAGCACTGCTTAGATAACACGAAGCACATTGGGCATGGACATCTGTCCCTTGCTGGAAAGTCCGATCCATTCCAGTAATTAAATTCAACTTACCTTTGATCCCATTGAGTGGTTGCATCGTCGGAGTCAGT
>JAAEMV010000880.1 GCA_024225195.1 Planctomycetaceae bacterium | reverse complement strand
GTACCCAACCCATCAAACCAGCTTTGGAACCGTCGTAAGTGTTGCTTGCACTCATCACCTTGTTGACCCACTGCCGCCTACGGCTCTCTTCTGCGGTCAACGTCTTAAGATTTATAATTCCAATCAAAATAACGTAGCGCACCAACAATACACATGTGCAAATCTACCTCAGCGGAATGCTAAAGTTCAGTCATGACCACGCGTCTTCGATTGGGCCACGAAAACTAAGGTGCAGAAACAGGGGCACCGTCCCGTTCGGAAGGACGGTTGGCCCAAACCAAAATCACAGTCAACAGAATAGCCAGTCCGAGGAGTGCGATTTTTGGATTGACGGTCATAAAATTGACGAACAACCAAACCAGTGCGTTGAGCACCTCCGGTTGAACGCATGGTTATAAGTCATTGGTGACGTCAAACGCTCATTGTTGAGAGACCTACCGCCATAAGTACAATCGAAACGATACCGATATAAGTTCTAAGGTGATTCCAACGCTGCCATTTCACTTGGTAAATTTCCCATTCGTTCGCGTTGGACTTTTCAATTTTTGCTAGACGGTCATTCAGAGGAACATTGAACATCAATGTGATGCCCAACGGGCCAATCAGATAGAGCGTCGCGCCAACAGGCAACCAGAGATTGAGATTCTCGCCTGCGTTTAGGAAAGTTTGGATCACGACAATCAAACAAAGGACTGGCGTACCCACAAAAAGCAAAAAGAAAACAGGGTTGATTATCCTTACGTTGATTCTCTGCATTACCTCTACGGCATTTTCAGTTGACACGTCGGCCAGTGCCGCCATGACAAAATTGGAGAATGCGAACAGCAGGCCAGTCACCAACGCAGCGCCCGTAATCATTGCAACAACGACAGAAATCATGGTACTGGTATTTTCCTTGAATGCTCAACGTCCGTAACTACCGAGACGGAGCCGACCGCTGTCCACGTTAAAATCAGGAGCAAGTCAGGCTTCATCCGCGTCCGACTGTTATACCGCCACCAACGGTACGAGTAAAACAGTCTTAGCGAATTGGTTCCGATCCGTAAAAGTCCAAGCGGAGATCGAATCCAGTATTAGCGAGATCATTCAACAGTCGGTTGTCAAATTGACTAGCGCAACATCCATCGCCAAAAATTGTAACGTCTATGCAGACCTCGCCCCCCGTTGAACTTAATTGTTTCAAAAATCCACGATGAGGCTGAAACGTCATTACCAGCTTTTTGAGAAAATCTGTGATGTCAACCTGGTCCTCAGTTTCAAGTTCACATTCCCAGTAGCTCATTGGATAAGTGCCTTCCAATGGTGTACCAGCAGGTGTTCTTCGAAGGTCGCCTTGGTAATGAGATTTTTTCGGTGTCCTGCCAAGTTCAGTCGAAATTATGTCCGGCGAGGTCGAGGGGTGATGGACGTGCAGCGACGCCTCGTACCGAAAGTTCAACATGTCGCTTCGATAGAGTGCCATTCGTTTCACCGTTGATCCATTCTTCGGGCGGTATCGCGACGAAGGTAACCGATACGCGTTTTAAAGGATTAGGAATGTAGCAAGAGATAAGCGCCGAGACCAGCCCCGCGGTAATTCGCACGAGACGCCCGGCCACGCGGCTTTGATTTCAGTTGCCACGTGAATGAGTGCTCCGGCTCACGGCCCTTTTTGCGGCGTTTTGTGTTGAAATAAGCTAGAGGATTATTCCAGTTTGGCATTGAATCGCATATTCACGAATTTCAGGCTGTAAATCTCTGCGGCGAAGGAACTGCTGAAGTTTTGGTTGCACAAATTCAGTGTGTGAATCAAGTTGGTGACCGAGACAGTGAAGGATTGATTCTTGAACCACAGCATGTCCGTGCCCCAATCCGAAATCGATCAATGGTTCGACCATTTTTCGCTTGGATTCCAAGCTGTCAAAGGTCAAGTATTCAATTCCGTCCATATCCCAAATCATGTAACAGGAGGTTCCGAATTTAGTTTTTCGTAACGGATGGTTGAAAAGATTTTCGCAGTGTTTTGCGAATCCGTTGTGGTAGAGCGAAAACATTGATTCGTAGAACGCAGACCAGCCCGACGAAACCGAGTCATCGAGAACGTCGTAAATCATGCCGGAGACACAACCGTAGCAGTACCAGACTGCAATACCGGTGCGTTCGGTGCCATGTCGTTTAACAATAGCATCGATCTCGTGATTAAATTGGATTAGCAATCGCTGTGCGGAAAGGTTTGAATCGTAGTCGAAGTCTGTATTGCCATCCGCGACTGCATCGAGAACAAAGTCATCAAACATATGATTTGGCGGAAAAACGGCCGTGATCGCCAAGCTGACGGTTCGCGTGAACCACCAAAAGACTCGCGTTCAATCTCAATTAGAACAACCCAGAGTTGCACTGTCAAAAAACCCCAAGCACGGTTAGACGGATCAAAGTCACACAAATATCATTTGACAGCTTCGAACGCGTCGTATTGTTATCCCGTCAGCCGGGGTGAAAACGCGGCTTGGACTGCTGTTTACAGCTTTCCGTCAAAGTTCCACACTCTCGATGCGGATCTTACTGCCTTCGACACTGAGATAAATGGTAACCGGAGGCGAGTCCAATACTCCATTCGTGCGATTCCCAAGTGCTGTCATCGAGTGTACGCCGGATTGTTTCGGTTCGCCTCCGCCTACAATGAACGGTAAGTTCGTCGCCGGCACAGCTATCGAATTTCCTTTATGGTCAACAATTGCCAGGCTCCCGTCGGACGCCAACTCGATCTGAGAGGGGGCATTGAGCATCAGTGACGCCTCCTCATATCTTTCATTAAATAGGTGATCGAAGAATTCTTTTCTGATGTGATTGGGGCCTTCAAGCCATGAAACCGTCACCGCGATGCAGGCAAGCACTACTCCGAGAGCCACTGCGAGAACTAAAAAAGATTTATTAAAAGTAGTCATTCAATTGTAGTTTCTGGGAATAGTCCTGCTTACCCAAAGAGCTGCCGCCGCTCGGGATAACAGTTACCATAAATTTAAATTTAGAAAAGGTAAAACGCGACGCCTCCTTTCGTCCCGTTTGCACAAATAGATAAAAATTAATTACTCAAATTTCAAGTACTTTTACACAAAAAAATAACGAAATACAAAACGCAGGTTGGCTAAGTATCATAATAAACTGTTTTTACCGATTCCCACTTACTAGCCCGAATTACAAATCGGCGTTTCATAAATTTGCAGACATCTTCACGGATCCTCTCTGGCTCGCCTGCAGCATGACGGCTTCCCAAAACCGCTTACGATGCCGAAACAGATAGTCAAAATCATTACCTGTATTTGTCGGTGCTTTGCGAGCAAGTACCGTCAGTTCGGACTCAATTTCCAGCGGGACTTCTATCAACAATTTCCACTCTTTCCGCATTTTATACCGCGCACCGATTAGCGCTATTGCGATCGTGTTTTCTAAATCCAAATGAGGGCACTAAGCGAAACACCGTTGGCAATTACCCGAATTGCGGCAAACGACGTCCCTTGCAATGGTCGCGCGGCTGGCAAATCTAGCGCATTTCTTTGTTATGCAAGCAGGAATATCCCAACTAATATTTGAGACTGCCATACGATGGTGGAATCAGACCGAAGTAGATTCTGCGCGTTAGTCGGTTGCAACGACTCTTTGTAAACGCGGCTATTTTTCCGTCGAAATCATTGTCATGTGATTTTTAATTTTAATAAGCCTATCATTGGAGGCCATGTCGTTGAACCACTCCCAAATCATTGTCTCTTGATTCTCATAACTAATAATTAACCTAGCTGAACTTTCATCTGGGACTGCTGCGCGTGGTGGGGTCATTTGGGCCCAGCACTCTTCCTTGATTAGCAGGGTCACTAAGCTTTGAATATCATCTTTTGAAATTTGCTTTTGTGGTGGTTTGCTTTCGGTGCGTTCGGTCTTTTGCGAGACGGATCCGTCACCGGATATTGAAAGAACAAGCCCGCCATGAAAACCGTGGGAGTCATCGTATGTTACTCTCAACGGGGTGATATCTAATTTACCTTCGCAAATTTGATTCAATGTTTCATTAATACTCTTGTCTTGAATAGGTTGTGAGATCTTTTCACCATTTAGAAAAAATAATACGGCGATCGCTACTACCAATAAACTGATGACTGCAAGTTTTTTCATAGTATCTAACGGGAAAGATCACCGAACCGTCGAGCGACATAGTCCACTAAAAGTCCGACGATTTCTTTCAATTAGAGCGATTCAGCTTTGAACTGTCAAAAAGCGTCCTTAATCTGAAATTCATTCGTGAGCCAAATAATCGGCCACGAGGCTTTTGTTAGTGGATCACGTCTGTGTTATCCAAGCGGTGAGAAAGGTCTGCCGACGGATGACGGAGAGAAGCAAACGATTAGCCCCCTGGCATAGCATCGATTGCGACCAATTGACTAGCCAGGCTTCTTCGCTTCGGATCAACACATTGTTATGCGTCAAACTCGTCCTGCTGTACAAGCTCAGCGATCTCGTTTTCGCCTAGTGGTGAAATGTCGTTAACTCCTAGCCAGTTCCAAAGTCGGTCCAGCTCATCGGGGCAGCTAATTTTCAGCCGGTCGAAGCTCAGTTCGTGAAAATCCAGTCCATTCGAATGCGGGGGATTGCGGTAAAGCCTCCGAAGCCGCCAAGTCGATTGTCGGCGAAACCATTGGCCTGCCTTGGAACCATCGCGATTGCGTTCGCGCCAACTCCAGCACTTATTGACCGTCAGGATTCGCAGCTCAGGGAATATTTTTCTCCAAAGCAACACGTTCGCTGAATTACGAGGGTCTTTCCAGCCCCAGAGCAGGCAAGGTTCCTTGCTGCACCAGTACTGTCGAAGGAGGTATTTGACGTCGACCAAACTGGCCAAATCCTGAAAGTTTTGTTCTAGCATTTCTATATGCTGCAGAAATTGAGCTGTTGTTTTGGGAGCATGAGGAAAGCCGATCGTTGCGTTAAGTATGAGATTATTTGCCTCGCGAAAGCATGCCGATTCATGGAACTTTCGAGCCTCTTGTGGCCCAGCATCTGATCCGACGAATACCCCGGACTGTCGCAAGACCTTTGTTACCAACGACGTGCCAGAGCCAGGCGCTCCGCAAATTAGTATTGGAGTTTCAGTTGTCATAGGCTTTCGAGATGCATAACGTTTACGGATAAACGGGCGGTGGTTTAACATTGCCGAGCGAAGCGAAACGGTGATGTGTATCCGCTCCAGTTCATCGATTTGCTATCCCGCCTCGATTCTTTTCTCGGACGGAAGTTGAAGATACGGAATATCATGTTTTGTCTTTAGGCGGTTGAAACACTTTGCCCAAAACCCACGCCCCCAGCC
>JAAEMV010000879.1 GCA_024225195.1 Planctomycetaceae bacterium | reverse complement strand
GAACGGCACCCACGGCGGACAGACGAATACCGGAGCAGCATTGTACCAGCCAGACCAGGAATTTCTACAATGAATGAAAAGCAACGGGAAGCCGTAATTTTAGCAGATCACCTTGTTGGAAATCTCTACATGGACCTATCAGCGGTTCCGCTAATTGCAGGAATGCTTCAGCCCCGCGCCATGCCAGATACACCGGCGGCTGACGTTTACAATGTCATGTGTGAATTATTCCGAAATCCTGAAGTTCGGCTGTCTGCCGGTTCTGTTGAGGCCGAGCTAAAACAGCGTGATTTCAATTTCGATTACATCGGTAATTTGCAAAAGCGTATTATCCTGGATGACATCTCAGTCCTATACGGATATGCCCAGAAAATAAGCGATGCCTTCGCACTGCGAGAGGTCGACCGGCTGGCGGGCGCTGCGCAAGCATTAGCACGTTCCGGAACGGAAGGCGCCGCCACCATCACCGCAAATCTGACACGCGAGCTAAGCATGATGGATGAGGGATCAGGCGGGTTCGTGTCCATCGGCGATACTGTTGGCGAGGCAATTGACGAAGTGGAGGCCTGGCGACGTGGTGAATTAATTGACGGCATCAAGACGGGATTCACAAACCTGGATAAAATCGTTTCTTTACGTAATGGCGAGTTCATTGTGGTGGCAGCACGGCCAAGCATGGGCAAATCGGCTTTCGCATTTCAAATAGCATATAAAGTGGCCGCCGAATTGAAAGCACAAAACAAACCCGGCTGCGTGGCTATTTTTTCCGCTGAGATGAATAAACGATCAGTTGCGCATCGCATCTCCGCAGCCATTGCCAGCGTCAACGACCACCGGCTGAGGGAGCGTATCGCAAGCGCTCAGGAATATGCTGATAAACAGCGCGGACTCGAGCACTTGCGAACGCTGCCGATTGAGATAGACGACGATAGCAGCCCTACAACAGAAGAGATATTTTATCGAGCGTCGATGCTACACGTGAAAAAACCGATTCGACTTCTAATTTTCGACTTTATGGAGATGGGCGGTAACCGGGAACGATCTGAAGAGCTGCGTATCAGTCGCATAGCGAAAGATTTGAAGAACATCGCCAAGTTTTTGAACATACCGGTGATGGCGCTCAGCCAACTCAACCGGGACATTGAAAAGCGGGCTAGTAAGATGCCAGCTCTAGCTGATCTCCGCTATAGCGGCAACATCGAAGCTGTGAGTGACGTGGTCTTGTTCCTGCTACGTCCTGAATATTACATAAAACGCGGCGACACTCAGGTGTTCAGGATGGCGGGCAAAGATCGAGAGCACGCTGAGGGTGTGGCCTATGCTATTGTCGCTAAGCACAGGAACGGGCCAGTTGGTACGGTACCGCTTGCCTTCATCGAACGCTATGCAAAATTCGGGAATCTCGCATGTTAAAATTAGAGCAACGATATGTCTCATTTCTGTCATCAATAATTTGTAAAACTACATCAACATCTAAGCAGATTGAGCAGGCGCAGAGATTTCACAGCCGCGCAGCGCGTCGCCTCCACCCGCTAGCCTATAACGAATTCGCTGAGCGAAGACAGCAGGATCAGGAGCCCGGCACAAACCAGCGCGAACGAGTCGCAGTCAAGCATTGCCAACACTTGCTACCTATGCTATACTCACAACATAAATATAACGGCAGAATCCTTCTGAGGGGAGCACTGTCAAAAGCACCAGAGACGTCGATGTTACAAGCATCGACGTCTTTTTTTTGGAGGGTGAATCAGAACATGACGGACATGGGGATTGGGCAGAAAGTTTATGATGATCCTGCTAAAATTCATCAACGAGAATGGACCAGTAGACACGCGGGAATGCAACATGCACGAATCCGAGTTAGCTGACTTTCCGTGGTCACTGACAAATGACGCCACGCTCTACCGGCTGAGTGTTTTACGGAGTGACAGTCTCATAGAAGTTTTTGACAAAAAATTCTACAAAAAGGCGTACGTGAACCGCTTCAGTATCACGGAAGCCGGCACTAAATTCTTGGAGCATCATGAGTAAATACCGCAACAAAATCACCTATGTCGATGGCATACGTTTTGCCTCCAAACGCGAGGCAAACCGCTATAGCGAACTCAAACTACTAGAATTAGCGGGTGAAATAACGCACCTGGAATTACAGCCACGCTACGAATTGCAACCAGCATTTGACTATAATGGTAAGTGGATACGATCCATAAACTATGTCGCTGATTTTCGCTATTACGATTTGAGAATTTCTGGCGAAGTCGTCGAGGACACTAAGGGGCATGAGACGCAAATTTTCAAACTCAAACGTAAATTACTTATGTACAACTATGACATTGACGTGCAGCTAACATGAGGCTGACCACTCTAGTGGAGAGTCACGACACACCCAACACCTAGACAAAATAAATTCACATGTGTATAATAACCATGTCTTAATTAGGAGATCATATATGAACTATTATGGAGGAAATTCATACAAAATGAGAATAGCGCCAGAAGACAGTGCCAAAACAAGCAACACCGATTTTGTTGAAAATGTGCCTCCCTCGAATGTTGTGGAACGGCCATACAAAACGACCAAAACAGTCGAGATAGGTCCCGAACCTGCAACGTGGGTGGAGGCCCTCACCGTCCTGTACGAGCAAATTAAAGGTGCGCCGCAAAAAACGCCAGACGATTTCGCTAGTATCATGCAGGTGCTGGCAGAAATTGAAAACATGCGAACGTGGGCAGAAGCCCAGGCCGAGCTAGATGAGCGATAGACTAGAGATACGATATATTCCAATCACCCAAGCGGTGCTCTGGGACAGGAACCCGAAAGAACATGATATCGGGAAGCTTGTCACTTCAATCTGGCGGCATGGCTTCAAAGACCCGCCGCACTATGACGGCGCGCTGGAAGCCTTCGACTATGGAAATGGTCGCACTACGGCGCTAATTGCCGGCCTCGCAGCCGGGCGACACATTCCAAAAGGTTGTTTTGAATCTGACGGTGAGATCATGATGCCCGTGACGTTCGGCGTGGACGCTGACAGCAAAGCGGCGGCGGAAGCTTTCGCCATCGACCACAACAACCTGACAATGCTCGGCGGCGATTTCATGCAGTACGAAATTTCTAAAATGTGGGTCGAAGAGGAATATGTCGCCATGCTGAAAGGGCTGGCTGACGCCGACGAGTTGCCTGTCTCTGTAGATGGCGACGATCTGGACGCGTTGCTACGTGATGTTATGGTCGAAGACGAGACGCCGGGCGAAGACGCCGAGGCAAAGGTTGATCAGGCGGAGGAACTTCGTAAGAAGTGGCAGGTCGAATTGGGACAGTTGTGGGAACTTGGCGAGCACCGTCTCATATGTGGGGATTGTACTGATGCCGCGGTTGTGGAAAGGGTTATGGCGGGGGATAGTGCTAATTTATGTTTTACTTCTCCGCCGTATTCCGAACAGCGCAAAAAACAATATGGAGGTCTACATGAGGATGACTATTGGACATGGTTCGACATGGTGCAGGATAGTATAAAAGGCGCACTTGATGTTACCGGTCACTTTGTGCTCAATATCAAGCCTCATACGAGGATGGGTCAGCGCAGTCTATACGTCTTTGATTTGGTTCTATCAATGGTACGCAAAAGGGGATGGCGATTTGTAGATGAGTTTTGTTGGTTAAGAACCGGCGTACCTGGTCAAGTAATAAAAAGTTTCAAAAATGCCTTCGAACCGTGTTATTGGTTTGCGCTTAGTGATGAGTTTTTGTGGTACCCACGCCAAGTTATGCACCATAGTGAAAGCGTTCCTTTACCGCTGGGGCCAGGGGCCGGAAGCAACTCCTGGGCAGACCGTCAGGGTCAGGGGGGGGGGGCAATCCTTTCGAATTTGATAATGCCTGGCCTTGCATATCCTAGTAATGTTTTAGATTTCAAAAATAACGCAGAGGCACTAGGACATCCCGCAGCTTTCCCCCTTCAGCTTCCTTCGTTTTTTGTGAAATGTATGACACAGGACGGGGGTGTATTATTTGATCCCTTTGTGGGTTCAGGAACCACCCTAATAGCCTGCGAGAATCTAAGCCGCCGTTGTCGAGCGATAGAAATTAGCCCTGCATACGTCGCGGTTGCTTTACAACGCTGGGCAGACACCACCGGCGGCACGCCGAAATTAATTAGTAACAATGGAGAAGTAACACGTGGCTAGTCCCAAAGGATCCCGTGCCAAGGCAGCCGAACGGCGGAATCAGTCGCTCGAATTGCGTAAAGCTGGAGCCTCGTACAGGTCAATCGGGAGGCAGTTGGGAATTAGCGCGCCTCAAGCTCATAGGGATGTAGCGAAATCCATTGCCGAACTCAAGAAGCTTGGGGAGGAAAACGCGCAGGCAGTGCGTGAGTTAGAGGTTCAGCGCCTAGACGCCATGTTGCTAGGCCTCTGGCCGCAAGCGCGGACGGGGCATCAAGGCAGCGTGGATAGAGTGTTGCGCATAATGCAGAGACGCGCGTCGCTACTGGGCCTAGATGCACCGGCAAGGCAGGATGTCACCAGCGGCGGAGAACAGATAAAAGCCTACGCTGTGGTATCACCAGACGATTGGGACGAGGGCACTGATGAAAACTAATTACATTGCGCCGTATAAGCCGCTTTCGTGGCAAGTGGAACCGTGGCGCGATAAAGCTGGCGTCATGCTGCTCACCGGCTCGGCAGGCGGGGGCAAGTCTCGACTGGCGGGCGAACGGATGCACGCGTACATGATGAAATATCCGGGAGCGATGGGCCTCATGCTACGCAAAACTCGTAACAGCATGACGAACAGCACCGTGCTATTCCTAGACAGATCGGTGATCGGTAATGATGCCAGCGTTAAGCATTACCCAAGTAAATCTCGATTTCAATACAATAACGGCAGCATTCTCGCCTATGGTGGCATGGCCAACGACGAACAACGAGAACAAATACGCTCCATTGGACAGGATGGAAGTGTCGATATCGCCTGGATGGAAGAGGCCACTAAATTCACTGAGGACGATTACAACGAGATTCGAGCACGCATCCGAGGTAGAGCGGCAGACTGGCGCCAGGTGGTTTTGACGACGAACCCGGACGCGCCGACGCACTGGATAAATCAGCGACTCATCAAAGGCGGCGAGGCGTCTGTGCATTACAGTAGCGCGGCAGATAACGAATATAATCCGCCTGAATATATTGATACGCTGAAGTCGCTCACTGGCGTGCTCGGTTTGCGTTTGCGTGATGGCAAATGGGTTCAGGCGGAGGGCGCTGTCTATGACATATTCGATGCAGGTATCCACATTATAGACGGATTTCCAATTCCTGCCGACTGGCGGCGTATTCGTGCAATCGATTTCGGGTATACCAACGCTTTCGTCTGCCAATGGTGGGCGATAGACAACGATGGGCGCATGTATCTTTACCGTGAGATGTATCACACGAGGCGCACCGTGAACGTGCATGCTGCGCAAATAAAACGCCTGACCGGAGATGAGTATATTGAGGCGACCGTAACAGATCACGACGCCGAAGACCGCGCGACGCTTGAGGAGTTCCGAATTTTAACAACGCCTGCCAAAAAGGACGTCTCACCGGGGATTCAGGCGGTGACGGAGCGGTTGAAGATCGCAGGCGATGGTAAACCGCGGCTGTTTATATTCCGTGATGCGTTGGTAGAGATGGACACCTCGCTGGAGTCTGCCAAAAAGCCATCATGTACCGCTGACGAAATTGATGGCTATGTCTGGCCCAAAACGGCTGACGGTCGGGCGGTGAAAGAGCAGCCGGTAAAGGTGAATGACCACGGATTGGACACACTTCGCTATGCTGTCCAGCATGTAGATAATGACGCAGGCCCTCTCCTGCTATGGTGATGAAATGAACTTCGACTACATTGAAATCATACTTCACGTCAACGCTTCAGCTTGGCTAGAGATCAGCACAAACGGAGACAACAGAATAGGCGCAGCTATATGCGAGCTAGATTTACCGACAGAAGAATGGCCGTTTGTCGATGCGGACACTTTGGGCATGGCGCTTTACTTATTAGACCAACAATGCCGCCAGTATATGGCGAGAGGATAAAAAATGAAGAATTCGCAAATTCCTGAAATACGTACCGATTCAGTTACACAAGGCGGCACGAAGCCGCAACCATCCCCAGACGCTACGGCTATGGCTAATTTCACATGTAGCGTTCTCGCTGCGCTAATAATTGGCATCATCGCGCTATCCGTGGCGTTTGCCGTTGCCTATCGGCTATTCTGCGTCATTTCGCAGGTATGTATGTAGCAAAAGAGACAGTGAACGATAAAGGGTGCAGGGAAAAGTCAACAAATTCACTAGTAAATACCCAACGGACAAAGTCGGAAAAACCTACACCACCCTGCACCCTTTCGGCTTTTCTCCTCCTCGGAACATTCAGACAGAAAAGGAGAATACGGACTGATGAAAGATAAGCAGTTGTTTCGTCTCGGTACAATTATTCAGCGAGAATTGGATATACTGGATGGCTATAATGTTGAATTCCTCACCGGAATTAATTTTGGGGAGAATGATTATTATCATAATACATCCGATAATCGCGGGGATGCGCGCCTCAACGTCATTATGTCAGATGGCACTTATTTTTCTGTAGACTATTCACCGGTAACCAGCACGGTAGTAGTAAATTTTTACGAAGCGATCAGCGGCAGATCAACAATGAAATGTTACACAATTAATGACGGTACGCGACGCGAGCAAGCCGGTTTGGTTAGGCTAGGTATCTATCTAGAGCGAGAATGGAACATACCCCATAATTGTGATGTGAATATTTCGCCAGTGTTTTCTGATCATTCTTCGTATTTGTATCTCATGGATGACGAGGAGAAGGCGACCGTGCTTGGATTGGTGTCGATACATGATACTAAATTTTATGCGGGTTACTGCCGCGTAACGAACACGCTGTATATCCGTAATGTGCTTTGTCTCGATGAGTTTCATCGGCTAAAGACTGTCCCACGAGCAATGGACGCAGCAGAAAGAGGAAGAAATGGAAAGAGCTGAATCGATTATAGAATGTGAATTCCTTAATGAACGAATCTTCGATGATTTATTTGAGGGAATGGATGATAGCGAGAAAAAATGTGCGGAGTTGATCAGACTTGGCATGCACCTTGCGGAATACAGTATATGCACGGATTATAGAATTTTATATAAAGAGGTTCCTGCGCGCCACGACGAAGAGGACGCATTCATGTTTGCCTATGATGACACAAAGCGCGCGCTGTCAGTCTGCAAGCTTTCAACTTAACTAGAAGGAAGATGAGAAGGAAGATGAGAAGCATAGCATATTAACTTGACTTCTTGAACATTTGTGCTAAACTAGATAATAGAAATTATATAACGCCACGTCTCGATTAATACATATGGCGACACCGCTGAAAAAGCGCACTCGCCAGTACTGATTCGACACCACGCCCAACCGTGTTCTGCGTTTTTTTATTTCAGCGACTATGAAAACAGGCCAATCATTTCTATTCAATGGAAATTCCATAAAAACCTTTTCGGCCTCGACTTTGTGGACAGCGCCGGATGAGTTGAAAGGCCAGGATATTGAAGCGCTGGCTAGTACGGTGGCGTGGTTGCACGCGTGCCTTCAGCGGCGTAGTGATTCTGTGATCAGTGTTCCGCGCGTCATCAAAAACAACACGTCGGGCAATGTGATCGAAGAATCCGATCTAGATTTTGATATCGATTTGATGGATATCCTCTGGCGCCTTGAATACAGCCTAAATTTATACGGAATGGGCTACATGTTTAAGGAACGCAATCGGGTACGGGTGCTGAATGTGCGGTGGTTCGATCCGGCGAGTATCGAGCCGCAGATAAATCCTAGTCAGGGGCTGTACGCATTTAAGCGGCATTTGGGGAATATACATATATTATACCCTGTTGATGAAAGCGGATATTGCGAGGATTTAGCCTATATCTGGCTGCCGTCATTGCGGGAGGTCGCTCCGGGTATCGGTAGCGCCGCAGTGGTGGAAACTGCCGCCGAAGTGTTGCAGGCAATAGATAAATTCAGCGACGCCTTTTTTGACCATGGCGCCGTTCCGCTGCGGCTGCTAAATATTCCATCCAACACATTGGATGAGGAGCGTGACCGAATAGAGGATAGGTTCAAGCGGATAGCGTCGGGTGTGCGCAATGCTTTTAATTCGGTGGCGGTACGTTCGGCTACACCCGACACTCTAGGCATCACGGTTCAAGATTTGGGCCTGCCGCCCGCGGATCTGGCGATGGATATCCTGACGGAAACGAAACGAGATGCCATTCTCGCCGCTACGGGCGTACCGATCTCGATGGTGATGGGCACTGCCGTGAATTTTGCAACGGCGCAGCAGGAAGCCAGAAACTTTATAGAATCTATTATTACTCCACGCCTCGTCATTATCGCCAGCAAGCTGAACAAGCAGCTATTCAACCCGGCAGGGCTGACGCTGGAATTTTTACCTGAGCATTTGCCGGTAATGCGCAGGGACGAGGCGATTGCTTCCGGGGCGTTGGTGAATCTTGTGAATGCCGGGATGCCGCTACGGGTCGCCATGAATTATCTAGGCTATGATCCCAATGACCTCCCCGACGAATTGCAAGCAGAATTCTCAACGATGCCACTGTTTGCAGATACAGAACCAACCACACCCCCCGTTGATGGCAGCAGACCACAATCTGTATCTGATGACGATACCGGCGATCTCAAACGCTGGAGGCGGAAGGCTAGAAAGTCCGTCAAATCTGGTAAAACTGGCGGCGTGAGGTTCGAGTCTGTATCGATTCAAGACGCCAAATATAAAGACATAGCGCAGGCGCTCGAATACGCCACCACCGTGAAGGAGGTTGACGCCGCATTTGCTGGCGCGTCCTTTCCAGTCTACAAATCACCAGGATATCAACTCGGCTTTGAAGATTATCCGTAATCGGAGACAGCTAGAACGGCTATTCATTTACGCGCTAGAGGATTATTTTGAAGATGAATTACGAGCCACCGCGAGAGCCGCACGAAAGGGCACAATCTACACGCCAGATAAAAAGGCTCTCGACAGAATGCTTACACAACTAATCACGCAGGGTGCCTACATTGGCGCCGAAGAGGGGCTTGGGCCACTCATCTCAATGGGCCTCGGTTTTGACGCGGCGCTGGTAAATGAGGCTGCGGTGTCGTTCGCTCAGGAATATATCTATACGGCGTATGATGTTGGATTAACAAATGCTATTGATGCGCATACTCGTGAGATCATACATCGCGAGGTTCCTAAGTGGCTGAGTGAAGGGGACCAGATTAGTGAGTTGACGGAAGCGCTGAGAGAAACGTTTGGAAAAAAGCGGGCGCAGACCATCGCAACTACCGAAGTGACAAATGCCATCGCAGGCGGGAATATCGCAAGCTGGCGAGAAGTGAATAGGCAGCTAGGTACAAATATTATCTCTGGCAGTCAGTGGACTACTGCAAATGATGAAAATGTCTGTCCTGTTTGTGCTCCTCTCGGCGGTCTGGTATTTGCTGATGGCGAGACGCAACCGGGGAGCATTGACACACAGCAGGCACGCGGTATTACTGCGGGCCTCGGTGATGTGTTTGTGCATCCAGGAGGAAGCGGCGCTGCTGACAATTTCAAGGGCAAAGAATATTACAGGCCGCCAGCACATCCGCGATGTAGGTGTACGTTGGCGCCGGTGGTGCAACAATGACATCCGCCATTGAAATTTCCGGTCTCGACGAGCTAGAAAAGAAGCTGGGTCGCTTAGAGTCTATCGAAATCCTTAAAAAGCCGATGACGAAATCGGTTCTCATGGTCTACGGCGAGACACAGACATACCCGCCGAAGCCAAAGGATTCGAATTATCGGAGGAAGCATAGCGGAGGTCTGGCCGGTAGTTGGATCACAGATGTGAAAGTGAGGGCGAAAACACTCATCGGAGTTCTCGGCAGTCGTATCAGCTACGGGCCGTATGTCATGAGTCCACGAAAACAGGCATGGATGCACAAAGGCCGCTGGCTGACCACCGACGACATCCTGGAAAAGCGAAGAGGTGACATTGTCGGTGATTTTGAAGCGGCAATTAGGAAGGTGATCGATGAGTAAAAAGCGCAAAACACAACGGGCGGCGAAACGACGACACTCTATCGGTACCACCGAAAACGGTAATTACAGGGTCCCCGAATTGCCGACAATTACGGCAAGAATCGATTGTTCATTATCACTATATGCTGGAGAGACAAATTGGTCATCTACGGCTGATATGTCCGCCACCGCAGAAAGGCGCCGGTCACACCACCAGCCCCCTGGTGCTGGCGTTTACCGCCAGGCTGATATGTCCGCCACCGCAGAAAGGCGCCGGTCACAGGAGAGTCATCGTTTAAGAAACTATTTTAATTTTTCAGGAGTATTTGTATGACTGACACAACAATCAACATAAACATCTCTGAGTCCGATAGCATAACGACAACCGAGAATGTTCCGCAGACTGAGGATATAGCAGCGCCAGAACTGACGGCCGTAAAGCTGCTCAAAATGACGGAAGCTACCGCCACTATCGGCGGATACGGCGTTGTTTTTGGCGGTGAAGACCTTGAGGGCGATACATTCACCGCTGACACCGATTTTTCACTAGATATGGTCCCGACAAAAGACATTTACTATGATCACTCGCAGGGCGATATTCCTCATGTTATCGGAAAAACCATTACGGAAAAAATTGACGAGATCGGTATATGGGTAGAAGCAGAACTAGATCGCAGCTTTGAGTATGCTTCTGCCGTCCTGAGGCTTGTCGAGGCTGGGGTGCTGGGCTGGTCATCCGGTAGCGCGGAACACCTCGCCCGAATCGAGCGTACAGGGGCAAAGGGGTTCATTAAAAAATGGCCTGTAATCGAATACTCTTTAACGCCAACCCCTGCCGAACCTCGCACGCTTGGCGTGCAACGACTGAAGCAAATAGCAGAATCAGACGGAAATCTACAGGCATTAATCCCTGAGGGTGCGGAGAACGCGCCGGATGATGCGACGACAACGGATGATGACACTGTTTTGATAGAAGCATCAACGAATATAGCAAGCGCCGAAACACGCGCCAATGAGAAAATGGAGGTCATGAAAATGACTGAAGAAAATAAAAGAGCGGTACAGCCCGATCCCATCGACGTCGCGGCTATTGTAGCCCAGACGACCGAGGCCGCAGTAGATGCAACGATGAAGGCATATAGGGACGAACTTTCAAATGAAAACCCCATCAACACCGACGGGGGGGCACTGTCCACTAAGGCGGTCAGCGTTGTCAGCGACCCTGCGGATCGTCCGTTTAAGACGTTCGGCGATCAGCTAAAAGCGATCGCACAGGCGTCCGTTCCCGGTGGTAAACTTGATCGGCGCCTGCTAGGCATTAAATCAGCCAGCGGCCAAAGTGAAGGTATCCCTTCAGAAGGGGGATTTCTAGTGCAACAGGATTTTGCGACAGAACTTTTCTCGCAGGCTTTTGCACAGTCCGAGATTCTAAGCCGCGTCCGATCAATCCCGATAGGTGCAAATGCAAATGGCACAAAAATCGTAATGATTGACGAGACTAGTCGTGCTAATGGTTCGCGTTGGGGCGGCGTCCAGGCTTACTGGGCTGATGAAGCTGGAACTGTTGATCCGGGCAAGGTGACTTTCCGCCGCATCAATCTTGATTTAAAGAAGATATTTGGATTAGCCTATGCCACAGAGGAGAATTTGATGGATGCGGCACAATTGGAAGTTATCATTGGACAGGGCTTCCAAGAGGAACTCACGTTTAAGGCTGAGGACTCGATCATAAACGGGTCTGGCGCCGGCCTGCCCCTGGGCATTTTGAATTCAGGATGCCGCGTTGATGTTGCAAAAGAATCCGGCCAGGCTGCTGACACCGTTGTTGTCGAGAATATTGACAAAATGTGGGCTCGAATGCACCCGCGATTTAAGGCGAACGCAGTTTGGCTGATGAACCCTGATGTTTGGCCTCAACTGGCGTCACTGAGCCGCACTGTTGGCGCCGCGGGTTCTACTGCATTTACTCCGCAGGATGGGGTTGCCGGGCAACCATACTCGACTCTCTACGGGAGGCCGATCATTGAAAATGAGTATAGCGCGACGGTGGGCGACAACGGCGATCTGATGCTGGTGGACCTGAGTAATTATTTTCTAGCTCAGAAAGGCGGGCAACGCGCAGATTCTAGCATGCACGTGCGATTCCTGCATAACGAAATGACATTTCGTGTTCTCTGGCGCCTCGACGGACAACCTCGATTTATTGCCCCACTGACGCCGTACAAAGGCACAAATACTCTATCCCCGTTTGTCGCTATTGCTGCCCGCAGCTAATAAGCGATTCAAATCTTACCCCGAATTAAGGAGAAAAACGCATGACTTCTACTACAAGTTTGGCACAAAACTATAAAATTGTTGCCGCATCTGCCGGGCCTGTCACTACCAACGGCGGCATCACATGTGATTATGTATCGTTGAAAAACGCGCATAAAGCGTGGATCGTCGCCACTTTTGACCAGGCGGTGGGACATGCCACCGGTATCGACCCGCAGCAGGCGACAGCGGTGGACGGGACTGCGGTTAAAGTTCTTTCGACCGCTGTCCCCATTTGGGCTAATGAGGATGTCGGAGCGAGTGACGCGCTTGTCGCGCAAACATCAGCGACCACTTACAACGTTAGCGCAGACATCAAAGTTAAGCATGTGATCTTTGAGATCGACCCCGCCTCGCTTGACAACAATAATGGTTTCGACTGCCTGGGCTGTACGGTAGACGACAGTAGCCAAGCTACCAATCTCATTTCGGTGAATTACTGGCTTGAGATGCGGTACGAAGGGGCATCGCTCCCGTCAGCCATAATTGACTAATCAATACGAAAAAAAGCCGGGCGTGTCTTGTCGCTCGCCCGGCTTTCACTGACGTTGCGGAATGACTCCGCCAGCGGAGGCCAGAAATGAAGATTACATTCATAAAAGACGTTTCGCCCATAAAATTAACCGGTTGGTCCGAATATAAGGCTGGCACAAAAGCGGATCTGCGTTACGGGTCCTACCTGATTGAGGCAGATGTAGCGGTCGCAGGTTGGGACGAGACAAAAGTGAACGAACAGTCGCCGCCTGTTGTTTATATTGAGATGAAAGACACTACGGTAAATCTAGATTATTCATCAATGCTAACAAAAGATATCCGTAGAACTGCACAGTCTGCTGATGTGTGGAAGCGCGGGATGTCCCGCACAGAAATGATCGAGGCGTTAGCAAACTAATGGCTTACGCAACCCTAGCCTCGCTAAAAGCCTACCTCGGTATTAGTGAAAGTGGCGACGATGCCATATTGACGGAATGCCTCGACCGCGGAATCGCCATATTCGACGGGGAATTCTCATTTTCGTTTGAGGCGCAGACTGAGACGCGGTATTATTGCCGGGATGACGTTGACGGTAAGAGGTTGTGGTTGGATGCCCCATTATTGGCGCTGATAACGCTGACAAATGGCGATGGCGAGGAACTAGGAAACGCAACATATACGTTGCGTCCGCGAAATCGGGCACCGTACTGGTACATTGATCTGAATTCTGCCTCATACTGGACCTTTGATACTGACGGTGAGATAAGCGTAGACGGCCTCTGGGGATATACGACTACAGCTCCAGATGATGCTATCCAGGCGGTGTTACGATTGACCGCCTACATCTACCGCCAGCGCGATAGCCAGGTGTTCGAGACTACCGCCATACCTGAATTAGGCGTCCTAACCATTCCGTCGGGAATTCCTGCCGACGTTCGTAAAATCATCAACGGGCTTAGGGCCCAATACCATCTAGCATAATGAGCATTGAAACAACACTGGAGACACTACAGACGAAACACGCGGGTATAGCTGGCGTAACGTCAGCGCCTACAAAATTCCCGTCATCCATAAATACTGTAGATTTGCCGCTTGTGATTACACTACCGGCGGAGGGTAGTTGGTCTACTCAGGCGGTGGGATTGAATAGACAAGATCGTGTTTACCGGGTTCTTGTTTTCATCGAGGCGGTTGGACAAGCAACCGTTGATCAACGAATGAACGAAGCCATTCCGATTCTCACGCTATTTGGCGCTGAGTACCTGAATGATCTGGGTATTGTCGCAGATGATAATATCGATCATGTACGAATGCCGATAACAGACACCGGCATAATCTCACTGCCATTCGGAGATATTGAATATATCGGATTTGAGATGCGGATTACAATAACGGAGAAATCATAATGTATAGATATAACGGCCCTAATTTTCTTTATGGAGTACCAGCCCGGGACCTTACGGAAGACGAATGGAACGCGCTTTCCGAAAAACAGAGGCAGTTGTTAAAACCTGCTTACGAGCGCGTTAGCAGACAAAAAACGGAAAGACAAGCGAAAGCTTCCCTCACAGTGGAGGTGGCGCCGACGCTAGATACGAAAGCAACAAATCGACATTCAACCCCCAGTAAAAAACAGGAGTAGATTATTATGGCCGTAACACAATTACGCGCAGTCCAGGTAGGGAAGGAGGTGGTTTGGGGTACCCCAGTAGCCGCCACTGCTAAATTAATGGCAGTCACCGACGCAAGTTTTCAGCTAAATCAGACGCTAGACCAACCAAGCTTTTTGGGGACACTGGCGCCGGGACAAGAGGTTGCATTAGTCACAAGCGATTGGTCGGGAAACGTAACGGTAGCAGCGACGTACGAAGACCTGCCTTACTTTTTCGATGGTCTTTTGGGCATTGCCACCCCATCGGGTTCCGGGCCATACACATACGATTATGCTGGCCCCACTACTGCTGTGCCGACAGCACCGCGCATGTTCACTGTTGAATACGGAGCCATTGGCGCGGAATACAACCTGGCCGGAGGCTTGATAACTGGCCTCAACATAAATATCGAGCAGGGCCAGGCGTGGCGTGTGTCTGCTGATTTTGCCGGAAAGGTGATGACTCCCTCCGCGCTTACTGCGCTTTCGGAACGCGACACGACGCTTATCAATACTGTCGATACCGCGTTGACGATTGATCCATATGCTGGCACCGTTGGCTCAACTGTCATTACCGCCACCCTAATAGGCGCGACTGTTGGCCTTAGTTCTGAACGACATCATAAGCGTTTTGTCGGCGGCATCACACCGGACGCCTGGGGCGAAGGCCAGTTTTCCAGCACGCTTACGCTGACCTGTGAATTCAACGCTACATCTAAGGCATATGTTGACGCCATGCTAACGGCTGCTTCGTCGAAAATAGTGCAACTAGAGGCCACATCGGGTACAAATGTCGCAACGATCGATTTTACTGGTTACTATGACGGTGGAGTAACACTGTTCGACGATCGTGATGGAAACATTACGGTCACATTCAATCTAGTCGGGCAATACGACCTGACAAATACTAGCTGGTTCGATGTGTCAATCGACAATTCAGTCGCATCACTCGCGTAAAAGGAAAATCAGATGAGTCCAGAAAAACCCAAAGCGAAGAACGATCTAGCGCAGGTTGAAGCTAGCCCGACCTTGATTGTAAATCCGATTGACCGCAGTGCGTCCGGCAGTTGGCGTGAGGTGAAGCTGCTCATGAAATTATCAAGTAGCATGTCGGGCAGCAATTTTGACCCGAAGGCGATGGTGGATTTCATGAACATCATTGAACTTCATTGCGAATCACCTGACGGTGCAGACGTTGGTGAGATACTCGATGCCGCGTCTTTTGATGACATGATGGAGCTAGCTAGCTCAATCGCTGGTTCAGAGGAATCGGTGGGGGAAGTGAACGGCGTCAACTAGCTATGTGGTCGTCCGGCGCACACGGTTCGAATTTGCCTCCGTGGGCCGTTGACCTGCTCATTGCTGAAGCCTGGGGCGTGCCTCCGTGGACAATAGAGGAGCGCGCCTCTGCACAATGGGTTGACCGCTGGCTGGCGCTGAAAGACGCTCAGCATAAAGCACAAGAAAAACAGAGCGCGCGGAGTCATAATGCGAGATCTGGACGAACTGTAACACCTCTCTAATACGGTACCGTATGGCTGAAAATCTACAAATCATTATCAATGCAAAAGATAACGCCTCGCGAGCCATAGGAGGCGTTGATCAGTCATTAGGGAAATTAGAAAAAACCGCCGCCATAGCAGGAAAGGCTTTGGTCGGCGGTTTGGCCCTGGGGGGGGCTGCCGTGGCAGCTTTGGGCGTCGCAGCACTGAACGCGGCAAATGAATTTGATGAGGCAACGAAATCACTGGTGGCTGGAACGGGCGCGAGCGGGGAATCGTTGGAGGCAATGCAACAGTCAGTCCTAGCGCTATCTGGCACAACAGCCGGTCTAGGAAAAGACATGGGGGAGATCGGCGCCGTATTGGCAGAGGTAAATACGAGAACCGGCGCCACTGGGACGGCATTGGACGGACTATCAAAAAGTATTTTGGAAATGTCTCGCGTTACTGGTGACGATGCTGTTGAGGCAACAGCAAAAATTACCAGGGTAATGGGTGATTGGGGTGTTGGCCTAGACGGTTCGGAGGCCCTGGTCAACTCATTATTTGCCGCCGGTCAACAGTTTGGGATCGGGTTGGGTTCGCTCTCCTCAAAACTTGTTCAATTCGGCGCTCCATTACGGCAGATGGGATTTAGTCTTGAGGAGTCTACGGCCATGTTGGGCAAATGGGAGAAGGAGGGGGTCAATACTGAGCTAGTTATCGGGTCGCTACGTATTGCTGCCGGGAAATTCGCTGATGCCCAAACTGCACTTACTGCGACAACGTCTGGCGGTGTGGAGAGTCTAGAGCAATCACAGCAAGCGTTAGAATTATTGCGGCAAAAGTTGGAATTGGCACAACTTCAACAAGGCGAATTCAACGAAAAAACAAAGGAGAGTTCCCGCTTATCAAAAGAAATGCAGATAGATAAACTCACAGGGCAGATTGTCGAACTAGAAGCTGCTATGGCGAAGGGTGAGTTCCGCACCGTAACCACACAAGCCGCGACTAAATCCTTGGCCGATTCGTTGCGAGACACGTTTGAGGCAATCAAAAACGCCAAAACGGAAACGGAAGCCCTGAGTATTGGTATGGAAACGTTCGGCGCACGTGCTGGGCCAGACATGACGGCAGCGATCCGAGAGGGTCGTTTTGAACTTGATGAGGCTATCAAGGCAATGCAGGGTACAAGCAACGCGCTTGAAGACGCGGCCAAGCGCACGGTGACACTCTCAGATAAATGGTTGCTTTTCAAAAAGCAAGTCATGAACGCTTTGGTGCCACTTGGCACTAAGTTTTTACAGCCGGTTATAGATAGGCTCTTAACATTGGCATCAGAATCTCTACCCGCTGTTATTTCAGCATTCGAGACATTTATTGACCGTGCCGTCTTAATCGTGGGGGTTTTGGGCGATATCTGGTACGCGCTAGACTGGATCACGTCTGGGCTGGGATGGAATATCGACTGGTGGATCGACATCACAACTGCCATTTGGGGGCAGGGTGACGCGGCTGATGATTTAGCAAAAAAACTATACACATTTGGGAATGCCGCATCAAAAGTTATTTCACTCATGCGAGGTATACCGGAGACTATTCGCTCAGCATTTTCTGAGATTAAGGCGGTATGGGGTGAAGGCGGATTACCCGCTGTCACATCGCTTATAGGTGATTGGATCCAAAACGGCATTGTCGCTATGAAAGACAAAGCGGGGGAGTTGTGGGGCAAACTGTCCAAATGGTGGGATACAGACGGTACTAAAATGGGGACAGAGGTGAAGTCAAAAATTATCACATGGGTGGAGAGTCTAACACTTGATAAGATGCAATTTGCAGGTCCGTTTTGGGGAACACTAAGGGAGTGGTGGAACGGTGACCAAGAAAAGGAGTTGGCTGGTGTCCAAACCAAAATTCTAGAGTGGCTTACTGGCCTAAACCTGGAAAATATAAATTATGCCGGTAAATTGTGGGGGAGCCTGTCAACATGGTGGAACGGGAATAAGGTTTTAGCTGGTGGTACTGTTTTGTCTTCAGATGGGGTAAAATCGAAAATAACGGGATGGATAGATGGTATGGAGCTGGATAAGATCGATTTTGCGGGCGATTTGTGGGGAACACTACAAACTTGGTGGAGTGGTGAGAAAAAAATAGTTGGCGGGACAAGCCTCACAACTCAGGGCGTTCACAATAAAATTATTGAGTGGATAGCCGGTCTCAATCTCAAAGATATCGACTTCGCTGGCAAGCTTTGGGGAAACTTTTTCACCTGGTGGAATGGCGACGGCAATGAAATTACCGGAGTAAAAAGTAAAATACTGGAATGGGTGGCAGGATTACAACTTGATGCTATAAATTTTGCGGGGCCGCTATGGAAGGGTCTCGTCACGTGGTGGGAAGGTGAAGAAAAAACGAAGTTGGCCGGAACCAAACAACTCATAACTGAGTGGGTTGCAACACTGAAACTAGACACTATAAAATATGCGGGAAAACTTTGGGGGGGCCTTGTCACTTGGTGGGATGGCGACAAAACAGAATTAAGCACGGGTGAGGGTGGTGTCTTAACTAAAGTGAAAGAATGGATCACGGGCCTCGGTCTTGATGCCATTGAATTCGCGGGTGAGTTGTGGGGTCAGCTTGTCTCATGGTGGGATACTGGCGGAACGCAATTGGCCATAGATGTTATCGACAATGTCCGAGATTGGATTTCGTCTATTGTTTGGGATGTTGGAACCGCAGCCCGAAATTTGTGGTATGAATTTGTCACGTGGTGGGCTTCAGGCGGAGAAACTATCACAGACGAAGCAGCATCAAATATTGGTGCATGGGTCGCAAAAGTGCTTGTTGATACACCTGTTGATGCTATCAAATTGTGGAGTAAGCTAAATGATTTTTGGGCGACGGAAGACGCCAATACTCTTGGCGATGATGCTGTTGTGGGCATTGAAAGTGTATTTATCTCAGCGATCCAGTCATATCAGTTTGGATTTGGTGAAGCAATTGGGGGACGTATCAGGTCAGAATTTGAAACGCTGTTCAGTGAGGGGGGGACTTTTGAATGGTCAACAATAGGTAATCTGTTTGTCACCGGATTCAAAAGCGCAATAGAGAATAATGTCGCTTCGTTTGTGTGGGAAATAAACGTGGGCCCGGTACTTGATGGTATATTTGGTACTATGCTAGCAGGACTACCGACCCGTATCGCTGAATGGATCGCAGCATTTATCGCCGTTATCCTTAATCCTGCAAATTGGGCCTGGGATAGCGAGGCGGTGGGCGTTCTTCGTGAGAAGTTTATTAATGTCCTTTTCCCGCTTGAATCGACAAGAAATGCGATAAAGGCCAAGTTGAAAGAAGTGTTCAATTTCAATATCTTCGACGGTATTTTTGGGGAAGATGTGAGCAAAACAGGTGCGGCGTTTTCAGGCCACGAAACTGACGCACTCATGAGAGCGTTAGGTTTTGATGCCGATTCGCTACAATCTGCGATAGACGCAGAAATTGTAAAACTAGAATTACCGGCTATTGAACTTGACACAACTGCTGCTGAGACAGATATACAGGCCGATGTCAATACGGTTGCGGACGCATTAGACGCCAGTGCGTTTGGCGATGCAATTATAGAGGGCGGACTGAAGTCATTTGACGAAGACGTGACATTTGCTGACAAGATGGTGGAATGGATGGGGGGCGCGTTTGAGTCGATGGGTGAATTCCTTTTTTCACGTTCCCCATCAATGAAAGCGCATGATGAATTAGGTGTCCCAATAGTTGAAGGCGCAATCCTGGGTATCGAATTCATGTCTCAAGATTTTATTGACATATTATTACTCACATTTCAGGACGCATTCAGCGCAGCAGAGGCTGAGATATTCTTATTTGTCGAAGGCGTGAAAGGATCCTGGATAACGATCCTTGCCGAAACACGTATGACAATGACGTGGGTAAAAGAGGCGATTGTTCAGCATTGGAACGCAATAGGCACGGCGGGGCGTTCCGGCGCTTTTGGCGCTGGCGTTGAAATGTCGAGTGGCTTGAAATCAGGCATAATGTCGAAGGCAAAAGAGATCGCCGACGCTGCTGCTTCAGTTGTGCGGCGAGCGATAGCGGCGGCAAGGGCGGCAGCACGGGCGGCCTCGAATTCCAAGGAAATGATCGAGCTGGGGGCCGACTTGATGGGGGGGCTGCGTCAGGGCATTGGCGACAATGAGCCACAAGTGGTGCGAGAGATGGCAAATGCTATGTCGTCGGTTTTTCGCGTAGCTGTTGATTTCGCTAAAGCATGGGAAGCGATTCAGGGGGTGACGTTGCCTAAGACTCCAGTACAGCCGATTATAGATTGGCTCGTAGAATTCGCTGATGGTATAGCAACCGCAATCAAAAGCATAGATCACGAATTTGGTGATGACTTCAACACATTCGCTAGAGGTCTTAGCAGCGCTGTAAAGGTGATTTCAGACATCGCTCGCTCATGGGAGGGTCTCCAGGATTTCGAGTGGAATACTTTCGTAGTGCAACCTGTTATTGACTGGCTGGCAGCTACTGGAGCATTCGCACTTGACGCCATCAAGTGGGTGAAAAATTGGGGTCGTTTTGAGTCACTTGAAGATGATATAAGCGGATTCGCTAAAAATATTAGCAGCGCAATAAAAACAATCGCGGACATAGCTAAGGCCTGGGAAGTCCTACAGAATTTCGAGTGGAATACATTCGTAGTGCAACCTGTTATTGACTGGCTGGCGGCTACGGGTGCATTCGCACTTGATGCCATTATGTGGATACAGAATTGGGGAAGATTTAACGATCTGAATGAATCACTCGGTGACTTTGCTGACTCCGTTAGCAACGCGATCGGGACAATCGTCGAGATTGCAGAGGCCTGGGAAGTCATACAGAGATTCGACTGGAAAACGACGGGACGCGACAACCGTCCGATACTTAATTGGCTGGCTGCCTTCGGTGGGTTGGCCCTGTCTGCTGTAAAATCAGTTTCAGAGTGGAGCCAATTCCAGAATTTAAGTGATAATACTAAAAAAGTGGCGGCAGCTATTGAAGATTCATTTAGCGCGCTAGCAAAGTCTATTCAATTTTTGACAGAGTTGAAAACATGGCGAGCCATGCCAGACCTGGAGGAGAAGTTTACAAAGTTCCGAAAACAATGGGAATACATCCTACTGCAATTTGACGAGATGGTTAAAGTTGTGAATACGATAGCGCTGGAGGAGGTCGTAAAACTTGCGTCAGCTTTGGGCGCTATCGGTGAAGCGTTGTCGAAAACAATGTGGCTGTTCGAACAAGATTTGGCTGAGTTTCAAAAACCTCCTGAGGCTGTTTGGGCTCCATTTATGGATTGGATCATAGACGTATTTGAAACATTCAGCGACTGGATATCAGAAAAATTCTCCGATGAACTAGCAGCAAATCCCGATGATCCATTTGGCACAGTATCAGCGGCGTCTGACGCAATGGGGACTATATGGTCAGCATTTCAGGCAGCGCTCAACTTTTCTATTGGCTTCCCGTCAGACTGGACGTCACCCGGCAATGTGGATAGCGACACGGCATTTTCACAGTTTTATGTCTGGACACTGGGCGTAACAGACGCCTTCATCAAGTGG
>JAAEMV010000878.1 GCA_024225195.1 Planctomycetaceae bacterium | reverse complement strand
TTTTCCGATATAGTTGAAATGTGAAAAGTGGCGATACTCAACAAGGCACCCTGCTCGAACAGCGATTTCGAAAATGTCTTTTCTTGTCTTACTTAAGCGGACTGCCGTCGCTGGGTAGCTTGAGACTATCACTTGATCGATAGTTTGCCAGAAATCCGGTGGCATCTTGTGCAACAAAATACCGTTAGTCTTAATGCATAGTTTATTGGCTATTTCAGAATTCTTAATAACGGTAAGAGCATCCAGTATATTGGGGAGGGTTAGTGGCTCACCCCCAATAATTTGAATCTTCTCAGGTAATATGTGTGGCTTGAGTAGCCCAAGAGTATAGGAAAGAGTATCAATAGATAGAACTTTGGTGGGGGAAATTGGGCTACTCTGGGAGCAGCCTTTGCAAGCTAGATTGCAATTGGAAGTTAAGTGCAGCTCTAAGCAATACAATCGTATTTTTCGGCTAGTATTCATCCTCGTTTTCCGCTTCGGGGATGCCTGCATAATTTGTGTTGTCTTTGAACTCTTGAGGCCTAAAATATTTTCTAAATTGGCCGGCGCAGCCCCTCCCGTATCTTCGAAACGTGCGAGCGAATGCGGATAGCGACGGCTCATATTGGTGATTCACTATTGCAGTTTCGCAGTAGCCTATTGAGTACCCTGCATTTTGCAATTTAAAACATATTCCAGGATCTTCGCCGCCAGCTCCAGTAACGGACTCATCGAAACCATCCACGAGCAAGAATACATGTTTTCTAAACAATGCATTGGCTGTCGTTAGATAATAAAACTTCCCTCGAAAAAACCAAGGGTCTAGGGTTTTATGGTAGTCATAGTATCTAGAATATATATCATTGCCGACGGCTATCACTTTCCCGCCTACGCAGGCTGTCGAAGTGCCCGATTTTTCTATCGCTTCATATAGTCGAGTCATCCAGTATTCATCTACGATACAGTCATTGTCGGTAAACGCAACTAACGAATGTGTAGCGGCCTCTACGCCAACGTTTCGGGAGAAGGCGGCGCCTCGGTTTTCCTTATTACGTATGTATTGTATATGGAGGTCGGAAAATTCATCGACTAGTGGCTTCAAAATTTTGTCACTATGATCATCAACAAGAATGATTTCACAGGTAAAACAAGACCGTCTCAGTGATTGCAGCAAGTCCCGTGTCTGCGCCGCTCTATTGTAACAAGGCAATATTAGAGAAACTGGCAGCTCAACTTTGTGCTGAATGTTACTATTGTTTTTTGTCATAGCATGAAAACTCGATATTCTACGAAATTTGGATAACAAAGATTTAATGGGTGTTTTTTTTTGCTTAATGTTTGCGAAAATTAGGCCCGTTTACGTTAATAGTATGTGATGCTCCAAGATTCGCCAGTGGGCATATTTGTGCTTCCCTTGGTTCTCCAGTGAAGGATTTTCGACCATGTTACAGGTGCCCCGAAAAATACGCCACTTCGGGCAGAAGACTAGTGCTGAGCAGACACAGGGAGACATCCTGGTGCGCATCTCGGGTGAGCATCGAGTGGCTGTGAAGATCGGGCTGATGAACTTGACCTACAACAAGCGAGAGCCGGAGTTTTTGCTCCCGCCGCAATCGCACTGCGGCACCGCCTGAGTGGGCAAAAACTGGCTCAAGGTGGCCGCATGGAATGAATAAGGCGAGAAAACAGGGCTGATTGCCTCGGAATCTGATTACCTGTGTGGCGAATTGGCACTGCCGCTACATGGGCAATGCCGATGACGGCGTCAGAGCGAATTAATCGAGGTGCCCTTACGGAAGAAAAGGGTTCCATGGGTGAGGAATTCGAAAATACTTGGTGGCTAGGTTTCAACCACATGTCGTCTAACCAAGCAGTCGACGGCTTCCGACAATCTTCCGACATCAGGCAACTTTATCCGACATTTTCCAACATTATGGGCAATGAGCGTCATTTTTGGGCCAATAAAAACAAACACTTACAATGATGCGAGCTGGCTACGAACCAGACGTTCAACAATGCTATGCTTTTGAGAGACGCAAGCGCTGAACTTTGCCTCGGTTTATCGAGAAGGTCCGCAATAGGAACCTAGGCGTTTCTGAGGCTCCGACGATTTTGGTCGGCTCTTGGCCGGAAATGGAAGCTTCCACCTGCGAACTCAAGGCTGTAATAGCCAAGATATTGTTTCGAAATCTCAAACCATCTCCCCCTTAAACACCACAACCCCACAGATCCTGGCATTCTGGTTGACCTCGATGATCGGGTTTGGCCATTCCGGGTTCAACGCCTTCAGATACTGACGGCCTTCCTCGACGATAAGTTGTTTGAAGGTGGCCTCTGCGGTGTCTTCAATCATGACGACCACATATTTTCCATGGACTGCGTCGGCATGAGGATCAACGAAGATCAAATCGCCATCATGAAACTTGGGTTCCATGCTGATGCCGCGTACGCGCAGGACATAAGAATCATTGCTGCAACTGACGGGGCAGGGTAGCAACTCCTGACCGTATTGCGGCTGGTAACCTTCGGCGATTTCCATCCATTCGCCAGCCTGTACCCAGGAGATCACTGGGCATAGGCTGCGGATATCCGGCCCGATGTGCGCATTGACTTCCGTGCCGGCGATGTGTGGCTGGTCCCATTCATCCATGTGCGGTGCGTCCATCCAGCCTTCGTGCTTACCCATTCCTCGTTCCAGCTTTTCTGCCAGATCGTCGCCAATACCCCGAGGAGTGCCTTTCTTTGTGCGCATCTGACGCCGGACCTGGCTGATATAGGAACTGTTGGTGCCGACGCGTTCGGCCAGTTTCGCAGCAGAGCCGGCTTCGGCAATCAGAAGCTCGAGATTTTTCAACCGAATTTTTTCTGGGATGCGCATCATGCAGGGAATATAGCAGAAATTTAGCATAAAGATAAACATTTAGTTGGCGAGTTAGCTTGCTGATAGA
>JAAEMV010000877.1 GCA_024225195.1 Planctomycetaceae bacterium | reverse complement strand
CAGATTCCATGCCAACATTGCTTTGTTTTTCGCTTTTTTCTGACATTTTTTCCTCCTTTCTTGAATGAAGATATCGCCAAATATTTCTTTTGAACATATCATAATAGTCAAAATTTACAAGTATTTACTTTGATCTTGCTTAAGTTTATGACATTGAATCAGAACTACATTGAACGTCAACGCGAATAACCATCTTGAAACGGTTACTTAGTGCCTGAACGAAAACCCCCTCATATTCTCGCATATCTACCACAACGTGACACATCCATTCCGCAAGCCAAAATTTGAACCCGTAAAATTCTGAAAAATCATCCACACGGCGGACAATTTTCAGCCCAAATACCCGATTTATTAATCTTCAGGAGCTTCGAAGAATGCACCCCTCCCATCATCTTGCCCGCTCAGTCATTTTTTTGTTATCGCGCCGGATTCAGGCCGCTAATTGCAGTCTCGCGTTTGAGCGCTGCCGACGCTTGCGTTCCTTTTCCTGAATCATGCGCCCAATAATCTGAATGTTCCTCGCCAGAACACCAAGCGCGATATAACGCTTAAAACCGTCAATACCGTGATCGGGACACCGGTCCAGACCATGATTTTTCAACGCCGATATCGAAGATTCCACTGCCGAATGCTTTCTCCTCGCCTCCTTGAATTCTGGCGAACTCTCGATCTCTCTGGCCTCTTTCGACAACCTGCCTTTTCTCGGAAGGACCACCCGGTCCAATATCTTCGCCAACTTTATCTGATTCGCGGGACTGTGAAATCCCTTATCGAACGAACAACCCGCAAAATCCGGAAACCTTTCGAGGGTTCCCAAAATTATCGGCACAGCCACTTTGTCGTCGGTTTCGGTCTCCATTACAATATGGTGCAAAATAAAACCGTACTGATCCCTGACGATGCAAATATTCAATCCAAGCTGCTGGGGAACGCCCGCCTTTCCCTTTTTAATCCATTTCGTATGTTCCTGGAAAATCGAAAATACTTTCTCATGATGAGGAATCGATTCGCCTTCGATGACTCTCCGGCGGATCTGATCGTTTTGTCGTTCGGCGTGGCCGATAAACTTTCTGATCTCTTGTGCCTTGCAACTGGCGATGAGATCATCGTCGGGAAGCGAAGCAAGAAATTTTTCCGCCCGATTCACAATTGATTGAGCGAATTCAATATATTCGAGGTGCGCCTTTTTGACTAACTCCGCTCTTTGCGATTTCTTTTTTTCATCCTTTGAAGTCGAGCGTTTCAACCTCTGAACCTGCATGAACAGCTTTTTTGCCTTCTTGATAATGCTCTTTCCCTCGCGCCATCCCTTCAGTCCGGTAAAACCGCATAAAGCCATTATTATCGTGATGGTTTTCCGCAATGCGTCGAAGAGCAGGTTGATGTCGGTCGGAAAATGAACATTGGTTTCCCCCGGAAACGAGTCGCAGCTTCCGTAAAGTTTTCCGTCTTCTTTTTTGCCTGCTATCAATTGACCGAATTTTGCGAATACTGTGTTGATTTTATCGAGAATTTCGGGAGTGAAAAGGGAAATGTTGTCCTTAATGGTTTGCAGACCATAAAAGGGGTTTTTGTCGTATGGCGTGTGAAGCAGCATCATCCGAAGTCTGATGTGATTGTTTGCGATTTCATGCAGCTTGTCGTAATCCCAGTTGCAGACAAGCCGCAAGGTGCCGAGTATGAGAATCGTCCACAGGGGCATGCCGGGCCGTCCATTTTTCCGGTCAATATGGTCTGGAATCATTTTATCAAGTATTTCAAATACTTGGTTACGAGTTTTGATATCCATGGAGAGTGCTTGAAATCCGATGAGCAGTTGTGTGATCTCGTCGCGTGAGCGTAAATCGAAGTCGATGTCTTCGATGTGGACCTGTCCGATTTTCATTTGAGGTTCGAAAATTTTTCTCATTTTTCTTCCGAATCTTTCCGTGCCTTTCAATATTAGTAATATATGCGCCAAGAGTATTAGGATTGCATAATCCGTATGTATCCGGCATGTTATGTTGGTTATGCGCATATCAAAAATAATTGTAAAAGTCAAGTAGAATCTCTATTATTTTGAAGGATTGACGGATATTTTCCGGCCCTCGCGCCCGCAAATACCGGGACTTTTGACTTTTCGTTCAAGCACTAATTAAGTGATGTGTCCCCGGAATTCATGGAAGCCTTGGGGACGCTCCGCGTCCAATGCCTGGGGATGTAAGGAGTTGTTTATTTGAGAAGCTGAAATTCCACACGTCTGTTTTTCGCTCTTCCCTCGGGCGTGACATTGTCCGCAACCGGTCGATCCTCACCCCGTCCGATTTTGGTCATTCTTTTCGGGTCAACACTCTGTGTTTTCATGTAATTCAAAACACTTTGCGCCCGCCGTTCAGACAATTTCTGATTATAATCGCCACTTCCCTCACTGTCTGTGTGGCCGATGATAACGATGGCATATTCGGGGTGTTGATTTAGAATTCGGGCGATTTTGCCAAGAGTTGGCAAACTTGATGCATTCAGTTTGTCGCTGGCATATTCAAATCCGACGATGGATCCCTCCAGCGTGACGATCACTTCTTTCGCGTCTTTGTTTTCAAGTTGTTCTTTGAGTTTGTCAATTTCGGCTTGTGATTTTTTTTTGCTTGCGGAAATCGCCAACTCCCTCGCCTTTGCCTCACCCTTGTATGCCTTGTCTCGTGCCTCATCGTAATTCTTGTTGCCCAATGCCACGTCTGCCTGGTCAACCAATGTTTTGACATTTTCAAATTTGAATGGTTCAATCGTTTCCGCAGCGGCATTCTTCGCATTCTGAAGGGCCTTTTTAGCTTTCCTTACCGCCTTATTGGCCTCTTTTTTCGTGGCGGGCTTGTCTGGCGGTTTCATTTCCACAACGCGCACTTTGCTCAGTCGGCCAATCATCTTGTCAACGAGTGTTTCTTCCAATTTTCTTTTCTTTTTCAATATACCGTGCTCACTCTCACTGCCAATGATGCCCGCTGTTTCTGTGTCAATCAGTCTGGCGTTTATTGTGATACCTTTCCTTTCAACGCTAAAAGAGCCAATGATCAGTTGCGAGGCCCCCGCCAATTCTCCAACTTTTGGTGCCGTTTTTTCATCGATTATCGCATCCTGACCCAACTTTAGCTCTTTGATGGCCTTTTCAATGTTCAGCCTTTCCGTGAACGTCAGGGCGGTTTTATGGATGACAAAGGTCGTCAGTTCTTCGGGGATGGCATTGGAAAGATGGTCGAATCCCTCTTTGTCGCTGTTATTTTCAAATTTGACAATGGCAATGGATTTTAATTCCGTGTCAATGTCCCTAACATGCTCCAAGGCGGCACTGTTGGTCGGGTTGTTTTCCAAGGCTTCATTGTATAATTTTCT
>JAAEMV010000876.1 GCA_024225195.1 Planctomycetaceae bacterium | reverse complement strand
CTCGTCGATTGCTACCGAGGCAAAGGGAGAAACTACCTCAAACACGACTCCAGTTTCATGAAATCGGTGAGACACACTCTCCAGCAATTCGTACACTTCGTCGCAACTAAATTTCGAAAAATCCAACAAGCAATGACGTGTGTTAGCATCATACGAACGCTCCGATTTTTCCAGCGTTAGCTTGCGCCGAATTAAAGCGAACGAGGGTGAACCATTGGTGCAAAAATCCACACCAGGGGTTTCTCGCCCAAGCACCAACACCTTTTGATCGGATGACTTTTCACGAATCAACTGCTGTATCAAAGCCTCATTGGAATCGTCGAGGGCAATCCATTCGCACTTCCTGTCATGCGCTACTTGACAAATACTTGCTGCGAAATGAGGTTCGTTCGGACGGATATCGACACTGTCTGCTGCACATCCCGCCATGGCAATTTGCCGCACCAGAATATTGGGTAGCCGCCTCGTTAGGTATACGACATTGCCGCCACCCTCCACCCATTGTTGGGCAAAACTAAGGCTCCGAAGAAGGCCTCCCGTACCCAGAATAGGATTGGCAGCCACATGAATTAAGATGCCGGCATTACCGCCTAAGCTACTTTGTTCCATCTTTCCCTCTCGGCAGATTCGACAATCGCTTGCAGGGTGCCCACGACTTGTTTGACATCACCTTCCGTCATTGCCGGAAACATCGGCAAGGAAATTATTTCTGGATAAACCGCATCAGCGTTGGGACAGCG
>JAAEMV010000875.1 GCA_024225195.1 Planctomycetaceae bacterium | reverse complement strand
GCTTCTTCTAACGCGTCGAGCAATCGCCCCACCTGAGCGTCTACGAATGAAATGGTAGCGTAATAGGCTTGCTTACACTTGCGTGCCTCCTCCACCGTTACATCCTTAAAGTAATACGGCCAATTCCTTTTATCACGCATCACTGCCATCGGAGGAACATCCTCTAAATCCTTTTTGGCAGACTCAAGATCTGGCATCTCAATGGATTCAAGAGGATAGAGGTCGAAGTATTTTTTAGGGGCCACATAAGGACAGTGCGGATTAAAAAATCCCGCCGCTAGAAAAAACGGCTCTCCTTTCTTTTCCCTAATTAGCTCGACTATCTTTGAAGCCACCATGCCGTCTGTATGCTCTTCGTCGAGACTTTCCGGATCCCACCATGCCATACTGATCCCAAGATTTTTATCCTTCTCTCTACCAGCACCGTAACGTGTAATCTTCTCCTGCTGCGACCGATCAATACCAACAGGATTGTACCGCTGGTCCCACGTCTGGGGATCGTCGTTTCCGTCAGTCCCAATCATACTGGGATTACCATAGTGATAGATCTTTCCAGCCCGGGCTGAAAAATAACCCTGGTTCCGAAACATCTGGCCAAGCGTCACCACGTCGGGATTTTTTTCCCTTAACTCATGCTTGAGCGTATGCATATCAAGCGTATCTGGCCGTAAGCCCGTCATCAAACTAGCTCGGCTAGGACCGCATAGAGGTTGTTGACAATAAGCATTGTCGAATCTCACACCCATCTGCGCCAGCCGTTGAAGATTCGGCGTCTTGACTTGAGGATTCCCATAAATGCTGAGATCGCAATTCATGTCGTCGGCGGAAATAAAAAGCACGTTCAGCTTTTCCTTCTCATCGCCATCCGCAAGATCGCCGAGCAAGGGAATTACAAAACAAACCAACAAACAACGGAAAATAGTCTTCACAAATCCATACCATAAAAAAATAGTCCCAGTAACTTCTGACTTTGAGAAACGCAAACTCGTGGCTCTAGTCGAACCCAAAATATAACGAATTGATCAATGGCTTTCAATTTTCAGCCCCAACCAACAACCAGCGAACCTGCTCGCCGTCTTAGTGCATTTGGTAACCACCCAAAATTTACTCACACGTTAATTATTGGTTCCTAAGAAATTCTGCAACCTGCTCGAAAAAGCCAACTAACGCCTCTTTTTTCGGAGTCTGCCATTCAAGTTCGTCCATTGCCTGATTCATTAATGACAGCCAACGATCTCGCTCCGGAACACCAATAGCGAACGGAGCATGCCGCATTCCTAACCGAGGATGCCCGCGACGTTGAATATATTGGTCTGAACCTCCGAACCTGTAAATCAGAAAATCTCTAAGCCGAACTTCGGCCCCCTCCCAATCGTCGTGGGGATACATGGGACTAAGTAAATCATCTTGCTTGACACGGGAATAAAACCCGGCCACAAGTAAGGTAATCTCGGAATCCGAAAACTCTAATTCAGCAAATGGATCATTCATAAAATCTGTCTATAGGAGTCGGATACAGTCTAAAATCAAGCGGGATCGCCACCACGAGGACCGAGAGGCAACTCGCCAAAGATTTCGTCAATTGACTCACCAACCGGAAGCGTGCTTTTCTTGTTTGGCTGCCGTTCAATAAGAACACGTTCAGGCGTCTCAACCGCAACCACTAAAAAATCCTTGGAAGCCAAGAAGATAGCAAACGCAGTGAAAATGACTGCCTGGATCACGAAACAAACGACAAATGCAAAGGTCAGTTGAGATAGTGGTTCGAAAGTCATGGAGTACCAATTGAACGAAACGGCTATATCAGATAATCCCTTATAGAAAAAGAAAAACTCCTCCATCAAAAATGCCGCTATTGACATCAACGAGACAATGGCTGCTCCAAAAAACAAACTAACCACCGGGCCGTACCCTGGCTCTATTTTCCGAACCATCCGACTCCAAAGATACCGATTGCACAAAAATACTAATGCTAAGAACCATGTGACAAAACCCGTGCAAATAAGCATTCCGGTAATTTCGTCATCCCACGCTAACTGATTCCCCATAAACCGGCCACGTCGTTGATCACTGAAAGCTGGCCAATCAAACAAATCGTTTTCGAATACCATCAAACAAAATACAAACAGGAACGCCGCCCAGATATTGGCCAGAGCAAACAAAAACCCTCGGCCAGAACCCGGCATTAACAATGACAAAAATAGACGCCCAAAAAGTGACTCCGGTAACGAGCGACGAACCCTCCGAGAAAGTTCTGAGGATTCACCGCACATCATAAAGCCCATCAAGAGCCAGTAGTGACCGACCACCATCAGTAATATCTTTGGCCCATCTGTGAACAACGGCTCGAGAGAAATGAGTTGACAGAGCCAAGCGAAAAAAAGCGTCTGTTGGACCAGCATCATTATTCGAATCAAAGTCGAACGGTTGTCGGAAAAAAATGAAATCTGGGCGATAACCGACGCCAACAATATAAGTGCAGTTGAGCCGACCGAAAAAACAAACCCAGTAGCAACGATATAGTCGTCCGACCCAAAGCCGCCCATGCGACCCTCCGACAGTTGAATGCAAAAGGCTATCCAAAGAAAATAAACCAGGCCAAGGGCAATTGAAAACACGACAGATACCCCGACCCCAAGCGTTCGAGACCGAAAAGAACCAGCTAAAAACAGCCCAAATATAGTAAGGAAAACTGAACCGCCAACGCTAATCGAAAGGCCAAGCAAGATCGTTCCAATACTTACTCCCGGAAGTAAATAAGTAAAACAAATGCAGGGCGCTAAAACTGCGAGGTACATTACCAACTGAATTAACGCACTGCCTAGCTTGCCCAGCACTATCTGACTCGGTTTCATCGTGGTAATCGAGATTAATCGAATCGTGCCATCCTCGAACTCCCGAGCTAACGAACGGTAGCCACTAAAGGGAATAATTACGGCAAGTGGGAATCCCAATATCGTAAAATAACCAGCGAGTAATCCAATCCCAAGATCGTTTTCGATCCAGGCAAATCCCATCGCGGTCCAAACGGCAACCAGAACCAACTGCAACACATAGGTCCAGACAAATTGCCGACTCTTGACGGCTTGCCTGGCCTCTTTAATTAAGATGGAACTGAACCAATCACTCAATGGATCCAGAATGCTGTCCAGCTTTGAAATCTGAAATTGTGATGATGGAGTCGAATCAGCCAGGTCGCCGGATAATCGGATTTTTTCGATTGCAGATTTTTGCTCGCTCATTGGACTTCTCCTCGCGTCACTGAAAGGAAAACATCCTCTAACGAAGTTTGTTTCTCGCTAAATTCATAAACTTCAATCTTAGAATCAATTAGCTCGGCTAGAAATTTACTTTGTCTTCTGTGACAGGCAGCATAATTAAAGAGTATCGAATCTGTTGTTGAGGAAACAACTTCTACGTCATCGCGGGAGTTAAACCACTGAATCGCGGCGGACGGTTCTGACATGAACTTCACCTCCAACTGCGCAAGCTCAGCACCAGCCGAATGTCCCATTTCCTTTTGCAACAAACCTTCGACCGAGCCAATCGCCAACAATTTCCCTTTTTCGATAATGGCTACTCGATCACATACTTCTGCCAGTTCGCTCAAAATATGGCTGCTGATCAGCAGGGATTTTCCTTCATTAGCAAGTTCAAGTATCATCTCTCTTAATTCGATACGAGCTCGTGGATCTAGACCGGCAGCAGGTTCATCAAGGATTAACACCTTAGGGTTATGAATCAATGCCCTCCCCAAACAGAGTCGTTGTTTCATACCCTTGGAAAGGCCGGAGATGGGCTTTTTAGAGAGTTGGTTTAGCTGGGTAAAACCCATTACATTTCTGATGGCGCGGATTCGATTTTTGCCCCGTAATCCATACGATCTCGCGAAAAAATCGAGATACTCTTCACAGTTGATATTCGGATAGGTTCCGAACCCATCAGGCATCCATCCCATCCGCCTGCGAACTCGGTCAGGATCATCAATGACAGACAAGCCGTCCACCCAGGCTTCACCGGAGGTCGGTGTATCCAGCGTGGAAAGTATTCGCATACTTGTCGTCTTTCCCGCTCCATTGGGACCGATAAATCCCAAAACCTCTCCGGCGTCAACATGAAAAGAAACATCGTCAACGGCGAGGGTATTCCCAAACGCCCGAGTAACACCGTCTAATTGGATCATGGCTTGCGCTGCTTGCGACATATTACCATCTCCCCAGCACGACATGGTTTTGCTTTTTGTAATTCACTGCCTCAAACTCATCAGTGACTAATGGCAGTTCCTCTAAAAACGCAACATAAGATTTTCGACTTGAAAGTAGAGCCGATAGTCTCGCCTCTTTAAGCACAACCTCGTTATCTCCAAAACCGAGTGAATGCCCCGGAACGTTCAGATAAATACTTTGTAAAAAAACGGAAGGGAAATTCTTACGTTTGCTTTCTTCGATTCGTCCTGCTGCGTAATGTATCAATCTTTCATCACCCCTTACCTGAATTTTTTCTAAACTTCTGACAGCGCCTGGTTCTGAATCTTTGAGTAAATAATAGTCGTCGTTTTCATCTCTAAAAATCGCAAAGACAACTTTTCCACCAAGATTATTTGTAGCTTTCGGAAGAGAATCTTTGGCTACATCACCTGACTCAAAAACCAATTCTTCCGAAACCGACCGAACTCCAAACGTCGTCAGCTCATGGAGAGTTCGCGCCATAAGTGCTTTCCCGGAGATCCGTGTTTGAGAGGCCGATTGATCTAGCCTTACCGACGAAGTGTCGATCCCATCCGTCAGACCAACTAACGTATCTGGAGAAAACTTGTATGGGAGTGATGTAAAATTGGAAAAATAAGCTGCCCTGCAATTAACCACAGCAAGATTAGTTCTCTGGTCAAGCGTGATTGCCGATTGAACACTCGCTGTTTTGGTTAAACCATCGGCTAACAACACATACAAAATAAGTGCACAAGAAACACAGATAGACAAAAGTGGAATCAATACAAGTAACAGTTGGGGCTTGCCGAGTTTTGAAAAGGCGAACAGCGCAATTGGCCCGGCGACAATTAAAAAAATCGTCAGCAATACCTTAAAAAGCAGGACAGGCGGTTCACCGACACCAGGAATGGTAAGCACTGGCAAGAGGCCCGAGCCGTATCCAATTCGAGCAGCAAGGGAAGACCCATTGAGTGCCACGGAGTTATCGAGCCTGCGGTAATCCCCTCTCGTCCAACTCGACATATCATCGTCAACCGAGATAATGCACCCATTCAAATATGACAGAATTCCGAACTTTTCAGGATCGATTAAACCAGGGTTGTCCACAGCTTTTACAGACAGAGACGTCGCGAATGGGCGAACCACTTTTTCCATTACAGTATTCTGAATGGAATAGCCAACCGAACGCCCCGCACACCATACATCGGCCGTTGTTGACACATTTATGGGTTCACACCAACGGTACTCACCAGCCACTAATTGAGATGCACGAGCTTCCCCGATTAACAGACTCAGGATTGGGCCAGTCTCTCGATAATCTTGCCCGCAAGAATAAATGACCAGCGCTCCGCCAGCGGCAACCCATTTTTCTAAATTATCACGCTGGATTTCATTGGCCTTTGAAAGATCCCTAAACTCATTGCTGGAAATAAATATCTGATCAAAACCAGACAAACCAATCCAATTTTCAGGTAGATTCTCTGCTCTAATCGTCGAATACGAGATATTGTTTCTTTGGATTTTTTTTAACGATACGGCGGGGCCTGCATACGTCATCGGCGGCTGAGTTAATGAGACTTCCTGAGTTACAAACTGACCATTACTTAAAAATATCTGTCGATTGTCAATCTGTCCCTCGTTGCCAAATTCCGGAGTATTCGTTTTCCCGATCAGTAATTTGTTTTGGGAGTTCCGCCCCACAGGAACGCCAAGGTTCTCAATTTCTAAATTTTGATACAAGATATTGTTGTTATTACCACCGCTACCATTTGAAGGTTTCTGAATCTCCAGCTGCACCCATTGAATGTCGCCCGACGCGGGCAACATTAGGTCGACCGTACCAGAAGTTTTTCCGGCAAGTATATTTATGCTTCCTATCGTTTCAAACGAAAGTCCGTGTCGATAGCTGGTGGTCACTTTAGCGACAAACTCTTGATCGTTAACTACCGGCTTGGGGGGCACCAGGTCCACGGCAACTCTTAAAGGGTGAATTCCTTGAGAGTGGGTCACCCCAAATTGCGAGGTCGTCACCTTATATTTCACTATGGGAACGCGGTTTTGCGCCCGAATTTCGACAGGCCAAAATAATAGAGTGAAAATTGCGAAACTAGAAACGATGATTAATCGCATTTTTCAATACCCTCAGAACCGTTCTCAGAATAAGCTCGACTGGTCACCTCAGGACTCTGTGAAACTCTGTCACTCATTCCCCCCGCACAATCGCCAGATTGAATGATTACTTCGGAAGACTCTTTTAATCGAACTGATCTAAGTTGGGACAAATAAATAGCTAACCCGCTCACGCATGCCATACAAAAAATTGACAAGACTAAGCCCGCAGTTCCCAGCACAAGACCGTAGGCCGCCGGATCACCGGCATAAGCGGCAGCAGTTAAAAAGGAAAATAAAGCAGGAAAAAACATCGCCAACATCATTTGGCGTATTGAAAACCTTCCACGCGTCTGCCCATCCAACATTTATTACCCCGTTGAAGATTGCTTGACTCAAACGCAATTTTATAAGAATGCGTTCACCAGACAACTACCTTTCTGAGAACGGCTCCTTATCTGGAAAACAAAAAAGAAATGTTTTATTAATAGGAAACCTAAATTAGGCAACCGATAGCGTTCCAAAATCAGCGCATTGACCGGCTGATAATTTAACTATCCTCCACAAAAGAATTGACCTCAAAATGTGAAGGAATGACCACTGAACCAAATGTGAATAATTTCCTTATTCGCCGAGGCAGGATGAATCTTTGATAAAAATCTTTAAATAATTCTTTCTACCCCGTTCATTGGCGTAAATATTTCTTGACTCCTCTGTGTATACATACGGAAACAGAACAAATCTGCGTCCATTTACTTTACTTCAATCACCAGTTATTTAACGCACTACAGCAACCTATATATAAATAGTTGCCCATTTAGAAAGCCTGGCTAGTGGGGCGCTAATTCCAATGAACTGTGGAAGGCATATTTATTTCCGGTCCTCATTGCTTCAAACTCTCGTGTGATAATGCCGGGCGGACCAAATAATTCCGCACTGCCTTCCAAGGCTAACTGTGTCCGCAACATATCCTGAGATGACTGAAATTATTAATTTAGCAAAATCGTTACGTTTCTTAGCATATCACGATTATCTAGCTAAGAGTAAATAACTTCGCCCCGTCGATAACACTCTGTTTCAACCCGGCTTGCTGCGATCTATCTGTAAACTGCGCCTAAATCTTCTATAAATTTTCGGTAGTCTTTACCCACAGTCGCCTTCGAACGAACAAAGAATAATTTTTTTGGAATTCGATTCAAAAACCTCACCCAAATTTTGTTTTCACAACGCCGATGCCTGATACAATGGCCGTCGACTCCTCTCGTATCAATCACCACCAACACTAGTGCAAGCTTGGCCAACGACCGCTTT
>JAAEMV010000874.1 GCA_024225195.1 Planctomycetaceae bacterium | reverse complement strand
GAATTGAGCCGCTCTCGCAGTTCATCACTGTAAGTGCGGAGCCGATTTTGGATGATCTCATAAGTGCCCCGCTCCAACTGCGGTTCGCTCGCTGAGGATTCCGTGGATGGCTCCGCGGTTTCATTATTTTGTGGCGCGTTTGACATCTAGTTTCGGGCTAAAAGAAGTTGAATCACTCACTGCTCCTCCAATTAAATTCCCCCAAATGAATCTGGGTGAATCAGGTTTCTACTTCGGATTTTGCCAAGTCCAAGTGGAGAAACCGGAGGCGGTCGACAATTGAAAAATCGTGGACCGCCTCGGAAATAAATCCCGAACTAAGATTTATTCAGGGTCTTAATCACTTTCCCGGCATTCTGACTGGCGACGCCAGTGCGGTTGGCGGCTCCCATCATTTCCTGGAGCTTTCCAAGGACTTCTTTGTCATTCGTTAATCCCATCATCTGACCAATCAAAGCAGCAACTGATAGGTTCTTGACGTCTTCGGAGGTGACCCCAAACATGTCAATGTAACGATTGATTTCTGCTTTAAATTGGGCTGGGTCGCCGTTAAAGAATGTCTCTTTGACATCGGTTAAAACCTCGCTGTTGTCAACAATTCGATCAACTTGCTTACCAGCGGTAATTGAATTTACGATGCTGTCGAAGAACTTGGAATCGCCACCAACGATATCAATGTTTGCCGATCTAAGTGATTCGGCAACCATCTGAGCTTGGGCTTCAGCGATTTGTCGTTGAGCATCAATTCCAGCGATTTCAACGTCTTTTTCTTTGTGAAGGCGTAGTTTGAATTCTTCGTGTTCTTTTCCAACGCCATCGAACAACTTCATTGCTTCGGCTTTCTGTGTAATACCTTTTGCGTCAGCTTCAAACTTTAATTCGATCACTTTCGCTTCTGCAGTTCCTTCTTTTTCGAGGGCGACTGCTTTTTCTAGGGTGACTTGAGCCTCAGCAAGACCTGTTGCTGCGACCTCCGCCTGCATCGCTTCAGCGAGCATCTTCTTGGCATCGGTCTGTTTCTCAGCCGATAAGCGGTTGGCTTCGGCGGTGACAACGATCGTTTGTGCTTGAAGGTCAGCAGCCTGCTTTTCAGCGTCTGCTTTTTTGACTTCTTTGACCAATTGCTGTTGAGCAATTTCTTCAGCAGCGGTCACGGCGACTTGTTTCTTTCGCTCAGCTGCTGCGAACTCGCGAGTATCCTTGATTTTCTCTTCTTCTTCTACAACCGTTCGCTCGACCATAACGCGTTCTTTAATCACGTCCTGGATGTTTTTCTTCTCAACTTCGATTGCTTTTTCTTTTTCGATATCAGCCAATGTGACCACTCGCTCACGCTCAGCGACCTCAAGGCCACGTTCGCGTTCGACGCGTTCGGTTTCGACTGCATCGGTTCGTTCTTTACTCTTCGCTGCGACAATCACTGCACGCAATCTATTTTCTTCTGCAATTGCAATTTCTTCGTCAGCACCGATTCTCGCCAACTCGGAACGTTGTCGTTCCTGCTCCTTCACGACGGCCGCTTCCGCTTCCTGGCGTGCGGTGATTTCGGCAATTTCACGCTCTTGTTTCTCTTCAGCATCTACCTGTTGACGTTCGAGAGCAAGAATAGCTTCGCGAGCTTCAACATCCTGTTTCTTGAGGGTCATTTCCTTCTCGCGAGTAATTTGGTTTGCGAGAGTCACTTCCTTGGCGGTAAGATCGGTAATCTTTTTGATACCTTCGGCGTCCAAAACATTGTTCGGGTTGAGCTTTTCCAAATCGGTTTGTTCTAAGTAATCGATGGCTGCATCATCTAGGACGTAACCATTGAGATCAGTTCCGATAATCCGGAGGATTTGCTCACGGAACTCTTCCCGCGAATTATAAAGTTCGACAAAGTCAAATTGCTTACCAACGGTTTTGAGTGCTTCAGAGAATTTCGGTTCAAACACGGTTCTCAAGGCAATTTCATCGGAAGCTCGAGCACAACCGAGGAACTGGGCAACTCGTTTCACGTCCTCAGTTTCTTTGTTGACGCGAACAAAGAAAGCAACCTTAATGTCAGCACGGATGTTGTCTTTACAGATCAGTCCATCTTCCCCGCTGCGGTCAATCTCAATTCGCTTCACCGAAATGTCCATGGATTCGACAATGTGAAGGATTGGGATGACAACATTGCGATCAAAACTGACCTTGGTGCCTCCCATACCGTTGCGAATGATGGCCGATCCTTGCTCTACCTTTCGAAGGCATTTGATCATCAAGGCTGCGATTCCGCCACCGATGATAAAGATGCCAAAAAACACAAAGAAAATTAGCCAGTAAATTGAATCAGATTGTGCCAGTAAGATGTTATCCATCTAAGCTCTTCTCCCATTTGGTGAGTTCAACCAAAAATGTTCCGTTTGAGTTATTGAAAGAGATGATCTTCGCCGCGTCGCCCTGGGTAAGAGACTCTCCCGGGTTTGTGCGAACATTGATTCTCATCTCGGGTTCGTTTTCTAATTTGATTTCCATTTGGCCAAAGGAATCAGTCACCTCACTCGTGGTGATTAACCCAACAAGGCCGTACATTTCTTCTCGTCTAATATTTTCCGGTGGTGGTTTTCTAAACAACATCGCGAATGGAATCATACTTATTCGAGTACAAACCAGACTAATTATGAGGTTGGGTGAAAGCCATAACATTGATCTCAAAAAGGACTGATCCATGTTGAAAAAGTGGTTCGACACAAAAGTCGAAATCCAAAAAAACAGCATGAAAAACGTTCCAATGATCACAATCGGTACTTCTCCTAGGTAGAAGAATTCAAATACCGCACGAAGGAATCCATCATTTCCGGTCGCACTACTTCCACCTCCCAGTGAGGTTGCCGGTGCTGCGTCCAAACCTGTGCTTGCGTCGATGCCAAAACCGGCATCGATATCGACGTCGGGACTCGCATCAAAATCAAAATCGAACGAGTCAAACCCGAACACTCCGATCATGACCATGACCCAGTACAGGAGTGTCATGATCATCAAGGTTGTGACCGGCAAGTTGACGTAGTTCACACTTTCGTGAAAAAATTGGATCATCTCTATTTTTATCCGTTTGTAATCTTTTGGATTACGGTCTCGGACGGGTAACCCGAGTGCCGTGTAAGTGTACAGCGTACCTTCGGCACCAAAATTTGCCCAACCAGAGACTTGAAAAAGTAGGTCACGTTGACCGAGAGAAATACGAAACTGCAGAAAACTCTAGGCACTTTCACAACTCTGCTTACGCAATAACGGTGTTATCACCGGTTTTTCCGGTTAAGCGGATTTGTAGGTTGCGTTTGATTTTCGTTTCAGTTTCGCCCTCTATTCGACAGTCGGACCGGTTTATTGGGCAAGAAACCAAAGAATTCCCAAAGATCGTTAGGGAGAAACTCAATCGAATCGCCGAAGGCTCACCTAGTGAGTCGGGAACAACGTGGCTGATAGATCGCTGCGTTTGCTAAAGGCGAAGTGATGGATCCTGAGAATTACGAGATAGTCAAAAATTAAAACTTGCGAAAGATCGCGCATAGTCTTGTCGGTTTGAGCCCACGATTGGAAGAGCGGGGATTGTGGATCAGCGTTTGATCGGTGGGCAAGGTGAGGGCTATTTGTTCCAGATCGATTTCATGCTGGAGGTCAAGTCCGGCACAGCAGTTTCGCTTTCAATGATTGGCTGGCTCGAAGTTTCGTTGATTTGTTCCGAGGCTTTATCATCAACAGGTTTAATCTCTTTAAAGTTTGACTCAACCGTCTCACTTGTGGCCGGTGGTTCGGGTTTTGTGATCGGTTTTAAAACACCAGTAAAACCCTCCGGGGTGCTCGAGGGCGTGATTGGTTTTAAAACGCTGATATTCGATTTTTTAGTTGCGCCTTCGATCTCTTTGTCAGCACGAAAAGTGACTTCGTCAGTCGCAGGATTTAGGGCGGGTACAGTATCCATCGGAGAATCATCGTTGGGAACAACGATTCGCTCTGTCGGCCCGATCGCTTCCCCGACGGAATTAATAGGGGTTTTGTATCTGACCCTCACAGCTACAAGCTTCTCAGTCGTCTCATTAACAACCTTGCGTTCAAGTGGAATCCTCTGGGTTACGACTTCGTCAACATAGCGTGTTACTGTGACGGGCGTCCTCGTTTCTACAACCTCCGGCTGGTAGGTGTAAGCCGGTATGCTGGGTTGAGCGGTTTGATAAGCCAGCGAATTGGTCGCATTTGTATTCCAGCGAAGTGCGCCTCTTTGAAAGATTGTTTGCCCACTGATCGGATCGACACGGTAGCCTCCTGGAGTCCACTGCAGTCGACGCTGTGGAATCCCTAGTCCTGGGGTGGGAACCGGCGCAGTGTTTTGAAACGCGTTGGGAATTAGGACGGGCTTGTAAACAATGTTTTGTTCTACGCGAACTAACTCTTCAGTAACAGGCTTTCTGACGGTGATTCGCTTTTCCCGATAGTTTAGTCCAGCTTTGGCGTCGTCTGTCGCTTCATTAATTTCTTTGCGTACAGTGACCGTTTGCAAGTTCCATTCAGTTACCTCGTCGATTCGGTAGTCTTGTTGAGCACGGCCAAGCGAGCATAGTTGGCACATGGTCAAAACGAATATCGCGGGCTTGATAAAGTGGATCATGAAAAGATCTCGTTCGTGATTGAAATCTGCTTAAAAAGACAAGGCGGTAAACGCGATTGGTGGTCGACAAAATTAGTAAAATGACTGAGTTGAAAAGTCACCGTTTGCGTCGTTCAGTTGAAGTTTGACGGATTTGTTGATTTTATGCAAACCTTGCATCGTCTTCGTTGCCCGTTTAAGTACCGGAGTTTGTTAAGTTTGCGGAAAGCCTGATAAACCTTGTGGATTAGTTAATTGTCGAGGGGGAGGTGGTTTTAAGGCGTCGAATGCCCGGTCGCGAAAACGGTCCGCCTCGGACAAAAGTTCCTGAGGTTTTCAGGTGTGAAATACCCCACGATTATACTCAAATTATGAACTGGTTGGCGGTGTAATTTCTGGATTGGCGGGGAGCCGCACGCGGTTCGAATGGGCGAAGCCAAGGCCGGTACTCGCTCTCCTTCGGCGAGTTAGAAAAGCAGTGCAGAAACAACCGCGTCAGCATTGCGTCGGCGGTCGTTCGAACGTCCAATATCTGGTAATCTGGCGATCTTTCAGTTCTTCGCACGAGAAACGTATTGTCATGAAATTCGCGATTTGTAACGAACTATACCAAGACTGGCCCCATGAGCGTGCCTTTGCTCACGCAGCTGAACTGGGTTACCAAGGAATTGAAATTGCTCCATTTACACTTGCGGAGAGCGTCTATGACATTTCCGGATCTCAGCGACAAAATTTGCGTGAACTTGCAGATTCGCTTGAGATGGAAATTATTGGCTTGCACTGGTTACTCGCAAAAACAAATGGCCTGCATCTGACAACCAGCGATCGGCAAGTCCGCAGGAGAACAGCAGACTATCTAGGTGAGCTTGCTCGATTGTGTGATGACCTGGGAGGTGAAGTCATGGTGTTCGGTTCCCCGCCTCAGCGTAATCTTCTCGAGGGCGTCACCCCGGAGCAGGGGTTTGATTATGCGGTCGAAGTTTTTACTGAAATAGCACCAGTGTTAGAGGATCGTGGAGTTACGTTAGCACTAGAACCGTTGGGTCCTGAGGAAGGCGATTTTATGTTGACGGCAGAGTCGGCAATTGACATTGCAAAGGCCGTCGGTTCTTCAAATGTGAAACTCCATTTAGATGTAAAGGCAATGTCAACTGAAGAGAAGACGATTCCATCAATTATCGAGGACAGTCAAGATTGGCTGGTGCATTTTCATGCCAATGATCCCAATCGCCGTGGCCCTGGAATGGGAGAGGTGGATTTTGAGCCGATCTTTGCAGCACTCGATAAAGCGAAATACGACGGTTGGATCAGTGTGGAAGTGTTTGATTATGAACCGGGCATTGATGTCTTAGCCGGTGATAGTATCCGGTACATGCAGGGCTTAATTTAAACACGCCAAAATAATCGACGGAGGAATTCTGTCGTAAGAAATTCTGTCGTTAGAGAATGGTAGAGCGAGTATTCTTCATGGCCAAGAATGTAGAAATTAAGGCAAGGATTCCAAGTTTGGATTTTGCCAAATTAAAAGATCGAGTGGCCGGGTTGGCCGATGGCAAATCGGTGCTTTTAAATCAGGTGGATAGTTTCTTCGATTCGCAGAAAGGTCGACTGAAGCTTCGTGAATTTTCGGACGGCAAGGCTGAGTTGCTGTATTACGAGCGTCCGGATTTATTAGGGCCTAAAACTTCTGTATACACGCGAATTGAAGTCGATTCAGCTGCCGAGTTGAAGGGGTTGTTGGTTGCGAGCAATGGCCTGTTGGGGGTGGTGGCTAAGCAACGCGAGTTGTTTTTCATTGGGCAAACTAGAATTCACTTAGATCAAGTCGAGGGGTTAGGGACGTTTCTCGAGTTGGAAGTGGTGCTTGATGAGAGTGAGACCTCTGCGGCCGGGATGGCAGTAGCAGAGGAACTGATGAGGCGTTTGAAGGTTTTGCCGGAGCAACTTATTTCCAACTCATATTTTGATTTGTTGGATGGAAATATAGAGGGATAAAAGCAGTTTGCCAGTCTGAAGGGCGCTCGGCGATTGTGATGGGCATTTTTTTACCAGATATTTCTTTTGAGATTTTTCTTGTCCTTGATAACCGAGGCCGGGGCAGTTAACTTGTGGCGAACCGCTTTTTTCGTGGCGAAGATATCCAATCATTTTCGAGGAACAGCAACGTGGCATTTGAAGAAGAAAAACAGCGAAAAGGTTTGTTTATTGCAATTGATGCGAACATTGGCGCTGGAAAAACAAATGCCTGTCATGCCATCGCATCAGCCGCGATGGCTGCGGGGCATCCGACTCGGGTGATGGAAGAACCAACGCATCACCCTAAATTTAATCATTTCCTCCAGCGGTATTACGAGGATCTGCAAAGTGGAAAGAACACGGGTGGCGGTTTCGCCATGCAGATGTTTATGTTGTGTCAACGCTATGAACAACACCGTTTGGCAGTAGAAATGGCCTGGGGTGATCGCGGTATTGTCGTTGTTCAGGATCGACCTATTTATGGTGACACGGTTTTTGCGACAACAGCGATGGAGCGTGGGTTTATGACTCCTGAAGAGTATCAGCTTTATGTTGATGTATATCGCAACATGAGTAGAGATGTGATGCCGCCAGATATTTTTGTTTATCTCGATGTTTCGCCTGAGGAATGTTACGAGCGAATGCACTCACGAGGGCGCGAGGAAGAGGACGGTGTTCCATTAGACTACCTCCAAGAGCTGTACGCTAATTACCAGAAATTGCTCGGTGAAATGAGGCGGCGCGGCGTCCGCGTTCTTAAAGTCGATTGGAGTGGTTTCGGTCCACCCGTCGAGATATGGAAGAAAATTAAGAGTCTCGTTCATCAGAATGATCAATGGTACGAGCAGCTGGCGTTCTCGTTAGCCAAAGAACCGCGCGTACCGATTACGCCGGGAACCAATCCGACCAAAGATTTTTGATTCTCACAAAATTGCCTGCCATCTAGGTCAGCCGGAAGTTCTTTAACAGCCTTTCTCGTTAATGGCGTTCTTGTTAATGGCGTTCCCGTTAACGGCGTTCTGCCCCGCCGTGGCATTTTGTGAAATGGTGGTTGTCGGTGAACGACTGTCGTCAATTCTTCACCCTTGCAGTCGTTTTGACAACGTGGCTGCGGACATGGCGATGCGTTGTTAAGCTGGTAAATCGCCATTACTCCCGGTTTTTTAAGGTACTTCAGAGGATTAACAGCTCTTGGTAATGTTTGGCATGTTGAGTGCATAGTAGATAGGCAGTCACGAAAGACGCTTTTGTTAACGCCTCAACGGGAGAAGGAAATGGCCAACACCGCACGAGTTATGGGTTTACTGGTTGCAAGTTTAGTTTGGGGAATGGGAAGTACTCAGGCGAGTGCTGACGAATTCCGTCATATCGATCAGTTGGCTGTCAAGATTCAACGGACAACGAAGCGACTCATCAGTGAAGTAAGGCATTATCGAGATACACCCGCTTATGGGCATTTACTGTCTGATTCACGGGAAATACACCGGTTAGCAACTCACATCCACGACGTCAGCCATTATGAGGGTCGACTTGCCCATATGGAAAGTGATTTGCGACAATTGGATCGTAGGTTTGCTCATCTTCAGTCTGTCTTCGATCGAGTTGAGCGCGATGCAGAGTTCTGTGGCGGCGGGCATATTCATGGAAACACTGCACATGTGAGGCGGTTGCTAGACACGATTGAAGATTCGATCCATCACATGAGGTCGGACATCGCCGAGATTCGTCGAAGTATGTCCTTTCGCCGGGATGACGATTGTTGCCATAACTCCAGACCGGTTTACCGTCCTTACTACGGGGCACACGGCAGCCGCAGTAATGTTTACGGAGGTATAGGTTTCACGATTGGTGGAGGGAGTTCGCGGATCTATATCGGTTTCTAAATGTGGTTCGTTCAATCGTCGACGGATGGCATCTCACGAGCACCTCGGAATTCTCGAGGTGCTTTTTTTATGGATTAAGCGAATGCTTAGAGGAAATAATGATGTAATCGCTCGTATTTCATTCGAGAGATCCATTACAATCAAAATGAATTAGATTCGGGGTAAGCCCTGAAGATTTGAAGTCATCTTCATTTATCGTTGATTTGTTTCGCTGTTTGGTTGGGTCGTGATCTCTATGAAAATCAAGTTGTTGCGTTTACAGCCAGTGTTGCTGATTCCACTTTTTTTAGTTTGTGTTGGTTTGCAACCACAGGCTGTCTTGTCGGGGGAACCGAACACGGAAGCGAACCGTGCTCCTAACGTCGTCATGTTTTTTATTGACGATCTCGGATACACGGATCTTGGTTGTTACGGATCGACGTTCCATGAAACGCCTGTAATTGATCAACTAGCGCGTCAAAGTGTTCGGTTTAATGATTTTTATTCTGCCAATCCAGTTTGTTCGCCGACGCGGGTTGCTTTAATGACAGGAAAATCTCCGCACAGATTGGGGATTACTCAGTGGCTGAATCAGCCGAATGAATTACATCTCCCGCTTGAGGAAGTCACGATTGGAGAGGCATTATCGCAAGCTGGCTACCAAACGGGTTACATTGGCAAGTGGCATCTAGGTGATAAAGACAGGCACATGCCACAGGCTCAGGGGTTTGATTGGGTGCGATGTGTTAATCGAGGTGGAAGCCCCGGAAGTTATTTTTATCCATACCGGCGTAGCGGGAATAAAAACAAACCTAACGGGATTCGATTTTGGGATGTCCCTGACTTGGGAGACGGTAAAGAAGGAGACTATCTGAACGATGCGATGACTGATCAAGCGGTGTCCTTCATCAAAGAAAATCAGAAGAAGCCGTTCTTTTTATGTTTCGCCCATTATGCGGTTCACACACCAATCCAAGCGCCCGATGCTTTAGTGGATAAGTACAAAGCGAAATTGGGGGGTAGCAACGAACAGCCCCAAGATGTGATTGCGGAGCGAAATGGGGCGCGAACGCGGTCGTCTCAAAATAATCCAACTTATGCTGCGATGTTAGAAAATTTGGATACAAATGTCGGACGGGTACTTCAGGAAATTAAAGATTTGTCGTTACGTGAAAATACTATTATTGTTTTCACATCGGACAACGGCGGCCTGTCCACAGTTGCATCCCGTCGCAGTGCCGGTGGACCAACCTGCTGTCTTCCATTAAGAGCTGGAAAGGGGTGGACTTACGAAGGGGGAATTCGAATTCCTACCATGGTTAGCTGGCCGGGGCACCTAAAGCCAGCTGAGAGTTCGGTTCCTGGAATCACGATGGACCTCTATCCGACGATTCTCGATTTAGTGGGCGTCGGACTCAAGCCAAAGCAACATCTTGATGGGATATCGCTTGTTCCAGTTCTAAAAGGGAGTGCCGGAGCTGAATTGAGGAACAGGCCGCTGGCATGGACTTACCCGCATAACCATGGTTCAGGGCATTCCCCCTCCAATGCAATTCGTATGGGGAAGTGGAAGTTAATTCAATTAACTGATGACAAAACGGAAACAAAAGATCGTTACGAGCTTTATGATCTTGAAGCAGATATTGGCGAGTCTGAAAACCTGGCAATTAAACATCATGACAAGACTCACCAAATGGCAAAACGTTTGTCGGAGTGGTTGGAGTCGACCCTTCCGGAAAAGCTGCCAAGGGAATGAGGAGGCGCGATTGGGATTTTCAGTGACGCGTTTGCGGCGCTCGCGTTTCGGGAACGACTGCTAATAAACTTGGCTGCTAAAGTAGGGCGGCGACCGACTGGCTGACTAGGTAGAGCGGAGCTGGTCAATTCGAGTAAGAATTAATCTCGCCGCCGGCGCGTGTGACTAATTCGCTGTATTGCTGCATTGTAATTGACTCGTGGACGCCACTCACACTTCCATCGCAATAAAGACCGATCGCCATACCGGGGTGAAAACTGAAGGCCTCATTATTGTTGGTGGCGTTGACCGCCACAGGGCCGGGGCAAGTCAATCCATCAGCGGAAAATCCGTGGACTGGAATCGTATTCACATTGTCTGCCCAACCTGCCCCGCGTACGCGAGCATTGAAGACGCTTAAATTGCCACCTCCGACACGCAAGTTGTCCGGGCCGAAGCCAGTGCTAACGTGGTGGACTGGACGACCAGCATCTTCGGTAATCATCAGTGTATTGGAAAGGCCGTCTCTAATGTCGCGAATTTTTGTTCCTTTCCCTGCTGAAAGTCCTCCTTTGGATGAGCTTACCGGTTGGGCATAGCCGGCGCGATAGACTATCGGGGCGACTCCCGTAATCGCGGCATAATCCATTACCGCTGAGATTTTTCCGTTGCCAATTTTATCGTGATAGAACGGACGTCCATTGGGATTAGATGGGCAAAGAAACATAGGAACGACGGTGGCAATTGCGTCTTGATTTTTAGCGTGGTGCCATGGGTAATTCCGATCGTAAAGATCCGCAACGTTAGTCTGCTCGATGTAGTCGAGAACAATTCCCGTCCAGCTATGGCCATCTGTAAAAGCAGGCGGAAACGTCTTAAAGGCCGATTCAAAGTTATGCAAGGCAATGCCAAGTTGGCGGACATTGTTCATGCACTTAGTTCGGCGTGCGGATTCTCGTACGCTTTGTGCTGCCGGCAACAGCATTGAAAGTAAGATGCCAATAATCGCGATGACGACGAGAAGTTCGACTAATGTGAATGCGGAACGACGCCACGGTAATTCGCGCAGCGGCGGGCACTTTTTTGATAGATCCATTTCTCGTTTCCCAACCGATCTTTAATGAACAACGCTACTGGGGACAGTTTGATAACAGGCGTCGCGCAATTCAACTGTTTTGCTGGAAAAAAGAATGAGTAAACGTATTGGATAAGCCATTAATGGTTGCCTGCACGCTTTTAATTGTTGGACTTTCGGAGGGCGTCTAGCGTTATGCGGTTGATTGTTCCGCTAACTTCTTTTGCGGTAAAGCAGGAAGTGGTTGATGGTCTAGCCGGATGCTCTTTTCTAAACTACCCAGCCTGATTTGCGCTGCTTTTGATGGTTTGGTTTCAATGTCTTCAAGGCGTGGGTAAACCGAGTAATACCTCGGAGTCAAAATCGTCGCCAGTTGGAAAAAAATAGCTCTTTTAGGTTTGGATTGCGTGTCTGGTAATCTGCTTTGCTGCCAACGCAAAGTGGGGGGATTCGAATTGGCAAAACAAATATTTCGGTTTGAGGGTTCCTTTCGTGAATTCGTCGATTCATAATGGGTTTCCCCATCACGCTCGTGGTGTTTCCTCTTTCCTTGGGAGATCAGGAAATTGACTTCACGTTCTTCACAAAAAAATAAGACGGACGCCGGCGACAACGCCGAGGCCGAACAGCATGACGTAGCGGAATCAGCCTACGATTTTTCCGCTTTGCTGGAGACGATGCCCTCTTGGCTAGTTAGCACTTTAGTCCACGTCACTCTCATTTTATTTTTGGCGATATTTACATTCGCTCGGACATCCGAAAAAAGTTTGGTCTTAAGCGTTGAGCCAACGAATCACGCCGAGGTGTTCACTGAGATGGAGGTGGTTGATTACGAGGAAGTAGAATTTGAAGAAGATTCTTCCATGGAAGAAATGGTTCTGTCCGAAAACGAACTCTCTCTTCCCTCGGTAAACTCGACGGTTGCCAACACGCTTGCTGATTCTTTTGAAAGCATCGATCTTGATGTGGGGTTGGGAGAATTAGTAGAGGGTCTTGAAGAGATGGGACAGGAGATTGGAACGACAACGTTTTTTGGGGCGAAGCAAACTGCCCAAAAAGTTGTCTTTGTGGTCGACAATTCAAATAGCATGACAAAAGGTAAATTTGAAACGGCGATTAACGAATTGAGTAAAACGGTCGGTAACCTAACTCCCAAGCAAAAGTTCCATGTGATCTTTTTTAGCGACACTGCGTACATGATGTTTCATCCAAAGCCTGTCGCCAAATTGATTCCTGCAACGGAAGAGAATAAGGATCGTCTGCGGCAATGGCTTTATACCGTTGAGTTGTGTCTGAAGACGAAAGGGGCAGAGGCGATGAACGCCGCGTTGATGCTCAAGCCAGATGTAATTTATGTGTTAGGTGATGGTGCTTTCACGGACAACACCAAAGAGCTATTAACCGCACCTCACCGTCGGAAAACTGTCGTGAACACCTTGGGGATGCAAGTATCCGGGAAGGGAAGTGAGCAACTGAAGTCCATTGCTCGTGCCAACCAGGGGAAATATCGCGATGTTTCTGCGGCAGCAGGGTCTGCTCAGATGGCTCGTCAAAATCCGATTCGCCGAAATCGAAGCCGTGGGAAAGTGTGGGGCATTACGCTCCCAGTGATCGCAAAGAAATGATTCGGGATCTTTCGTTGGATTTACCGCTCGGGGTCGAAATTAGCAAGAAACCGTTATTTCTTGGGCTATAATTGGACCATGCGGGTTCGCGTAATTCTTGGCAGAGTGTTCTAGCTCTGTTTTCATGAGGTTTCGGAGTTCATTCATGCGTCAGTTTATTCGATTGTCTTCCTGTTCGATCGTTGTTTTGATTTTCCAAATTTGCGTCGGCGATGGTTCTGCGAATGCGAATTTTGATGGTTACTTTCCAGCAACTGTTAGTGATTCTGCTTCCAGCGTTACTTCCGCAGTCAGCACTCCTTCTGATGAATTGCCGACCTCCATGTGGCCTGAAGGAGTGGAAGTAAATTCGGCCATTACGACGCCTCGTGAGTTTTTTGGTTTTGATATTGGTGAGCGTCACCTTTCCCATGCCCAGGTTGCATCTTATGTGCGATTACTTGCCAAGGAGTCACCGCGGATTTCAATTGAACAATATGCGGCAACCCACGGAGGCCGCCCACTATTGTTGCTGACCATCACCTCAAAAGAAAATCGACAACGATTAGGTGAGATTCAAAAGGCGCATCGGCAGTTGACCAAAGCAAATTCGGATCGAGTTGATCTTGGCGAATTGCCAGCGGTAATCAATATGGGTTATGGCGTTCATGGAGATGAAGCGAGTGCGACGAACTGTGCGCCGCTGGTTGCTTTTTACTTGGCTGCAGCCAAAGGCGATGAAATCAATGCCTGGCTGGAGCAGTGTGTAATCTTATTAGATCCGAGTTTGAATCCTGACGGTTTCAATCGCTTTGCGAATTGGGTTAATCGTTATCGTGGCCGAGTAGCGAACCCTGATTCGCAAGACGCGGAGCATAATCAAATGTGGCCCGCCGGGCGTGTAAATTATTATTGGTTTGATTTAAATCGAGATTGGTTACCCTTGGTTCATCCTGAGAGTCGGGGTCGGATGACTTGGTATCACAAGTGGAAGCCGAACGTCGTGCTTGACTTTCATGAAATGGGCACAAACTCTACTTTCTTCTTCCAGCCTGGTATTCCGCAAAGAACAAACCCGCTGACTCCGCAAAGAAACCAGCAATTGACCCGCGAGTTTGGTGGCTTTCATGCCAAGGCTTTAGATCAGCGTGGCAGTCTGTATTTTACCCAAGAGCGATTTGACGATTTTTATATGGGAAAAGGTTCGACTTACCCTGACCTGCATGGAAGCGTTGGTATTTTGTTCGAGCAAGCAAGCTCGAGAGGTGTTGTGCAGGGGAATCAAGACGGTCTCCTGAGATTTCATGAAACGGTTGCGAATCAGTTTACAGCGTCGCTTTCGAGTTTACGGGCGACGACTGCGATGCGAGCAAAATTGAACAACTATAAGAAAACCTTTTATCTGAATGCACTGAAGCAGGCCAAGTCGCAACCGGTGAAAGCATATCTGTTTCAAAGCGAAGGAAATTGGTCACGGTTACTCGAGTTTGCTGCCATATTGAAGCGACATGATATTCAATCGTATTTCCTGCCAGCAGATTTCACTTATGGTGATGAGGGATTTTCAGCAGATTTTAGTTTAGTCGTTCCAACGGCACAGGCAGAATTTCGTTTTCTCCAATCGCTCTTGATGAGGCGTACTAATTTTAAAGAGAACGTTTTCTACGACGTGTCTAGCTGGACGCTACCGTTAGCCTACGGTTTAACCCAACGTGCGTTAAAGCAAGACTTTGATCTGGATGAGTTGGTGCCGTTCAAAATACAAAAGCTAACTAGCGGTGGGGATTTCGAGATGTCCGATGAGCATCTTGGCTATCTTGTTGACTTTAAAGATGATATTGGCCCATGGGTTTTGAATAAATTATTGCGGGCGAACGTCAAAGTTCGAGTCGCTAAAAAGCCGTTTACAGTTAAAAATGGCAACGGCGGATTGGATGATTTTAGTTATGGAACACTTGCTGTAATTTCTAAAAATCAACAAACCCGCCATGAAGCAATCGACAGGGTTTTAAAGGAGGCTGTCAAACGGGGCGCAAAGGTGTTGCCCGTAAAAACTGGGTTGAGTGTAGCTGGGCCTGATTTGGGCAGCGCCAACTTTGAGGTTTTGAAGGTCCCAAAAGTCGCGTTGCTTGTCGGTAAAGGTACCTCTTTTTATTCCGCTGGTTCCGTATGGCATCTACTGGATACTCAAATTGGAATGCCGGTGACGCTGTTGAAGTCAGACGAGTTCTCCCGATCCCGACTCGATAGTTATTCAACCTTGGTACTAGCGGGTGGAAGTCTAAGTAGCGAGCATTGGTCAAAAATTGAATCTTTCGCTGAGAATGGAGGTACCGTTCTGGCTCTGGGCAGTCTCGCGGTAACGGTGCAAAAGGAACTCGGAACAGGCACTGCCCTGCCCCCCCCACCCACTGTCACGCCAGTTATTCAAAAGCAATTTGACACAGCTGCTACCGAAAGAGCATTGAAGCTAATCAGCGGTGCGATATTTAAGACGACAGTGGATCCCTCGCACCCTCTACTCTTTGGATTTCAAAATAAATCATTGGCTGTCTTTCGGAATCACGCTAGATTTCTAGAGCCGTCGAAAAATCCCTACTGTAATCCTGTGATTTACGATTCTGAATCACCTTTGATGGCTGGCTATTGCTCGGACGAAAATGTCGAACGGTTTAAGGGGGCTGCGAGTGTGGTGGTTCAGCCAAAAGGGAAAGGTCGATTTATCCTGATGGCTGATGATCCTAATTTTCGCGGGTTTTGGAAAGCGACGAGCCGAGTCTTCCTCAACGCGCTCTTTTTTGGAGATCTCGTCGAACCGTAAAGGTTCAAGCGAACCTGTGGTTTTGCTTTAATGAGCAATTTCAGCTGATTCGTCTGATTCGATGCCAATCAGTGATTTGGCGAGTTTTCCAACGCTCAAACCTTGCACGATAATTGAGAAAATGACGACGCCGTAAGTAACCGTCAGAAACAGATCTCTGTTCATTTCGGCGGTGAGTGACAAGGCAAGTGCGATCGAAATTCCACCGCGTAAGCCTCCCCAGGTCATGATGGTTGTGGTGTGAGGGACGAATTCTAATTTCTTCGCGAAGCAGCGAACTGGAATTAATAGCGATAGAAATCTGGACAAAAGTACGATGGCGATTGCCATAGCTGCAGCGTAAATAAACGTTAGTGTGATGCTGTCACTGAGAATGAGGAGTTCGAGTCCGATCAGAACGAACAGAATTGCATTTAGGAGGATGTCCAGCAGTTCCCAAAATCGATTGACATACATTTCAGTCTGTTGTGACATCGCGGTTCCGCGAACGGTGTCATTGCCAACGATCAGGCCGGCAACAACCATGGCTAGTGGAGCCGACAGATGCAGGGCTGTTGCTAAAGCATATCCGCCGGTGACACACGCCAAAGTAATCAAGACTTCTATTTCATAGTCATCGATCGAGCGAAGTAACAGGAAAGTTAGGTAACCGAGTGTGAGGCCGAGTATGATTCCTCCCAGAACCTCCCAAGAGAATAACTTAATGACGCCGTTAATTTGTTCCATCAGCGTTGTTTCATGGTGCTCGACTCCCGGCGTCGCTGCGGCATCAGGCGAGCTTGCCGTTTGATCTTGATGCTCATTCTCGCCGCTCTTTTCATTGGGCGGAGTTGGCTGGCTGGAGTCTTGGAAAGAAACCACGGAATAAGATTCTACGGGAGGCGTGAATTGCGCGTGCGTATTATTTTCGCTGACGGAAGAACCACTTGCGATATGGAAGATGGTCAAAAAGACAACCACCCCCACGCCGTCATTGAATAGCGATTCACCCACAATTTTTGTTTCGAGCTTTTTTGGAACACCGGCTTGTTTAAGGATTCCGAGAACGGCAATCGGATCCGTTGGAGAAATGAGAGCACCAAATAATAGGCAGTGAATGAACTGGGGTTCGATGCTTAGGAGGCGAAAACCAAAGTAGGTCAAAACTCCGCAGAGCAGAGTGGAGGCAAGGACACCAAGCGTTGAAAAGACCAGAACGGGCCATCTTTGGACACGAAGTTGATCAAAATTAGTGTGCATCGCTCCAGCGAAAAGTAAAAAGCCCAGCATGACATCGAGGAGCACTTCCTGAAAGTCAATTTGATTAATAAAGAGTTGGGCAGTGTCGAAGAAAAAATCAGTGAAGATCGTGCTGACAAATAAGAAACCCGTGAAGCAAATGGAAACGATCATCAATCCAATTGTATTAGGGAGTTTTAAGAATTTCGCATTCAGATATCCAAACAAAGCAGATAACACGATGACAATTGCGCAGATTTCAAAAATTTGGAGATGCATGATGACATTCTTAGTCGTGAGGGACAGACAAAACGATTGTCAGGTAACGGTCAAAATCGAACAAGGTGATTATTGAAATTTGCCCCCGTTTGATGATTTATGTCAGTTTTTTGATCGAATGGGCAGTTCGTGTACTCGCTGACCTTGACCTTGTTTCGTGCTTTTCGATTTAATGATCATCGGTCGACGGGTGGTTTTCTGCGAATGCTGTTTAGGTGGGACAACGATGGGGCGGAAATCAAAGAAATCCGAAAGGCAATCAGGGGGTCCGCCAGATGTCCCAAGAGACGAATTAAAAGGTGACGGCTGGGGATTTCAGCAGATCGGTTTAGAGAGCTACTGCTTCCTCGTCGTCGGTGTGCTTTCACAAGCCGTTACCATTTTTATTACCTGGCCGGCATGGCAAGTCAGAGAGGTTCCTCCTAATTTACCTTGGATTGCGGCGACCCCGCAGGTATCAAGTGGCCTCATTCTCCTGGTCAGTTTAGCTTTTGTCCTCGTCAGCCCGAGGATGTATGGGATGGTTGGGTTTTTGATTACGCTAGGCTTGGCAATCGGGATGGATCAGTTTCGATGCCAGCCGCAGGTCATTGCGATTACATTTATGATGGCGGCGTGTGTTTGGTTGCCCGCCCGTCGTTTATGCCTCTGGTTTTTAATAGCGATGTGGCTGTGGGCTGGCATCCACAAACTAATATCAGCAGAGTGGTTTACGCACATTAGCTATGGGCTCCTTTCGCAGACCCCGGTCAACCCGAACGGTGTGTATCAAGGTTTTGCGTTGTTGATCGGGCTGGGCGAGATTGTATTAGCGATAGTTGCGTGGATCCGGCCGAGGCAAGTGATGCTTGGGTGCATTGGTCTTCATTGCGGTATCGTGATTTTTTTATTGTGTATTGGCTGGAACGCCAGTGTGATTCCTTGGAATCTTTGCACTGCAATCGTGGGGGCGTGGCTGTTGCACAAAGCGCCTACCCAGGGCCCAGATGTATTGCAGTCATCATTAGTGCTGCCAGCTACGCCTGTTCTGCGCGGTCTGGTGGTGGCAATGTTGATCGTACCGGCCGGTATGTATTTTGGGTTGGTGCGACACTGCTTTGCACACGCGCTGTATTCGGGCAATTTGCCATTGGCGATGGCTACCCGAGCGGAAGGCGTTGAAACGCTTGAAGTTTGGGATGATATTCAGTTCCCATTCCCGAATGTTCAGAGTGCATATCGAGACTATTTCGTTCTTACGGGAAGCATCGGTGACAAATTACATGTCCGGGATCCACGTTGGGGAATATCGAGTCATTACTATCAAATCAACTCTCAGAAACAATTGGAGGAATTGACCGCTCGGCAATTTTTTCAAATCAACTCTTCGGGTATCGCCGGGTGTGCGATGGATGATCCAGTGTCGATTTTTCATTTAGTGCGTCAAAAAACCAAGTTGTTGAAGCGTTCAGAGGAGAGCGGTGTTTATGCAATTGAATTTTCTCCCAATGACTTTTCAATAGATTTGTTGGAGCGACTGAAGGGATTGCCTAATTTAGAGCAAATACAATTGGCAGATTGTGAGATCGGTGACGATGATCTGCAGTATCTCACGGGGCTCTCGCGGGTAACCGGGGTGGGCCTGAATAGAACCCAAGTATCTCAAGCGGGGTTAGCGCAATTGGCGGATCTGCCGTCGCTTAAGACAATTTACTATAACGATGCGGCAGTCGAGAAAGCTGATTTGCTTTCAGTGGGAGCGGCGGCGGCTGATTGAATTTTTCGATGAAATCTGCGTCGGTAGGCAAAAGCGTTTCGTCTTGCTGCATCACGGTGGGGTTACCCGCGTCGAATGGATGATCCTTCGAAGTGAATTTGAATGCGGAATACTATTTTTTGGCGGCACGAAATTTTGCCGGAATTCAAATCAACACTTTCAGGCACTTCTTGAATTCGTTTGTCGACCATGGCATGAAAACCTCGTTCTGAAAAAATATCGATTAGCATTGAAATAGCCATTGGATTTTCGAAAATGCGATCTTCGGAATTGACATTTGCCCGGCCGGACAATGCATGTCGCGTTACGATGGGCATGAATTTACTATCAATAATTTCAATGATTTCGGTAAACAGTTCGGTGTGTGAGAGCACGTAGCTATCAAGACGCTTGACTAATTCCTGTCTGGCGTGAATGGTGATTTCTTCTGCGAGCGGCAGGGGGCTTAAGTGATCAAATGTCTTGGGATCGAGTTCCAGCGAACTTTGATACTGGAGTTCCTTCAGGATATTTGATTCGACTTCATCGATTGGCCCTTCGGCGTTGATGAAGTGGTAATGATAAATCTCCTTCAGAGATCGTAACGCATCCCAAGTCTTTTCTTTAAAGACGCGGTACCTCTGTGCAGCCTTGACATGTTCGAGATCAGTGCCCCTCAGCTCCTGCAGTTCTCCGACACCCGTTTCTTCCACCTTGCGGTTGTGTTCGGCAATCTGTTTTCCACGAAACAACTGCCTCTCGATACTTGTTTGTTCGCTGGCAAACAATACCATCGCGTGAATGATAGGGCGGCGAAAATGAATTGCCCATTCGGTATCGGCATACTCATTGTTTAGTTGATCGATTTGATCAACTAACATTTTAAGGCATTCCACTTGAACCCGCGTCCGAGGAAAGCCGTCGAGTAAAGCGCCATCGCGATATTTTTCTTTTAAGAGTTCGCGAAAGAGGATTCCAATAACCTCTGTATCTCCCACCATCTGGCCCATGTCTTTAATGCGGGTTGCTTCAGGCGTAGTTAGGAGCTGGCTAATGATGATTGGCGGACAGGTAAGCCCGCGAGACTGCATGATGAATCGAGTGTGGGTGCCCTTACCGGAACCGGGAGCTCCGCCAAGTAAAATTAACTCCTTGGGGAAGCGGAGGTTTTCGTGACCAACTTCTTCCTCGAGTGATTCCCAGACGGTATCAAAAATGACGTGGGCATCTTTGATCTCAAGTTCAAAGGTTTTGGGCGGATTTGAGTTTTCAGCAGATTGATTCATCGGACACGACTCGACTAAGGAAAATAAGATCGCCCCTATTGTAATTGAATTTATGCAGAATTTTTAGCCAGCGGGGCGCCTGCGACGAGTTGTCGCGATTCTTCAAGGGCGGATTTTAAAGCCCATTGTTTTTAAAATGGTGCGTAAGCGTTCCTGATGATTTCCTTGAATTTCAATCTTTTGTTCTTGAATGGAGCCACCAGCACCGCATTGATTTTTAAGTTGTACGAGGAGGTTTTTGAAATGGTTCCCTGGATGCCCATCGAACAATCCGTTGATGACGGTGACCCATTTCCCTTTTTTACGCTTTTCTAACGTTATTGTTGCAGTTTGAGCCTCTGGAGGAGTCGAGGCTGCTGGGGCAGCTACGCAAATGCAGTCTGCCTCAAGCTGTTCGCACCGCTCACAACGTGGAGGTCGATCAAATTCTGTACCTTCAAACAGCCGCATTGTGGCTCCCTCCTTATTGAAAATTTCAATTTAACACGTTTGCGTGCAGGTTCACTATAGGTAACCAAGGAGGAATTTGCGTCATCCGCCGAATTATACTTTTTCAAAAAAATCAGATTGCACCCAGCCACGGACACCCGAAGTGGATTCGATTTTTGTCCATTTTCCACGTTCTTGCAAAACACGAACCAATTCGCCTTCGGCAATTGCCGAACTCATCACCGGTGGTGTGGATTCATTGCTGCCCTGGAACACTGTAATTTCACTCGCTACAGCGACTGCTGTTCCTTCAGGGGGCTGGAGTGAATTTCCGCATTGCGTCATTCCCATTCCGATCAGCAAGAACAGGGCAGCTGCTGTGAAGAGATGCCGAAGCTGGAAAGATGGGGCTGAGAGCTTAATCGCTGTTGCGACGCAAATGATTGTCCAGCTAAACAGTAAAATTGAGATTCCAATCGAGGAAGGTAATTTAGAAATCCAGTTCAGGGTCGACGATAACGCATTGCCATTTAATTCTTGAGGATTGGTTGCTTGCATTACAATCTGCATGTTCTGGTTTGCCTGGTGATTCGATGGGGAGCATCGAAGAGATTTTTGGTAATTCGCGACAGCGTATCCAATTGCATTATTTTGGAGATGGGCATTCCCCAGGTTTAAGAATAGATCCGTATCTCGAATTCCAGCATCAACGAGTAGTTGATAATTCTCGATGGCTTCGGAAAATAGAGCGGCAGCTTCGGCGGTGTCTTGTCCTTTAATTTTATTACCGCGATCGTAATCGCGATTGGCAGTCTGAAAGATTTCAACTTTTTGTGATGGGTTTAGTTGAGTGAAGGGATCGCTTTCAGCCAAGGCAGTTGTCTTCGAGTTGGATGGAAGTTGCTGTGGTTGAGCAGGATTGAGTAGCTTCGCTAGTAGCACTGTTGCCAAAAAGAACCCGAGGGCCAACGGCGCGACACTTGCAAATTGTCGTAACCGCAGCCCTCGAGGCTCCAGAGAGAAACACGATAGCTGTGCTTTGATTTTTTTAATCGTCAACACGGCGTTTTGTTTTTTTGTGGTCAGTGAAATCGATTGGTCACCATTAAAGGCGGCGTTTTCACAGTCCATTAATAGATTTTCCAGATCCTCACGAGTCGAATCATCAATTTTTGAAGACAGTAGAGTGATTGCTTCTGTTCGGGTTAGCGTGTCACTTCGACGATCCAGTTGCCTTTCAAGCCAATTCAAGATCTGTTTAGAAATCTCGTGAGGGGTTTTTGCAGTGGCTATTTTCTTGCGGTATGCGCGAAGTTTTGGCAATGGGCGTTGTGATCGAGTTTTTATAAAACCAATGAAGATTCCAAGTGCAATCGGAGGTGCGATTAGGAACAACCAGGTCATTGGGAAGTTGGAAGATTGGGTTTGTGTAGAATCAAAATTTATCTCGCGAACATTGTTGAGATCTAAACGTTTCTGTTTTGGCTGGGATTGAATTTTATTGCTGCTGCCTGGCGTTCCAACGATTGCATCCAGTGCAAGTTCATCTGCTTTCTCAACGATAATAGGAATGGGATCACTCTGGACAGAAACAAATTCTGCGGTGTCGGGGTTGAAAAAACTAAGGGGGATCGCTGGTATTTCTAAAATGCCGGCAGTTCTGGGACGAATCGTTGTTGTAAAGACTTTAACGTCCCCTTCGACTATCCCCGCAAGTGGTTCGTCGGACACTTTAAAATCCTTTGTTAACGACGTTAAAGTGTTGAGGGGTGGAGCCTGTACCAATTCCATTGGCCCAGTACCCTGAATTCCAATTTTTAATGTAATTGGGTCTCCGGATTTGACCTGTGTAGGACTGGCTTGTGTGACCATTCGGTAATTGCCCACCGCGCCCCGATAATCCATCGGCCGGTCTTTTAAGGGAATTGGAAGGACATTGATCGAAGCAATGTTCGGCGCGGTAGAGATCGGTCGCGTTCCTGAAATCGTTAGAGAATTCCCAAAAGACGAAGACCGAAAGGAGTCGAAAAAATTGTTTTGGAAGGGACTCGCGCTAAACGGCGAGCTTTGAAAGAACTGGTCAAATGGATCGCGTGATCGTGACAGGGCGGTGGGGTAATTAAATTCGATGTTTACATCAGCAAGATTTATTTTTCCTTCACTGGTCGGGTAATGTTGGGCGTCAATTTCAAATAGATAGTAAATCTGTTGTTTGCCATCGGAGGATTCGCGAGAAACCTCGCGACTACGAAGTACCGACTCTGATTTTGAGATCTTTTCGATCGAGTCTTTGAATGGACCCCAGTTCGTTGTCTCTTTTGTAAGTCGGAACATGTCCTCGGCTGAAACGGTTAGATCAAATTTTTTGTTGTAGTAAGGCTTGAGCCATATCTTTAGCTTTAAGTCCATCGCCTGACCGACAAATACAGAGGTGTCTTCTGTTTGGATCTCGGCAAATAATAGATCTCCTGTGACACTCGGTTCTGCGGATATTGAGAATGGCTTAGTCTTCAATGAGCCATTTTCTGTTTCGACTGTAACGGCGGGTACGATGAAGTCGCCAGCTTCTGTTGGCGTGATCTGGTAGCGATACGTAAAGGTACTCCTCTCACTTCTCCGCCCATTTACGATTGTTGTCATGGTTTGCTGTTGGGGCACACCGGCGGCTTCGATTTTTAGGCCATTCACCGCCGGGAAATTAGGAGCCTCTTTTGTTTTTGCATTTTCAATTTGCAAATTGAGAGTAACAGATTCCCCGACAAACGTTTGTTGTGACGAGATTTGCATTCGCGGAGCGTTTTGGGCGTTCACCGGAATCGAGATTGCGACTGTCGCAATTGCAATGCAGAAGAACAAGCTAGGTTTTATGATTCGTTTCATTTCAGGGCCTTTTCGTAATAGATTACCAATCGCGATCAGCGGGTCGGTAGCGTCTGCGGGTTTCGTTTTGCTTTTGAATTCTTCTCGAGAGATCCCGGTCACGAATTGCTTGGAGCATTTTCATTGCTTCTTCGTCGTTGATGTTTTTTGAGTTTTCTGTGGTCGGTTCGCCGGTGGGAAGTGGCGGAGTTTCAACAGGAAGTTGAGGGGGTTGGTTGAGGGGGAGCGAGGTGTCTGTTTCGGGGTTGGGTGAATCTGAAAGGTCTTCAGGTTCCTCCTTTACAGGTGGTGGATTGTCCGTTGGTGGTTCCGCTAATTCATTTTTGGTTTCAAGGCTGTTCCTGGGTTGAGAGTCTTGTTGTTGGTCTTGTTGTTGGTCTTGTTGTTGGTCTTGTTGTTGGTCTTGTTGTTGGTCTTGTTGTTGGTCTTGTTGTTGGTCTTGTTGTTGGTCTTGTTGTTGGTCTTGTTGTTGGTCTTGTTGTTGG
>JAAEMV010000873.1 GCA_024225195.1 Planctomycetaceae bacterium | reverse complement strand
GCGGAAAAGGTGAGCATGGGTTATCTCACCAGTAGGTCAAACACGAGTCGTGCAAATCGCGGTGCGTCGGCCCAAAAACTTGGGCTGATAAGTTTGGGTAGCTCTTTTTTAAGACCGTCTCGCGTCATTTTCCAATTCGCGGTTGAGCCTGAAATAATGTGGCTTCCTCCCCCTAGCCGTCGATTTTCTTTCGCCTCTGCGCCGGAGACGTAACACCCCCAGCGGTTAAGCGACGCATGCGAGTAATCGTGGGATTGGTGGATTGCGGTTACCGTGTTTGAGAGATTGATGACCGGGACGTTATTTTGTTTCGCCGAGTGAATCATCCAGTTATCCCAGTTGCCTCGTCCAACGGCAAAGGGTGGAATGTCTTGGTAAAGTTGGCGATTGAAAATGAAATACTCTTTGCAGGCATTGGACGACCGGACTCCTTTGCTTTGACATTCGTCTAGCAGTCGCTCGACCTGAATTGACTGCTCGAAATCAATAGCACGATCTACGTTGAGATCAGTGCGTTGGCCAAAAGCAATGAATTGGCAAAAGTGAGCTTCGTTGTCAAGTTGATGGATTGATTCGCAGAAGTCTTTCGTGAGGATGACGTCACAATTGCAATAGGCAAGGTAGTTCGTGGTTGACTCTTGGTGGGCAAGTTGAAATGCAGAGTCGAGCAGTGGCGTGCCGTGGTCATTGCACCGCAGGCCGCTGGCGTGACGGACGCCAAGTTCCTGTGCTGTTTCTTTAATTCCAGGTTCATCACCAAGCAGCAGGACATCGACGTCTGGTTTCAGGCAAGCCCATGATTGGATCGCATTTCTTTGAATGAGATCAGTTTTTTCGCCAAAGGGTTTGGGAAGGGCGAAAATAGTAATTTTGGGCAGCGGTTGGCTGGCGGAAAGCTCATGGGCTTTGGCGCTGGATTCATTCGGGAATGCAGTTTGAGGATTGGGGTTAAGCATGAATCAAATCGCGGTTTGAACGCTATGCGAAGAGCGACCGCGCCTTTCGATAGTTAACGACCCATTTTCGAATCCAATAAACTGCTGTTAAATCCCACCATCGTTTGAGACTGAATGGAGGACGTTCGGGGCGCCAACCCGCCCATGCTGTTTGGTCGAGACTCTCAAAGAATTTTTCACGAAGCGGATGGAACGGCTGAAAGTTCCATGGCTTAAATTCTGTTGTAAAGTGAATCAGTGCTGGGTGGTCTCGCATTTCAGAAAACTCTACCGGATGGATTGGGCAATGGTCGTCATCGGGGAATTCAAAAACATGAGCCCCTTGATTCCATCTTGGCGGGAGTTGCCCCCACTGCCCTGCAAAGACCACGTTGAGTGCGTACTGATCCCAGCACCAAACAAAATTTGCATTTTCACGGAGGCAAGTCAGTAGCTTTTGGTCGATTGATTCTCTTCGCCAGCGATCTAGGTTGAGCACCATGACGCCACTGTTAAAATAGGGTGCTGAACCATCAAGGTTTAGCTGACGCCAATTGGGGATTGGTGAGATTGCTGCTAAGTGAGGTATGGCTTTTTTGAGCGTTCCCAATTTCGCTTGTGCTTCGTAGGCATCGATAAACGGGCACGCAATATCGACCGCGGCGAGGCAGTAGTGTTCTTCTACGTCAAAATTCCAAAGTTCAGTTAGGTCGCATTGGACAAGGACGTCGGAATCCAGGTAGATCACCTTCTCGATCGTATCAGGCAAAAGTCGAGCAGCTAAAAGTCGAAAGTAGGCGGCGTGGGTGATGTGATGAGAGACGCTGAGGTCGCTGAATTCTTTGAGGTTGGGTCTCAGAATGTGAATGGAAATTGGGAGGTCAACAAGTGTCTCGCGGAGCCCCATCCAGTTGGCTTCGGAGATGCCACCGTCCATCAGGATGACGTGGAGGTGATTTCCATTTTTGAGTGATGAAGCGGCGGAGTAAAGGGTGACCGCAAGTGGCTTTACGTAATTGTCGTCCGACGCGCAGAGAACGATCGGATCCTCAACGGGAATGGTTGCGAGTGTTTCAGATTGAAGGAGTTCTTGGATCATTCAGGAAATTGGTTTTTAATTTTCGTCTTGGCTTTGATTCGGAGAAACAAACGGAAATTTTTTACTGGCTATTCAGCAGTCTATTATTGCACGGGAAAGGCTAATTAGTGGTATTCGTTGTTGGATCTACCTTTGAATTTAGTGGATTGGGTTCAATAATCGGGCAAGACCCGTCCAGCTTGTTTTTCCGTTTGCCCATTTTTTCCATTAAACCAAGCATCTTCTGGCGAACGCGCACAATCGGGCCAGCAATTGGGTGTTTTTCAATTTGTTCGAATATTTGGTGGGCTTCATCCAGTTCGGCGCGGAGTTGCGATTGCTCTGATTGAAGGTGGGAGATTTCTCTGCGAGAGTGAGCGAGTTGTGCTTGGACTTCGATCAGTTGCTTTTGTTCGAACTCAGCAGCATCTGGGAAGAGGTGTTGATGGGAGAACAAAGGAGATAACGTCTCGGCCGGCTTTAAAATAGCCTCCGGAAACG
>JAAEMV010000872.1 GCA_024225195.1 Planctomycetaceae bacterium | reverse complement strand
TGAAACCACCTCATTTTAAAAACATGAACGATTACAGATTAAACAATTTTCCAACCGACAGGTCACCCCGAGCGTAGTAGATTAAAGAAAACGAATGAGTGTCATCCAAACTCCTTCGCTACCCACCAGAAGACCCTGTCGTTTGTCGTCTTCAGAATTGTTTTCATCGGCTGATGCTCAATTACCATCCAAGCAATTCAGCGTATTAATTTTCGTTCGGCGCACAGTCACACCCGCAGAATCACCACCTACATTCCAACTTTGCCGTTACCAAGAACTCACCATGAAGAATTTTTTTCCTAGCCTCGCAACGTTCGTCATCTCCCTGATTTTTTGCACAATCGGATTCGCTCAGATTCAAGGTCGGTTCGCGCCGGACGCAGGCAAAGTTCTCATTTTCGCGGGGCAAGACAACGCCTCGGTTGGAGGAACTGCTGATTATAGAAACGGCTATGTTGACAACATTGGCGTCCCAGCAGGGATCACTCATTACGTTTATTTCTCAGAGGGCTGGACCAATGATTTCGGTAAAACATTTGCCAAAGGTCAAGTGGCTGGCCTGAATACAGAAACTGAGTGGGCGTCGGGGCCAATGAACCAGAAAGCGTATCTGGATTCCCCGCTGCTCGACCGTTGCATTATGCACGTCTCGATCGCCATGGAAGGGAATTGCGAGGATAAGGTTGCTGATGGTTCGTTTGACCACCTCATTGCGGAATTTGTTCAGTTCGTTGCCGACCATCCTGAACATCCATTTTTGATTCGAATCGGCTATGAATTCGACGGCAGCTGGAACAACTACGATCCTGAAAATTTCAAAAAAGCATTTCGCCGTATCGTCGACGCTTTGAGGCAGAGGAAACTTTCAAACTACGCCACGGTCTTTGCTTCTTCCAGCAGTGTGAAGCCCGGGCAATTTGAAGAATATGATCCCGGCCCGGATTACTACGATTGGATCGGCTACTCATGGTGGGGCGGTGATAAAGATGCACTGCCCGCGCTTGAATTTGCACGCCGGAATAAGAAACCTGTGTTCATCGCCGAAGCAACTCCACGAGGCATTTTCTTTGACAAAGATGATCCTGAAAAAATTTGGGATTCATGGTTCAAAAAATTCTTCGAGCACATCGAGCAAAACAAAGATGTTATTCGAGCCGCATCCTACATTAATGCCGATTGGGACGCCCAGGAAATGTGGACCGACTGGGGGCAAACGCGGATGGAAACGGCACCGCTGATTAAACAACGCTGGTTAAGAAAGATGGCGGAACCGGGCTTTCTTAACGCTAGTGACAAACCGTTTGAGCACATCGGATTTCCAACTAGAAATTCTAAACCAACAACGCCAGTGGCCTCTCGCTACGCCTTTCAAAATCCGGCAATCCCAACTAACGAACGGGTGGAGGATCTTCTCGGTCGAATGACACTCGAAGAAAAGGTCGCCCAGCTTCAAGGTTGGTGGAACCATGACGAACGAAAGATGCGTAAGGAAGGAAAAATCTTTACCAAGGAATTTTACGCAGATATTGCACCGCTTGGAATTGGAGAGATCGGCCCCGTCAATCTCACAATCGAAGAAGACATTAGGCAGCACAACATTATTCAAGACTATTTTCTCAACGATACCCGTTTAGGTATTCCAGCCTTGCGACACGGAGAAGCTGCTCACGGATTGATGCGACTGGAAGCTTCCTCGTTTCCGGCGGCGATCAGTTTAGGTTGTTCGTGGAACGAAGAACTCGTCCAGCAAGTTTATGACCACGCCGGCAGAGAAGCTCGCTCCCGAGGTATTTTCCATGTCCTTTCCCCGATTGTCGATGTGACCCGGGATCTCCGCTGGGGTCGCGTCGACGAAACTCTTGGTGAAGATCCGTTCTTAGTCTCACGACTTGGAGCCGCAATGGTGCGAGGGCTTCAGGGCTCGGACGATGGAAAAATAGCTCCAACACACGCAGCGGCCACCTTGAAACACTTTGCCGGCTACGCCGCCGCGGAAGGTGGAAGAAATCGCGCACCCTACCCCGGCGGGAAACGGAACCTACTAGACACCGAAGTCTACCCGTTTCGGCATATCATAAAAGCCGCTAAACCAGCGGCCATCATGCCGGCGTTCAACGAAGTTGATGGCCTGCCCTGCCACGTCAATCCATGGCTGCTAACCGATGTCTTACGCAATCGAATCGGATTTGAAGGGCTCGTCGTTGGTGATTATCAAGGGATTCAACTGGTTCGCGAGTACCAAAAAATTGGTTCGTCCGACGCGAATGCAGCAGCAATGGCAATCAATGCCGGGCTTCAAATGGAGCTTCCCATCGCCTTTGGCTACAAACATCTCGTCAAGCTCGTCAACGAGGGGAAGGTCTCAACGGAGAAAATCGATGAAAATGTTCGCGCCGTTCTCAACCTAAAATTCGAACTCGGCCTGTTTGAAAATCCCAAACTTGATGCAAATAAAGCAAAACAACTGGCGGAAAACCCTCAAGTTACCGAACTGGCTCGGAAAGCTGCAGCTCAATCGATTGTGCTTTTGAAAAATGAAAACGACCTCTTGCCGCTCAATCCGCAAGCTCGTCAAACCATTGCAGTCATCGGGCCAAACGCAGACGCCTGTCGACTTGGCTCTTATTCCGGTTCACCTAACAAAACAGTTTCTCTATTGGAAGGAATTCAAAGTGCCGCCGGGGACTCCACCAAAATTAAACATGCTCAGGGATGTGTCATTGTCCACAATGATTCTGGCGACTCCTATCAAAACTGGCGACATGTCAACGAACCTGAATTCGCAACACTGGAAGAAAATCAATCCTTGATTAACGAAGCCGTCGAGCTTGCAAAAACTGCGGATCTAGTTGTCTTGGCGCTGGGAGAAAATCTCTTTCTTGGCAGAGAAGCTTGGGGGGATAACCATCGGGGGGATCGCCCGACGTTTGCTCTCACCGAATCACAACAAGCACTCGCCAACGCTGTTCTGGCAACCGGCAAACCGATTGTTCTTTACTTAATGAACGGACGACCAGTTTCGCTTGGCGACCTTGGAGAAAAAATCCCGGCGATTCTAACCGGCCACTACAACGGTCAGCAAACCGGCAATGCCGCAGCCGATGTATTGTTTGGCAAAACAAACCCCTCTGGCAAATTAACCGTTAGTTGGCCTCGAAGCGTTGGCCATCAACCGGCTCATTACAACCAACACAGCAGCGGAAATGTATTCGATTATGTCGACTCTCCTCTGAAAGCAGTCTATCCATTTGGACACGGCCTCAGCTACACCACATTTGAATATGGTTCTCCTAAATTATCTCAAACCATCATTCGCCCCGGAGAATCAGTGCAGGTCAGCATCGACGTTGCGAACCGTGGAGAGCGAGATGGCGATGAAATTGTTCAGGTCTATGTGAGCGGAGAATCATTCCCAATCGCCCGACCTCGCCTGGAACTGAAGGGGTTTGCAAGGATCAGCCTGAAGGCGGGAGAAACCAAAACAGTTAACGTCCAGATTTCAGCCGACGATCTTCACTTTCATGACCGCAACCTTCAACGGGTACTTCCAGCCGGAAAATATATCGTGCGAGTCGGCCCCTCTTCTGACCAACTCAGCCAACCGGTCTCATTAAAAACGGTCAGCAAACCTGCGGAACAATTAGCCAACAACAATCCACCCGCACACTCCGGCGTTCCAATGCATTCTGGTGTGCCGATGCATTCTGGTGTTCCAATGCACTCTGGTGTGCCGATGGGGCCAATTGTGAAAAAAGAAAATCCGCCAACTGAAGCAGCAGACAACCGACCGAACGT
>JAAEMV010000871.1 GCA_024225195.1 Planctomycetaceae bacterium | reverse complement strand
GTTTTCAGGAATCTTTGATTTTGTAGGCTACTGTTTGCGCTCGAAGGATTAGTTCGGAAAAGGTAGATCTTGAAGATTTAGTGGACATGAGAACAGGCTCGGTGGAACCGTTGGAGACACACTATGTTCTCAGTGGCCCGCGCTAATCACTACCTTGGCGGTGTTCCGGATCGTTTAATTTTTTTCCATAACACATCGCCTGGCTTTCCATCTCTCAATACCATTATTTTCCATCCGAATGAGTTTTTGTCGGGCAAAGGCAGGTTTTTAACTTCGCTGTGATAAGATTAAATGATTGCTGGGGTCTCCTCTTAAGTTGCGGAAATTTTTGCGTTTCTTTTCGTAGAGTGATTTCAGCTTCGTTCTAGGCGACCCAGAGTCGCTTTGTTAGACTAATCGCCTTAAGTCGCACCACTTTTTTTATTGAATGCTTAATCATGAAGGTACTTTCCGGGATCCAACCTACAGGACGACCGCATTGGGGGAATTATTTCGGTGCCATCCAGCAGTACATTGCTCTCCAAAATGAAGAGCAGTCGTTTTACTTTATTGCCAACCTGCACGCGTTAACGACCATTCGAGATGGGGAAAAGTTAAGGCAGAATTCTTTAGACACTGCGATGGATCTATTAGCGCTTGGACTCGATCCGGATCAGGCAACGTTATTTATTCAATCAGACGTGCCGGAGATTTCCGAGTTGTGCTGGCTTTTGATGTCAGGCACCCCGATGGGTTTGCTGGAAAGGTGTGTTTCCTACAAAGATAAAATTGGAAAAGGTTTGCCTGTCGTAACGGGATTGTTTACTTATCCCGTTTTGCAAGCTGCGGATATTCTTGCCTACGATTCAGACGTAGTTCCGGTCGGTTCGGATCAGGTGCAGCACATTGAAGTTTGCCGCGACATTGCGCAGGCATTCAATCATAATTTTGGAGAGGTTTTCACCCTGCCGAAACCAAAAGTTCTCGACAGTAGCGCTAAAGTTCCGGGGACGGATGGCGAAAAAATGTCAAAGAGCTACGGAAACTTCATTGAGATCTTTGAGGAGGTCAAGCCAATGAAGAAAAAGATCATGCGAATCGCCACCGATTCCCGTCCGATGGAGGACGCGAAGGATCCTGAAACGGACCATCTCTACCAGTTGTTTTCGTTGTTTGCCGATGACCAAGCAAAATCAGAGATGGCTTCGATGTACCGTGCCGGTGGATTTGGCTACGGTGACGTTAAGAAAGCCCTGGCGGAAGTCGCGGTTTCTTATTTTGCAGAAGCGAGAGAGAAACGAGCTGAGCTGGAAAGCGACATGGATAAGGTTCATCAAATACTCGGGGACGGTGCTTCCCGTGCCCGCGCAAAAGCTGGCGAGGTAGTCAAGCGAGCAAAAGACGCTTGTGGAGTGTGAAACAGATTTTAAAAACAGATCGAGGTCATGAAGTGCTTCCTATCGCAGGTACATTGGTCAACGGTTTTCAAACTTTCAAGATAAGTGTTGGAGTGTTGAAATGAATGTAGTTGGAATTGGTACTGACATCGTTGAGTGTTTGCGGGTCGCGAAAATGATCGACAAGCACGAAGGGATCTTTATCGAACGAGTCTATACACCCGATGAAATCGAGTATTGCGGGTCTCGCAAAGCATCCACGCAGCATTACGCAGGACGTTGGGCGGCAAAAGAAGCGATTCTTAAAGCCATGGGAACGGGATGGTCCAACGGGATTCAATGGACCGATATCGAAATTGTCAATCACATGGGAGGGAAACCTTACGTGCGGCTGGGCGGGCAAGCCAAAGTTATTTGCGAGTCTCGCGGGATCGCTGAAATCATGATCAGTATCTCTCATTGCGACAATTTCGCGACGGCCTTTGCGACTGCTCTAGGAGATGCGATCGGCGAGTCGATTTGAAATCGCTGATTGGGGCATCAGTCGCATAATCGTTTTGTGACCCAGTTGTTTTGTGACCCAATTGTTTTGCGACCTAATTGGTGTGTTTGGCTCTGCCTGATTACCAAGACATTGGCTCGTCTGAGAAAAATCTTTGTAATCGTTGGTTCTAATCGCTGGTTCTTTAACTAAGCTGGTAAGGCGTTAACCAATTCGACGAAATAATTCGACGAAACTGAATTCTGTCGATTGGGAAGTTGAATTATTCTCACCTGAATTGAAACGCGAGTTCACGATGCCTCTCTCTTTGCAGACCAAAGCCTTTATTTGGATTTTAAAAGCGTTCGTGGTTCTTGTATTTGTGCAAAGTGCAGTTCCAGTCGAGGGTCAATGTTTGCGAAGGAGACGCGTCCCCACTTTAGATTTTCCAACCAATATTCCGATGTGGGAAATTTACGGTTTAAACCCTTACGCTCCCATCAAAGTGCAATCGATTCCTTTCACACCGCTGCAGATTTCAAATTACGATTCGGTTCGAGTTGTGGCGGCTGTAGAGCTATTAGGCGATCGCGAGGAGGCGATTGAGAGTGAGATTCAAAAGCAAGTGGCGGGTGATGCTGCCCGTGAACAACTTGCGACAAGCAGCGAAATTGAGGCGCTCAAACGCGAGTTGGATCAGGCCAAGGCCAAGGCTGATAAAAATCTCCAACGCGCTAAGCGGGCAGAGTTAAAAATTGCAAAGTCTGAGGCGGAGTCCAAAAAATCATCCAAAGGGGAGGCGTCTGAGGTTCAGGCATCAAGTTCAGCTAAAAGATCCCCCAAAGGTCGGCGGTCTGCGAAACGGGGAACCGCAGCATTAAAGCAAGAATTGGC
>JAAEMV010000870.1 GCA_024225195.1 Planctomycetaceae bacterium | reverse complement strand
CATGGTGCAAAACTGCTTACTTACCGAGGCAATTCTAAATTTAGTGTCGGTAGTGTTGGGGATGTTCCACTCATGGTTCGCCATCCCGAAAGCTTGTTTGAAAATCACCTCGCCTTTGTCGGCTACGAGTACTGCACCCGAAAATAGACCGGTTTCGGCGGTTGCCTTGCACAGTTGTTGAATTGCCGCTGCTTTATCAGAGTCGACTTGCAGGTAACCCTTGGGAAGTGCAGGTTCTTTATCCTGAGCAACAACCGAATGGTTTAGTGCAAACCATCCTAGTAACAAGACAATTTGTAGACGTCTACGATTCATATTTTCTTTCGGCGAGCAAGTAATTATTTAGCTGTTTCGGCATTGGGAAGTGGCAAGCCAAGCTCGTCACTGTTGTGTTGAAATCCGTTTCCATCGAAATCTACATAGATTGGATTGCTTACGGCGATAGGCGGGCGTTTGCCGTAACGTCTTCCCATGACCTTTTCCATGGTCATGCCTTCGCCGATTGTTGCGACGATCAGGTGAGCGTCTGAGTCAATTGACAATTCAAATGAAGAGTTGAATTTTTGGACTGCATCAATTTTGCCAAATAATTCTGGCGACTCTCTGCGCGTGTAATTGTGTTCTTTGCTGGGTTGGCCATTAATGAAAACTTGTACGCGATTGACATCTAACCAGTTGGGGCACTGCACGGTAATGTTGAGTGTTACTAGACCATCGTTCGCGACAAGGGAGTCTCCCGGGATTGCTGTCTCAGGGCTTGAGTTGGATTGTCCTGTGACCGACAGGAAAGGTCCGGTTGACATGATGATGTGCCCGGATTTGACTTGTTGCACCATTTCGTCCGTTGAGATCTTTTTTGGGTCGTCAGTGCTGGAGGCGAACCAATTTCTTCGCCAACCGCTACCGTGGTGGTTGTAGTGTGAGTCGGTATTGATAATGCCGGGAATGCGGTAGCCTTGATTGATTAATTGAAGCCACTGAAACATAGGGATTCGCATGCGACGCGCACTTGGAGGATTGTTAGGTATATCCTGAAAGATTGTTTCTAGTGGATGGACTTCGATGACGTCTGCCCACTTCAGCATTCCGCGGAATCCTTTGTCGGCAACCCCGTCGGTATCGAGATCGCCATAGATTTGGTGCAGATTAGGGTGATTCATTTGAACCAATTTCTCAGATTGGTTGTCCCACATCGCGAGACGTTCAATTTGCGTGAGCGGGTTATAAGAGAACCTTGGGCCTCCTCCGTTCTGCGTGTTGGGTCTCCAGATAAGCGGGAATGAGTTTTGGTGGTTCACTGGCGTCGGCGAACCCGTTAGTTCAATTCCTGTGCAGGTTGCGAGTAGATGCTCCAGGTTCATCTGTTTCAGGTGCGGTGTGTAACTGTCGATTCGATTGTGCTCTGTACAAGGTGCGAACTCGATATTTTCGCAAAGCAAATTTTCGACCCGCCCATATTGTTCCGAGGTGTTGTCTCCCGAGGGGCTACTGTGGCTATGTAGGTCGGCACTGATCCAGCCGGTTGTATCCACAACTCGATCGAGTTTCACATCGAACGGTTGGATCTCACCAGCGACGACTTCGAAGTCTTTTCGAACGCTGTTGTATTCTGGTCCGCGGCTGAAATAGACCTCATATTTTCCGGGGTCGAGTGGGCAATACAGACGACCGTGGACAGAGTAGACAAGGTTTTCAACGAATGTCCGGGCACTGCGAAGTCCGTAGTTGGGGTTCTCACCCTCAGTAGCGTAGATTGTCGCTTTTGCTGGAATTAGATTGCCCTCACCGTCTCTAATTTCGGCAGAAAAGCCACTGGCGTTTTTGAGAGATAGTTTTACGGTGTTGTTTTCTTGGCCAGCGGAGAATGAAACCTTGGTTCCTTCATATCCGATCGCTGAAACAGTGGCGACATAAGCGTCGGGAGTGAGCCTTGCGTAGGCGATACCCTTGTCATCCGTTTGTAAAGTAAATGGTTCTTCGTTTTTGCCCTGATCGCTATTGCTGCGTAATTCAATTTTCGCGCGGCAAACTGCGTCCGTTGTCTCATTCGGATAGGCTTCGGGTGAAACGATAAACTTGTGCATTGTTGGTGAATCGGCGGAAGAGTTAACAATGGCTTCGAGGTCGATTGGGCTGGTCGCTGGGTAAATGCGAACCTTCCATCGAAGTTGGCTGTCGGTGCGGGCAACATGTTCGGCCGTGTATTGCAGGCGGCTAGGTCGACCTTTTTTCCAACTTGGCGGTTTCGCCGTCCGGGGGATTTGAAAACCAATCGTTTGACGAAAGAAAGAATCTTCGCAATAGGCGACATTGCCGGATTGCTTAAATTCAAACCAGCCGTCCGCTCGAATACCATCAAACGGTTGAATGTCATTGGCAGAATCTCCATTGATAGTAATGGTTGATTCGACAAAAGCCTCTCCGTCTTTTAGACGGTATTCGACGATGGCGGTCGTATCATCCTTGGCCACTGTTTTGGAGGAGCGGCACTGCCAAAATACAGTATCACCATCGCGTCCGAATTTCACCAAAGTTGGATCTTGAAATAGATATCGACCCGAAGTGGGCGTGTAAGCGCTCAACTGGTCATTGGATGGTTCATTGAGTGTTAAATCTAAAATCGACCCACCAATTTTCCGAATCGTGAAGTTCGCGTCGCGAGTTGGAAGCGGTGCGGCGATGGTAAGGGAAATAACTTCATTTTTAAGTAGATAGTCGCCATAGATCCAATCCACTTCCTTACCCAAGATGTTCGGTTCGGATTCAGGGGCGATGGCGTTAACCTCGGCAATGCCTGTTTGCGCGTCCGTTTGTGTTTGAGCGAACGTAAACGACATTCCAGTAAAGAGGAAAGCCAAGGATGTAAGAATGAGTTTTGTCATGTAGGGAAGGCAAGGGTCGTAAAGGTGGGTGGATGGTAATTATTTAGTTTGAACAAACACTTTGGCTGAATCGGTGAAGGTGGGGATCTTGATATTCTTACCAACGTTGCGGGCTTTCACTGAATACTGAACCTTAAACTCAGTAAACTTGCCTGGCACTGGTCCGGGGTTATCGTGTGCCCGGATTTCTTCTGAGGCAGTTACTTTGCAGAAGCCTTTGGGTAGTTTCTTAGTAAAAATCGGTTGCGGTACTTCGGGGAAAATTGCGTCAGAGTGCTGGTTGTTGATCCAGTTTTTTAAATTTTGCTCCGTTGTTGTGGGGGCAAATTGGTAGAGATCGCAGGAGAGTGGAAAAGATTGATCTTGGTTGTCGATGAGGATTTTCAGCACCACCTTTTGTTCTTCGAAAGTGTAGAAAACGAGTGTGTTTCGAAAACCAAGCATCGAATAGGCGACTTCGTTCTTTGTAGGTTTGACTTGCTCGGTCGCGACGACGTCGTTCAGCGATGCCCAGCCATGCCCCGGCGTCGACTTCAAAGCTCCTTCTTCGATTTCCGGAATCTGAGCAAGCGGTGCCAACGTTGTAGCCCAGGTAGAATGCTTTGCTGCCATTTGAGTGACGACCTCTGGGTGGTCTGCCGCAACATTACGTTCCTCCTTCGGATCTAATTTTAGATCAAATAACTGCCACGGATCTTTTTCGTATTTTTTATAAAGCCGCCAGTCTTTCCAGCGAGCGGCAATCAGATGCCGACGAACGGCATCTCCTGGTTCATTGTTGAGCCAGTACAAATATTCATGAGCGTCCCCTGTATTCTCGCCTGTGAGGAACGGCAATAAATCAACGCCATCGCAATGTCGAGGGATGGGTTGACCGGTGAGGGCAGCAATCGTGGAGTAAAAATCAAAGTTCGCGATCAGACCTTCGTATGTTTTCCCTCGGGGAATTGTTCCGGGCATGGAAAAAATAGTGGGGACGCGTACCCAGCCTTCTTTCTGAGTGCCGATTCCCTTTCCTCCTGTGTAAGGGGCAGACGACCCTCCCTCACCTCCATTGGCTCCGTTGTCGCTGGTGAAAATCACCAATGTATTTTCCCGCAAGCCATGTTTTTCGAGCGCCTTGATGAGCTTGCCCACTTGGTCGTCGACTGACACGATCGCACCGGCAAGCTTTCGACGTTTTCCTGTGGCGGTCGTTCGCGCCATCAATCGCTCAGGGGCTTCGATACTTGGCGAATGGACTGCTTCGGGGGACCAATAAAGAAAAAATGGCTCTTCTTTGTGGCGTCCTACATAGTCAACCATTGAGTCGCCGTCGTAATCCGTTAACCAGACGGTCTCACCGGCTTCGTTAATGCAAAAGTATTTCGAGCCACTCTTTTTTGTCACACGTTGTTTTACCGCCTTGGGGAGTTTAGCAATCTCCTGTTTTGTGTATTTCTTTTTAGGAGGAGTTTTGGCGACTTGGTTGAATCCAACTTGGAGAGGCCCTTGTTGTTTAGTGCCGATATCCCACTTGCCGATTTGTCCGGTAGTGTAGCCATTGTTTGCGAGAAATTTTGGAAGTGTTGGTCGATCTTCCGGGATAGGAAGCCCCCGCGACATGCCGTATTTTCCGAACCGTTGGCCGTACTGGCCCATGATCATGCTGCAGCGGCTTGGGCAGCAGGGAGGATTGGTGATGTATGACGCTGTGCACTGAACACCCTCGGCAGCCAGGCGATCGATGTTAGGTGTTGGGATGTCTTGGCAGCCGAAACATCCGAGGTCACCGAACCCGAGGTCATCGATGTAAATTAAGATGACATTAGGAGGTTGTTGATTCGTGTTCGCTTGGGAAGGCTGATCAGGGTTCTCTTCAGCCAACGCTTGCGCCGTTAAAACGAAAAAAACGCAGAAGAGAATTCGAGTGATTGTTGTCATTGAGAGTGCTTTGACTTGTACGTTGACTGCGCGATGTTTACCACGCGAGGCTATTGATGATCCGACAGGTACAAATTCTTAAGACCAAAAAGAATACAATTGTGTTTTGGCAGACTCGCAGGGCGTGGCCGCTTGCCTTGGGAATCGCAATTGGCTGTCGTGGTTTACGTCATTTGATTGTTGCAGATTGCCAAGTGTTCAGCCACTAATTTTCGAGAGAAGTTTTGTGGTCGGCTTCACTTTATCTGTGATTTCGGTGAGCCTGCTGTTCAGTCATTTATGGATTGGGTGCTGCTAGGTTCCATCGGTAATTCGCACACGAAACTAGCTCCGCCAAGCTCGTTATTAACCAACGCGATTGTCCCACTGTGGGCATCCACTATTCGTTTGCAAATGGCAAGGCCAAGCCCTGTGCCTTTTGTTTTAGTGGTGAAGAACGGCTCAAAAACAAGTTGGGTATTAGTACTAGGAATCCCCGGGCCATTGTCAGAAATGACGACTTGAAAGGTGTCTTTTAAGTCGAGATTACACCTTAAATTCACTTCTATTTTTCCATGTTTGGAATCACATGCAGTGCGCGCGTTTTCAAGCAGATTCCAAATGACTTGTCCCAGGCGAACGCGATCGATCTTAACGCTTTCCGGAAAGTCATCGGTGGTCTCCAATGAGAAGGAGATATCCGCCTGTTCTATAGATTCGGCGTGGGCGATTGAGATTTGTTGCCATGTTTCAGAGATTAACGATTCAAGATTCACTTGTGATTTCTTGATGACGATTGGTGCCGCATAATCACGGACTTCATCCAAAAGTGAATTGAGGTGGTCGAGCGCGTTTTGAACTTTGTGGACTAGGTCTAAACTCTCGGGTTGCTCTCTGACGTCAAAGGCAAGGTTGGTCAAACACGCATGGCTCTTTTGCAACGCGTTACGGCTCTCATGTGCCAAACCCGCCATCATTTGACCAATCGCTGCGAGCCGTTCATTTTGCACAAGCTTTTTTTCGACGGCTTTTACATCTGAGATGTCTCGAATGATCCCAGTGAACAGTCGCTCGTTATCGAGATGGATTTCACTGACGGCGAGGTGAATGGGAAATACCGATCCGTCTTTTCGGCGTCCAATGACCTCTCGACCAACTCCAATAATTTTGCGGATACCAGAGGTTAGGTAGCGAGCAAGATATTCGTTGTGGTCGTCGTGATAGGGGGCAGGCATCAACATATTTACGTTGTTGCCGATTAGTTCTGACTTGGAAAAGCCAAACATTTGTTCGGTGCCGGGGTTAACGGCGACCATGATCCCTTGCTCGTTGATGGTGATGATGGCGTCGACCGCATTTGCCAGGATCGCCGCTAGTTGTTCCTGGTACACCGGATTTGATTTTGATTCTTGTTTCACGAGCAGTGGCTGGGTTGGGAATTGAAAAACGACGATTGCATTGTACAGCATCTTTTCAAATTTTTGTTTTAAAGGAAGAAAGAATGCTGGGCAGGGAAGGGTGGAGCTTTTTGGGGAATTTGAGCCCGATTGGAATTAGGCTGTTGAATCAAGTATGCGGAATCGGGCGTTTGCATATTGGGCGTGCGTTTTCGCTCGCGCGTTTTAAATTGGTTTTTCCAATTTCTGCTGTCAGATTTTTCTAATGGTTGCTTTCCCGAGACGTGAAATTGAATTTCTATTTGCTGAGTGTCATTGATTGCTCAGAGAAAGTGTTTTGCACTTCTAAAAACGGAGTGATGGGGAAAGCAAGGCCTGCGTCAAGTTGACACATTTTTTATTTGGCACGTTGTTTGCGAACGGTGAGTGGAGTTCTGTACCACGTCAATTCTTTTCTTAAAAGTGGCGGAATGACGGAATCGGCCAGTGTGATTTTTTCACTTCAATTTTGACTGGCTTCAATAACCACTCTTATCTGATTCATAGAAAGCCAATCGCTGTAATGAACAAAGCGAAAAATGTTGAAGGCGCGGCTTGGGACGTCGTTGTTAATAGCGGAGAAGTTGATTCACGTTCAATGCTTCCCCATCTGGAAAGTTTCTCTTACGACGATGCCATCGTTCGGATGTTCTCACTCGCCACTTTAGTTTGGGGTTTAGTGGCAACCTTGGTTGGCTTGTTCGTAGCGATTCTGTTGGTGATGCCGCAATGGACGTTCATCGAATATGTCTCTTTTGGAAGATTGAGGCCGTTGCATACCAATGCGGCGATTTTTGCTTTTGGTGGTAATTCAATTTTTGCGGCGGTTTATTATTCGACTCAACGCCTCTGTAAGGCGCGAATGTGGAGCGATTCTCTCAGTCGGCTGCACTTTTGGGGCTGGCAATTAATTATTGTATCGGCGGCCATTACGCTTCCCCTGGGGATAACACAAAGTAAAGAGTACGCTGAACTGGAATGGCCGATCGATATCGCAATCGCTTTAGTCTGGGTCGGTTTTTTCGGGGTAAATTTCTTCATGACGCTTGTGAAGCGTCGTGAACGACACATGTACGTTGCACTTTGGTTTTATATCGCCACGATTGTGACAGTCGCTATTTTGCACGTGTTTAATAATCTTGTGGTTCCCTCCGGACTGTTTAAAAGTGTGCCAATTTACGCCGGTGTTCAAGACGCAATGATGCAGTGGTGGTACGGGCATAATGCAGTCGCATTTTTTCTAACAACGCCGTTCCTGGGGTTGATGTATTACTTTCTGCCCAAAGCAGCCGAACGTCCTGTGTTTTCTTATAAGCTCAGCATTATTCACTTTTGGTCTTTGGTGTTCATTTACATTTGGGCCGGGCCTCACCATCTACATTACACCTCAATCGCAGCCTGGGCTTCATCGCTTGGGATGGTTTTTTCTTTGATGTTATGGATGCCAAGTTGGGGAGGGATGATCAATGGATTGCTAACGTTACGCGGTGCCTGGCATAAAGTTGCCGGCGATCCGGTTCTGAAGTTCTTCGTCGTTGGAATCACTTTTTATGGAATGGCAACTTTCGAAGGTCCGATGCTTTCGATCAAAAGTGTGAATGCATTGTCACATTACACGGACTGGACGATTGCTCATGTTCATGCCGGTGCTTTAGGTTGGAATGGATTCATGACCTTTGGCATGTTGTATTGGCTTTTGCCACGAATTTTTCAGACTAAGTTGTACAGCATTAAGCTCGCGACCTGGCATTTCTGGCTCGGGACACTGGGGATATTGCTTTACATTATTCCAATTTACGTGGCCGGTTTGACACAAGGTTTGATGTGGCGGGCATTCACACCGGAAGGCAATTTGGCGTATCCAGATTTTGTTGAAACGGTCAACGCAATCATTCCAATGTGGTGGGCTCGAGTGGGCGGCGGATCGCTCTACATCACAGGTATGGTGTTGATGGCGATCAATTATGTGATGACTTGGCGGTCACGACCGCAAGTATATGACGTACCTGTTATTCAGGCCGCGCCACTGAGTAAAGATTACGACGATGGTCTAAGCCCCGATTCAAGATTGAAAGGGCGTCCGGTTCTAAACCTGGCGCATAAATTGGATAGGTTCGAACAAGCTCATTGGCACCGAGTTTGGGAACGAATGCCGATTCAATTTACGGTATGGGTGACCATCGCAGTTCTCGTTGCCTCGGCATTGGAGCTGGTGCCGACATTTTTGATACGGTCTAACATCCCGACGATCGCAACGGTCAAACCCTACACGCCGCTAGAGCTCGCTGGACGCGATATTTATGTGGCAGAAGGTTGTTACAACTGTCATTCGCAGCAGATACGACCGCTGTTTGCCGAGACAGAACGTTACGGCGAATATTCGAAGCCGGGAGAGTTTATTTATGATCATCCATTTCAGTGGGGGTCGCGTCGAATCGGGCCGGATTTAGCGCGGGAGGGCGGCAAGCAGTCTCATTATTGGCATTTTGAGCACATGCGTGATCCTGCCTCGATTACTAAGGGTAGCATCATGCCGGCCTACCCCCATCTGATCAATGGAGAATTGAATTTGCGGACGATCCCGGGGCGCGTGCAAGCTGCCGCGTATCTTGGTGCTCCGTATGAACGCGAGCTCTTCGATTCAATCGAAATGGCCAGCGAGCAGGCCCAGGAGATCGCGTGGCAGTTGGTTCAGCAGGGAGGTCCCGCGGAAATTGAATCTGGTTCCGGCGAAACAATACCAATAGAAAAAACCAAGGTCATCGCCCTGATCGCTTATCTACAACGACTGGGAGTTGATCTTCATAAGTCGCCAGAGGATTCCACGGGTGAGAAACCGCAGCTTTCTGAATCAGAGCAGGCTCAGGTGAGCAAGTTCATCAAGGTAATTAAGTCAGGGCCGGAGGGAGATGTGAAACGCGGAAAGAGTATTTTCAAAACCACTTGCGGTGCATGCCACAAGTTGTTTGACGAAGGAGGGGACGTTGGCCCCGATTTGACGGGTACCAAGCGATCGAGTTTGAAGTATTTGGTAGAGAATTCTGTCGCACCGAGTTTCGAAATTCTTGAAAACTACAAAACTGAACTTGTCCTGACGATCGATGGCGAAACATTCAGTGGCACGCTTGCCGGTGAGGATGATGAAAAGATCGTTTTGAAAACTGCGGAGAATCCGAGATTAGAAATTCTGAAAGATGATCTCGAAGAGCGGAAAGAGTCAACTCTGTCCGTGATGCCACCGGGCCAGCTTGACCAGATGGAGCCTCAGGAGTTGCGGGACTTAATGAAGTATCTCCAACTCCCTGTGCCCCCGGCAGACCTTAACTAATCCTCCAAAATTGGAATTTACATAGCTTAACCCATGATTAAAAAACTAACCAACTTTCTAGATTACGGAATGTTTGCGGAGCTCGCCCTCGCCATTTTTGCCGTCGTGTTTATTGCGATCGTCATTAGGACCTTGCGGATGAACTCGGTGGCAACCAAAGCACACGCAGCCATCGTTCTTGAAGAATCGGGAAAGGATGCGAAATGAATAAGACTCCTTCAAAAACAAAAGACCTTGGTGCTGAGCACGCGACTAACGCCCCTGAGCTGACGGAACATTCGTACGACGGCATTCAAGAGTATGACAATCCGCTGCCTGGTTGGTGGAAGTCGTTGTTTTGGGCATCCATTCTGTTTGCACCCATCTACTATTTTTATATTCACAGCGGAGCCGAGGGGCGTTCGATCCACGATCAATACGACACTCACATGGCTACTGTATTTGAGCTCCGATTCTCGCAGATTGGGGAGTTGGAAGGTGATCGAGATACGTTGCTGAAATACATGAAGGGTGAGAAGGAATGGTTGGCGGTAGGCAAAGTGGTCTATCAAACAAATTGCGTCAGTTGCCACGGCTCCGACGGTGGTGGATTAGTTGGGCCGAACTTGACCGACGATTACTGGAAGCATGTTCGAAATGTTGAAGATATTGTTCAGGTGATTGAGGAGGGAGCCGCTAATGGTTCTATGCCTGCCTGGAAAAATCGCATGAGCCATAAGAATCAGATCGTATTGACCGCCGCCTATGTTGCTTCGCTGCGTGAAAATCCTGTCGCTGGGAAATCACCAGAAGGTAAAGAGATTGCGCCTTGGGATCAGTAGCGTCCGTCACTGTTTGCCTGCTGACTGGCAAGTCAGCGCAATGGTCAAGATTTAAATAACGAAGTTTCCTGTTTCGTCGGAACTGAATAAACCACTTATCATGAACGCCCCCAAGCTCCCTTATTCTCCCATGCTTCCGCCAGAGACTCACGTTCTCAGTACTCTCGAAGCCGATGGCTCCCGTCGTTGGTTGAAGCCGAAGCTTAGCCGTGGAAAACTGTTGACGCGGCGGAGGTTCGTAGCCTATTTTCTAATCGCAATTTTCACCCTTGTTCCGTTTGTCAGGGTGGGTGGCCGACCGCTGGTTCTGTTGGATATTACGTCGCGTCAATTTACGATTTTTGGATTCACATTTTTGCCAACGGACACCATTTTATTGGCGATCTTTGTCGTTGGTTTTCTCCTCGGGATCTTCCTGTTTACGGCACTGTTTGGAAGAGTCTGGTGTGGTTGGGCTTGCCCTCAGACTGTGTATCTGGAGTTCCTGTTTCGACCGATTGAGCGACTTTTTGATGGCACTCGGGGGCGTGGTGGCCCAAAGAAAAAAAACGCGGGCTGGAGAGTTGTGGCAAAGTTCGTCGTTTACTTTTTACTCTGCATTTATGTTGCCAATACGTTTTTGGCATACTTTATTGGTGTTGAAGAACTGAAAACGTGGGTGACTCAATCGCCCGTCAAGCACCCGGTTCCATTCGCCGTCATGACACTAGTCACGTTGGCGATGATGGTGAATTTCTATTATTTTCGCGAGCAAATGTGCCTCATCGCGTGCCCCTACGGACGCTTCCAGTCAGTCTTGCTTGACCAAAGTTCGATGATCGTTGCGTATGACCGTAAACGGGGGAACCCGCGTGGTAAGAAAAAGAAATGTCAGGAAAAGAGTCAGGATAGCACGTTGCCTGTGATTGGTGATTGCGTCGACTGTGGGAATTGTGTTGCTACCTGTCCGACGGGAATTGATATACGTGATGGATTGCAGATGGAATGCATTAATTGCGCTCAGTGCATTGATGCCTGCAATGCCGTTATGTCAAAAATTGGGCGTCCAGCAAACTTGATTCGATTTAGCTCGCAAGCGAATGATGAAGGTTTGCACACGCGCATGCTGAGGGCTCGAACGGTGATTTACCCAATGCTGCTTTGTGGATTGGCAGTTGCTTTTTTTGCCGTTTTTTTATCGGGTAAATCGTTTGATGCGGTCTTGCTTCGAGAGCCCGGAAATCCTTACGTGTTAACTGATTCTGGTGACGTTCGGAACTTATTGAGGTTGAAAATAACCAATCGAGTCGATCCGGAAATGGCACTGAGTGTCGAGTGCCTTTCGCCTTCCTCCGCGGTGGTAGAGATGCAGGAAAAGGAACCTTCTGTGAGTGGTCGCGGTGTTGAGACGTTTCATCTCAGCGTGGTGGCACCAAGAAATGAATTTGAACAGGGTCGTTCAAAGGTAAATTTAAAAATCACTAATCAAAATGATGAATCTCGGACGATTCAGCTACAACTAATTGGACCTTACAACTAATGACGCACAAAATATTATTAGAAAACGAACGAAAAGAGCGGCGGTCACAGTTTATCTGGACAGGATTCATTCTCGCGTTCTTTGGCTTACAAGCCGTCCTCTGGACCTTTGCTATTTCGATGACTGCCCGAGATTTATCCCACTCAGTGGTTGCTGGTTATGACGAGCAGGCGTTGAACTGGGATGAAGTGAAGCAACGATGGGAAGAAAGTCGCCGTCTTGGGTGGGAGTGTGAGATTGCAGTTGAGTCTGAGGGGGACGTTTTTGGCAATCGATTAGTGACAATTAACTTGTCCGATAGTGACGGAAACCCGTTAGGCGATGCGATTGTAAACCTGTCGGCATTTCACTGCGGAACCGCTTCGGAGGTGCAAGACTTGCAATTGGAACAGATCGAAAAGGGGATCTATTCGGGCGGGATTGCGGTACGGCGTTTTGGGAATTGGAGGGTTCGTGGTGAGGCAATGCTTAACGGCCAAAAGTTTTTAATTCATCGGACAATAACGGTTGAACACAAAAGCAATAAGAGCGGTGATCTCGCGCGACACATCTCAAAGAATCAGGAGATTTGATCATGTGGACACTATGGGGGACTGTGTTTATTGCCAGTCTTGTCGGTAGTTTACATTGCGTTGGAATGTGCGGCCCCTTTGCATTGCTTGCCGGGGCTTCGGGAGAATCCCGCGGTTCGAGTATCCTTCCGTCAGTGGTTTACAGCCTTGGGCGGTTAATGACGTACTCGATTGTTGGATTAGTTTTTGGTGCGTTCGGCATGGCTCTCAATAATGGAGTTTCGTTTGCCAGTTGGCAGCAAGGTGCCACCTACGCAGCTGGCGGGCTGATGATATCTGTCGGCCTGATTTCACTGGCTCGTTATTTAGGAGTTAGTATTAGGTTGCCCGGTCGATTACTGCCAATTGCAAAGTTGCTGCAGGCTGGTTTTGCGCGCACCCAATCGCTGCCACGGCTGCAACGTGCTTTTTCAATTGGCGCTTTGACGAGTCTGATGCCGTGCGGGTGGCTCTATACGTTCGCTATCGCGGCAGCCGGAACGGGAAGTCCAACGCAGGGCTTGATCGTCATGGTGGTTTTTTGGGCTGGTACGGTACCAATCATGGTCGCCTTGATGTTGGGTGTCGATCGAATTGGATTTTCGGTCAGATCGCGGTTGCCAGTGGTTATGGCAAGTCTGGTGATTGCGATTGGAGTTTTTACATTAGCTCGCCGTGCACCTGTCAGGTTGGGTGAATTCGTTCCAGTGACCGGCGGTACCGAGTTGGTGATAGAGCAGGTGCAAAATATCGACCATCAAGCCCTCCCTTGTTGTCAGTCAAGTGAAGGAGCTGATCAATGATTGTAAAATCGCCAACTGTCGTTGATTGTACCCATTGCGGTTTAGGGGTACCGCCGGGTTTGCTTGATTCGACGCGTACTGAGCAGTTTTGTTGTGCGGGCTGCAAGGGCGCCTATCAATTGATTGAAGCCAGCGGGCTTGGGTCGTTCTATAAAATGCAGGATGCTGGAATCTCAGTTCCTGTGGAGTTCGAATCGGAATCCTCCAAAGGCAATTACTTTGAATACGATGAGCCTGTTTTTCTGAATAAATACTCAAAGCAACTCGATTCGGATCGGCGGAAAATAGAACTGGCGATTGATGGGATGCACTGTGTGGCTTGTATTTGGCTGATCGAAAAGTTGCCCACAATTCTTCCGGGCGTTTTAGAGGCGAGAGTTAACTGGGGACGTCGAACCGTCCAGGTCATTTGGTCTGACAGCTCGGTTTCGCTTTCTAAGATTGCAACCTCGCTTGCGAAACTTGGCTACCTCCCTTTTCCGTTACAGCCGAATTCAAAGCTGCAAAGGTGGGAGCTAGAGAACCGCCGTCATCTTATTCGAATTGGTGTTGCTGCGGCGTGTGCGGGTAACAACATGGTCATTTCGGCCGCTTTATATTTTGCAATGTTTTCACACATGACCGCGGGCATGACTCAGTTGATGCGCGTTGCCAGTGGTTTGGTCGGTTTGGTGGCACTTTGCGGACCCGGGCGTGTATTCGTGACGAGTGCCTTAGCGGCAGTAAAAACGCGGACACCGCATATGGATTTGCCAATCGCTCTCGCGTTAATCGTTGGTACTTTGGCTGGGGTGACTAATGTGATTCGAGGGGCAGGAGATATCTATTTTGATACGCTTTGTGTACTGATCGTTTTACTGTTGATCGGTCGCTGGTTGCAATTTCGCCAACAGACCAAAGCTGCCAGTGCGGTGGAATTGCTGAGCCAGTTAACTCCGCAAAAAACTCGTAAATTCGTCGAAGGACGCCTGGTGGAATGTCTCGTTGATAGCGTTGAGGTTGGAGATTTGTTACAGATTCGACAAGGTGAAATCTTCCCGGTCGATGGCGTGGTAATGGATTCGGGAACAGAAGCAGACGAGTCAATTCTGACAGGTGAATCGGTGCCTGTTGGAAAGGCTCATGGAGACGAAGTGCTTGCCGGAACGACGAATGTTGGCGCGGTGGTATTGATGAAAGGATGCAAGGTACGGGGAGATACTAGGATTCACCAGCTTGCCGGGTTGGTAGAGCAGGCAACCGATCAACGGCCGCAAATCGTGCAATGGTCAAATCGAGTTGGTGGTTACTTTGTCATGGTCGTTTTATTCTTAGCAAGTTTGTCGATGGCGTGGTGGGGAGCCTTTGATTTTGAGCTGGGCCTTGATCGCAGCATTGCATTGTTGATTGTAGCCTGTCCTTGTGCACTCGCTTTGGCGACGCCGCTTGCGATTGCAGTGGCGTTGGGAAAAGCAGCGAAAGAAAAAATTATGGTCAAAGGAGGCGATGTGCTCCAGTCACTTCAAAATCCCGGTACCCTTTGGCTGGATAAGACGGGAACCGTGACCGATGGTCATTTGCGGGTGGTTCGTTGGTTTGGGGATACGGATTGGTTGTACCAAATAACGACTCTCGAACGCTGCTTCACACATCCGATTGCACGTGCGATTAACAATTTTGGAATTGAGACTTTATCAAAAAAGTCACTGGATCGGTTTCAATTGAATACGGAGGTTTCCGAAACTGTCAATCATTCAGGGATGGGGGTCTCGGGAACTATTGGCTCGAATCGGATTGCGATTGGAAATGAGTCACTGGTTGAGCAGGCCGGGGTTTCCATCCTCGACAAGCATCGTCGAGTGGCACGCCGCATTACTGAACGAGGTTCATCGCCCTGTTGGATCGCGATCAACGGAGAAGTGGTTGGGATCGCTGAATTGCGCGATTCGATTCGGCCCGAGGCGTCGGATGCGATCAACGAATTAAAGCGTCGGGGGTGGAGGGTTGGTATTCTTTCTGGTGATCACCAAGATGTGGTTGACCGGGTTGCAACCTCGCTTGGGATCAAGGCTGAGTTAGCCTTGGGAGGTGTAACGCCGGAAGAAAAGCTGGCAACGGTCAAACGAGATGAAGGAACCGTCGTGATGGTTGGCGACGGCGTCAATGATAGCGCTGCATTAGCGGCAGCAACTGTTGGCATTGCCGTCAAAGGAAGTGCGGAAGCGAGTTTGACGGCGGCCCCGGTTTATTTAGCCAAGAAGGGACTTAAACCTGTTCTTGAATTGCTTGATCTCAGCAAATCGACTGCGAATGTTCTACGCATAAATCTTGGAGTGAGTCTTGCCTACAATGTAACTTTTGCTGCTCTGGCTTTTAGTGGGTTCATCAATCCACTTGCGGCGGCCATATTGATGCCAATTAGCTCAATTACGGTGGTTGCTATTTCCATGGCTTCGGGACGAAAGTATTTCAAGGTACATGACGCAGAGCGGCCATTGCCTTCCTAGAAACTGTGAAGTCTGGTGTTTTAGTTTCAATCAATAAGAGGTGTGTTTTGAGTGTCCTATACATAGCAGTTCCGCTTGCGCTGGTTGTCGCATTGATTGCGATCATCGCCTTTGTGTTTCAAGTTCGCGGCGGTCAATACGATGATCTCCAGACTCCCGCACATCGTGTTCTAGTCGATGATGTTGAAACCGAGGATCGAAAGAACTCGGTAGCGAACGACTAGGCAGGGTCAGTCAGAGTGACTCTGTTTTTAATGGTTTGAGCCCAGAGACGGTTGAGTCGATTTGAAAAATTGAATTAACACGTTGGTCAAATTGCAAGTTTGCTTAATCGGTGGGGTTTGAATTGAACTCACTCTCGTGAAGCCAGTTTGCTTTCTTTGAGGTCGCCTTTGTGTGAGTCCATTCGTCAAGCATTTCCCATTTGACCTCATCCAGTTTTCTGAGCTGGTCCTCAGTCGCAGTGACTGTCGTCAATTCAAGTCGATGGCCATTGGGATCGAAGAGGTAAATTGACTTGATAATTCCGTGGTCTGTTGGCCCGAGCACCTCAATTCCGCCGGCCTCAAGCTCAGATTTTGCCTGGAGCAATGCTTCTTCATTTTCCAGTTGAAACGCAATATGCTGAACCCATTTAGGGGTATTTTCGTCTCTTCCCATTTCAGGTGAATTAGGGAGTTCAAAAAAAGCGAGGATATTCCCCTTGCCTGCATCTAGAAATAAATGCATGTACGGATTGGGTTCTTTTGTTGAGGGAACTCTGTCCTCCGAGATGGCAAGGAGGAACTTCATCTGTAAATGCTTGGTGTAAAAATCAACTGTTTCTTTTGCGTCCCGGCAACGATAGGCGACGTGGTGAATCTGTTCTATTTTCATCGTTTTCTAATTCTTGTTTTACGAGTTCGGTTTTGCAACGAAGTTTGCTCGTTACGAATTTTCTTGACGGGTGACTGCAGTGATGCAAGTTCTTAAATTGTTGTCCAAAGAGTAGTTTCCAACTTCCCCGAGAGGCGGAGAATAAATGTGTAACGAGACGAGTCTTTCCTTCGGTTCGGCATTGCCGAGCGAGTGAATATCCATGTCGTTTGAGCCAACCACGCCGTCTGCGGTTAATTTTGTTTTCCCGAGTTCGTTCAGGAAGCCGTCCGGATCCAATTGGTAAGCGATCTCGGTAGCCGTTCCTTTGATGATTTTGACACCGCAAGCAGAACCGGCATGATCATGGATGGGAGTTTGTTGACCTGGTTCAAAACAGAGCAGGAGTGCTTCGTAATGGGGGGTTCGGTTGAGCAAGTTTCGCTGGTATCTACCATTTTCAAAGTGAAGATGTGAGGCAATGTCGTCACCGAGGTCCAGTTCTCTTAGAAGTTTTTGAAGCGTGGGCGGGGGAACAGAGTCGGCAAGACTATCAAGTTTTTCGAAGAATTCGTTTAACGCCATTGTTGGTTACCGTTTCTGGTCAAAATTTATAAGGTAGGGAGTGATGCCACTTTGTCTTTGAACGTTGAAAGGTTGTGATCAACGGAATTTAAGAGGAAAGAAAGGCTGGGTTGTTAGCTTGAGTTTTTTGAATCAAAAAATTAGAGGTTACCCCGTCGGGACTGCTCGATTTCCAAAGATTCGAAAAGTGCCTTGAAATTCCCTTTGCCAAATGATTGGCTGCCTCTTCGACAAATGATCTCAAAAAAGAGCGTCGGACGATCTTGCAGCGGTTTCGTAAAGATCTGGAGTAAATAGCCTTGCTCATCGCGATCGACCAGCAGTTGTAATTCTTTGATGCGACTGGCGTCTTCTAAGATTTCACCGACGCGATCCCATACACGCTCGTAATATGCATCTGGAATTGTCAGAAAATCGACTCCACGTTGCCGCAATTGATCTACTGAACTAATGGCATCAGCAGTCAACAAGGCCAAGTGCTGGATTCCAGGTGTATTGTCATGCCAGTCAAGATATTCCTGGATTTGGCTTTTGCGTTTTCCTTCGGCAGGTTCATTGATTGGGATTTTTATGAGTTCGCGACCCGAGTCCATGACCTTGGACATTAACGCGGAATATTCTGTTGAGATATCACTGTCATCGAAGTGTTTGAAAAGATTGAAATTAAGGACGTCTTGGTACCATTGAACCCAATGGTCCATGGCTCCGAGCTCGACGTTGCCAACGCAGTGGTCAACATAAAATAGGCCACAGGGATTATCGACATTAAATTGGTTGATGGAGTGAAATCCGCTGCCATTAAACTGGGGAGCGAAAAGTCCTCCCTGTTTCACCTGGGACAGCGAATATTGTCCAGAGCGTGAAACAAATGAGTGAATTACCCGTCCGAATGATTTAATACCAGCTTTGACGACTGTGCCAAGCTCATCCGAAAGCTCAACGGGTTCGTAAGCAGATTCTGCACCATTGGCAAGAGCTTGTTCGTAAGCCGCAACGGCGTCATCGACGGTGAAGGCGATGTCTTTGATTCCGTCGCCATAACGGGAAACCTCGCGGGTGATGGGATGATCTGCGGCAAGTCCGCTGCTTAAGAGAAAGCGAATGTTTCCCTGGCAGATGAGATAACTGGCTTCGCTGCGATTGCCGGTTGTCAGATCTGAAACTTGATCGATTTGAAACCCAAAGCAACTGGCGTAGAAGTAGGCCGATTGTTTAGCGTTGGCAACATAAAAGTGAATATGGTCGACATCGATCAGACGCAAAGGATCTTGTGTTTTAGATAATGTTGGTTTTTGTTCAGTTTGGGGCATG
>JAAEMV010000869.1 GCA_024225195.1 Planctomycetaceae bacterium | reverse complement strand
TCATTTGCTGGAATCGATCGTGCCCTAAAACCAGCAGCCTTGGAAATTCGTGGCTTGCCAATCCGAAAGCGTGACTTCAAGGAAGCCACACGCGACTGGGCGGAACCTCCACGTGCGGCTCTTTCCTTCTCGGTAAGAACCGCGGTCACGTCAGGGCCGTCAAGATCAGGAGCGTGCTCCGATGGCTGACGTTTCCACGACAATTTTGGCAGGATCCCGTGAAGGGACGCTCGGGTTCGATCCTGTAAATCCTCAAACGACTTACCAGCCGATTTTGATTGTTCAGCCACCTCAGTGGGCTCAGCCATTTCGGCCTGCTCGGTAATTTCCGGGGACTCGACTTTAGAATCAAAGACAAAGCTAGGAACGAAGTTCGAAAGCCCGGAGATTCGCGTGGACTCCCCCGATGTACAGCCAACAACGACGGCCAGCAACCATCCGAGTCCGACAACGACTACGTGTTGAAATCGCATCTCAGCCTCATCCATGAAAAACACGACTCTGCCCGCCCGACCAACCCTTGTGGCGGAACTAACCGGCAGATAACTCTATTTCTTCATGAAGATATCGACAGTTACAACCGAAACGGTCGGTCTTTTTGGTTACAGAGAAAGACCTTCCTCAATCCGATTGAGACCGAGGATTCGAACAACCCTCGTGGGCAGGCTGACCGGCACATCACCTACAACCCGCACTCCGATTAGGCAAACTGAGCCAAGCTTAACGGCTTAGAGCTCAAGTTGATCAATTTTTGCCGCCAGAATGAAGTCGTTTTCGCTAAGACCACCGATCGCATGAGTCCAAATTTCAATGGACACGTTTTTGTATCCGACGAGGTGAAGGTCTGGATGATGGGCTTCCGCCTCAGCGATCTCGCCAACACGTTCAAAAAATGCCAGCCCCGAAACGAAATCCTTCACCTCCCAGTCCTTGCAGATTCGTTGGTTCTCGTGTGTCAAATACCAACCCGGGAGCTTTTCCAGCTGCTCCGTCACAAAGGGGAGGGGACAGGGGTCAACGCCTCCTTCGCAGGGGACGCACTTCCGTACGGTAAGTTGCTCAGAATCTTGAATTTCCATTGATGTACCTTTGAGTGAAAATTGGTCTACAGAAATAAAAACCGTGATTGCCCACTTTCAATTCACCGCCAGCAAATTCACCGCCAGCAAGAACAAACCAAAGAGGAATTAGCACCGGTTGAACTAGCCGGCAGGAGCCAATTTCAGCAGTTCCGCATGCTCTGCAAGTGCGTCAATTACAAACTGAATATGCTCATTTAATTCGACTCCGATCGCCTCAGCACCGGAAGTAATATCTTCTCGAATCACCTTCTCGGCAAAGCTTTTTTGCTTCATTTTCTTGCGAACGCTCTTCGCCTTCATGCCTTCAATCCCAGTTGGCCGCACTAAAGCGACCGCAGTAATGAATCCAGAAAGCTCATCACAGGCAAACAGGGTTTTATCAAGCGCCGACAGGCGGGGGCAATCAGGAATGCCATCAACATGTGATTTGATCGCGTAAATGACGTCTGATGGATATCCCAGTTCAGTGAGAATCGCAGCGCCCTGCAAGGGATGATCCGGTACGGTTGGCCAACGTTCGTAATCAAAATCGTGCAGCAGACCCACGATTCCCCATTTATCAACCTCTTCGTCCAGTCCCAGTTTCACCGCATAGGCTCGCAGCGCGATTTCCACACTCAGCATATGCCGCCGCAAACCTTCCTGCTGCGTATACTCACACATCAATTGATAGGCGGCGGAGCGATCGGGAACCCAAGTCAATTAAAGGCCACCTTTCTTATCTTCGTCCTTATCTTCGTCCTTGTCCTTGTCCTTGTCCTTGTCCTTGTCCTTGTCCTTGTCCTTGTCTTTGTCTTTGTCTTTTGAATCAGGCTCAG
>JAAEMV010000868.1 GCA_024225195.1 Planctomycetaceae bacterium | reverse complement strand
AGAAGACTTCAACATCATCGTTGGCCCTTTTGATGAAGCCAGAGCAGACCTCCGAGCGAAACTTGCGAAAGAGGAAAAAGGTAACCTGCCAATTTTCAAATATGAGCAACCGCCGTCAAACAACTAATCCTCCGCCACGAATTAGTTAACTCGTGGGTTGTCCTACGGGTCAAGCCACCATCGCACAAACAGCAAAACGAACCCTCCACAAATTTGGTAATTGAATGAAATCCGTTATACGCTGGGCTATTAAAAATTCGCCCGCTATGAACACGCTTTTGATTGTCTCGATGCTCATTGGCGCAGCCAGCATGGTCGTCATGCGTCGCGAAGTTTTCCCAAATTTTGCGTTAGAGATTGTGTTGGTAGGTGTGCCATTCCCGGGCGCGACCCCGGAAGAAACAGAGGTTGGCATTTGCCAAAAAATTGAATCGGCAGTCGCGAACTTGGACGGTGTCAAAAAAATGACGTCCGTAGGAATGGAAAGCTACGGCTATGTCATTCTTGAACTCAACAACAATGTCGGTGATGTTCAAAAAGTGCTCAATGACGTCCGGTCCTCGATAGATCAGATTTCCACCTTCCCTCCGAATGCCGAAGATCCTGAAGTAAAACAAATTATATTTCGTGCGCCGGCGATTTCCCTAGGGATCCTTGCGCCCGAACGGAGCGAAGAGTCGACTCTCTCACAACAGAGAGAATTGCGGGATATCGCTGAACGGGTGCGCGCAGACTTGCTTGAGCAGCGTGCGGTAAAGTCAAGCAACCCGTTTCGAAGCATGCTATCTTTTCTTTATCAACCCAAAGGTTCAGCAATTTCAAGCGCCGAAATCGTCGCTGCACAGCCCTTCGAAATTTCAGTAGAGGTTTCAGAAGACAATCTTAGAAAGTACGGTCTCAGCCTAGACCAGATCGCCCAAATCATCCGCCAGCAAAATTCGGACATGCCTGGTGGTACGATGGAAACAGAACGGCAAAAGTTGATTCTTCGCAGTGAAAAAAGAAAAGAACTTGGCGAGGAAATTGGGAAACTACCAATCATGTCCAACGGCGGAAACGGTATACCAATCGCCGTCGCTGACGTCGCGGAAGTCATCGATGGTTTCGCGGAGACGTCCTCCATGCACTCAATCAACGGACGCGACGCACTGGTTATCCGAGTGTCAAAGACCAATGAGGAGGATCTCTTTACCATCGTCGAAGCGGTAAAAGCTTATGTTGCAAAGGCTGAAACTGAAGAGATTTTCGCTGCAGGCGGATACCAGATCAAGCAATGGGGTGACGTTTCGGTAGACGTACGAGACCGGATCGAAATGTTGAGTGCGAATGGAATCATGGGACTCGTTGCCGTGTTCGTCGTGTTGGCAATTTTTCTCGATCTACGGCTGGCCTTCTGGGTCGCAATGGGGATTCCTGCGTCAATTCTCGCTGCCGGTTTTATTCTGTTAGTCACTGGGCAGACGCTTAACATGCTCTCCATGTTTGCTTTTTTGATGGCGTTAGGAATCGTGGTAGACGACGCGATTGTCATCGGCGAAAACATCTACGCTAAACGCGAGGAAGGATTCGACTTTATCAACGCTGCGGTTTACGGAACGGCGGAAGTCCTGCCGGCGGTTTGTGCTTCGGTTGGCACTACGATCATCGCGTTCATGCCTCTAATGTATGTCATGGGAGTCATGGGGAAATTTATCGAAATTATGCCAGTCGCGGTAATTGCGATGCTGGTTATCTCGCTAATCGAAAGTACCTTCATCCTTCCCGCTCACTTGTCTCATGATAAGAATTTATTCATGCGTGTCATGGGAGCAGTCTTTTATGTATTTAAACCTCTAATGACGGTGTTTGAGAAAATCAATCGTTTCTCGGCGCGGGCGATGGAACAGACCATTAACTATTTTTACGAACCGCTCCTCAAATGGTCGCTTCACCACAAGTCCATAGTGATTTCTACTGTACTGACGGCCTTTATGTGCTCGGTCGCGTTGGTGCTGTATGGCCTCGTGCCTTACTCGGTAATGCCGAAAATGGACGGCAGAGACATTAGCGCAACGATCGTGTTCCCCAACGGAACCCAAGAGCAATTTGCAGCGGATGCCGTGAATGTCCTTTCAGATACATTTAAAGAAGTAGACGCAGATATTCGCGAGGACCTCGCTGAGTACGGGATTGATGTCCCAGCAGATTACAGTGTCAACACCAACATTTACCGGCGAGTTGGCGAGGTCGGCAACGGTAACCTTGGCCCGATGGGAGTGACCAATGGAAGTCACGTCGGAAGCGTCGAGGTTCAGTTAATCAATGCCGAATTGAGGAACTTCGCCCAATTACCCAATGAAAAAAAGCTTACCAGCGAAAATATTAACGGGCGTTGGCGAAAGAAGGTCTTCGAGAAAGACCAAATTTCTGGT
>JAAEMV010000867.1 GCA_024225195.1 Planctomycetaceae bacterium | reverse complement strand
GCCCCCGCAGATCGAGCCACCCACTATCGTTTGAAGTGGGTCAAGATGGGACTCATCGACTCCCTGTTCGAATCTCAGTCCGGTTTTAGCACTACCGGAGCGACGGTTATTTGCGACCTTGAAGATCCGCATCTCGTCCCCCACTGCATTCTGTTTTGGAGAGCCAGCACTCATTTCCTCGGCGGTTTAGGAATCATCGTGTTGTTTGTGGTTCTGCTAGGGCAAGGATCTGCGGGAAAGGCATTGATGAGAACCGAAATGCCGGGGCCCACTTATGAAAGCTCGCGGGCAAGAATGCAACACACCGCATGGCGTTTTGCGGGCATGTACGTCCTGCTCAACATCATCCTCGCGGTCATTCTATTTTTCCTTGGGATGTCAGCTTTCGATTCCATTTGCCATGCATTCGCAACGATGGCGACCGGAGGCTTTAGCACTTACAACGACAGCCTAGGGCATTTCTTTCATCAGGGACTCAATGGACGAGCGATTGAGTATGTGGTCATCCTATTCATGACTTTGGCGGGCGCAAATTTCTTATTACTGTTTCCCATTCTCCGGTTAAAAACGAAACAGCTATTTTTTGATCTTGAATTCCGCACCTATCTTGCCATCATCGCTTTTGCGACCGTCTTAGTTGTCGTATTTGGAATGCGAGCTGGTAACGCTGAT
>JAAEMV010000866.1 GCA_024225195.1 Planctomycetaceae bacterium | reverse complement strand
GCATTTTTAGGCGCTTGTATTTTCGCGATGGTTTTACCCGCGATTTGGAAGCCAGCGTAAAGACCTTCTGGAAGTGTGCGATGCCTATCCGATGGCCGTATTGGCGTTTCCCCCAGATATGTGTGCCTGAAGGGGTTTTTAATCGAGTGAAACTGAGGGCAAAAGAATCGAAATAGTGAGAGGGGCAGTTGAACGACACTTCAAACAATGCACTCGAAAATACTCAGTCCTGTATGCAGATACGACGACATTGTAACTTGAGCGAGTGGGCGGGCAGGTACTCTGGTGTAGAGATTCCTAAATTCGGTTTAGCTCATACTTCAAATCAGCGAGTCGTTTGTTGTGATGTGTACTCGTTATCCAGTGTTGGACTGCAGTCCGATTCCGAGTTGGTATGAAAACCTGTTGCGGAAATTCATAGAAACCTTTTGCCATCTATCCGGGTCTCAAAACCGTGATATTTTCGCCATTGTTGAGGCGGGGTTCATCCGTCGCAATCTGATTGGTGTGGATTTGGTCCGAGCGATTTTGAGTGAACTTGCGAGACGTCTCGAAAACCAAGACGGCGATCGATTTCAGGTTGCTTAATTCTGCGGGTATCGAAGGCGATGGCCTGTTATTCAGCGGGGTGAATTACGCGGGCTGTGATCTATTCGCTTCTTCGATGTGGTCTCTTTCGAATCGAGCGAATGTAGAGCCTTTCTACTTTTTCCCGAGCCCAGGGGGTTCTGCGGAGAAATTTCAAGCTGGATTTAATGGAAGGATCACTTTGGAAGCAGCGAATATTCACCCGCGATCCAAGCTCTTCCCAGCCATGGGTTTCGACTAGGTACTCCAAAATATCAGCCAACTTGATTCCGTGTAGAGGATTGTTGGGTTGATCGGTCATGGGTGGTCTGATTTTTTCATTTCGATGTGGTTGAGTTCCGTGTGCGGAGCGAGTCTAGCGTTTTTCTCAGTCGTGTTGAATCGGGTTATACGATTTCGGTCCAGGTTCGGGTGTTTGGGGTGCAACATTCCGTTAAAGAAAGACTAGTTCAGTTG
>JAAEMV010000865.1 GCA_024225195.1 Planctomycetaceae bacterium | reverse complement strand
CGGGTATTTGCCAGTGGTGGATTTCCGGGAGGGCAAACCATCGGAATTGATGCTCGCAATGGTGAAAAGCTATGGGACAATCCGGCCAAAGTTTATGAGCAATCAATGCTCGCCTTCGGGGGCTTTGTGTTCGCTCATGCTGACAACGGTGTTTTGTATTGTTGGCGTGCAGCCGACGGTAATGAAATGTGGAAACAAAAATTCAGTAAACGTCGTGTCGCCGTTAGTGCTTCACCAATTCTCGTCGGTGGAAACTTGTACTTTACAGCTGAGAATGGTGAGACCGTCGTCATTGAGGCGAAGTCTGAGGGCTATCAGGAAATTGCGCGAAACCAGTTAGGCGATGAAGCGTTTGCGTCCCAGGTGGTTTGTGGGGGAAGGCTGTATGCGAGGGTCGCGGTGGACAGCGGCGGAGCCCGCCAAGAATGGCTGTATTGTTTGGGCGAGCGATAATTGGGTTAGGTTTCATTGGCGAGATTTAACTTGGCGAGGTTTAACTGGCCTGTAGGTCTGTGTACCACTGTCAATTTGCAGTTGATCCTTCCGGCGGCAGTTGGTCAAGCTTTTACTATTTTGAGGGCTGTGCAGAGCGAGAACAGGAGTTGCTTGCAATTCGATCGTCCTTGAAAGTGTCGTGTAATTTGCTTTGAATCCCTCAATATTACGTGTTTTTTCTGTGAACCGTGTGTCGGTTGACGGCTTTGTGTGTATTGCAGTGGTCGGTTTGCGGTTACCCGAAAACGACTGAGGGAAAAAATTTGATTCCCACCGCAAGATGGGCTATTTTTTCAGCAGTCACACACGATCGAATAGGCGTTCAGATAAGGCGAAACCAATGCCGCTTTCAAGATTTGTTTTGAGCAAGAATCTATTACTGGTTTTTGCTATTTCCTGGGTTTCGGCGATTTCTTGCTTTGCCATCGAAGATCTGAATGTCGACGACCTTCAGTCCCAAATCATGACCGCTGTCGAAAAGGTTGTGCCAGCGTCGGTTGCCATCAACGATGGTGGAATGGTATTTAGCGGTGTGATTGTCAGCTCTGACGGAATTGTGCTTTCTGCCGGCCACGCGGTGAAACCTAATCGCCGATACAAAGTTTTGTTAGCCGACGGGCGCGAACTCCGGGCAAAAGGCCTTGGAGCAAACGAGCGAGTCGATATGGCGATGTTGAAGATTGAGAATCCATCGAGTTTGCCCGTTGCCGAACTTGGAGATTCTAATTCGTTGCTTATCAATCAACCCTGCATCAGCATTAGCTTCCCAGGGACTTACGTTAAAGATCGGGGTTCAGTAATTCGGTTGGGTTACGTCACTCGGCCAGTGACGCCGAACCAGGGGATGATTGAAACAACGGCTGTGATGGAGCCGGGCGATTCAGGAGGTCCGCTAGTTGATATTAATGGGCGAGTCATAGGAATTCACAGTAACATTCGCAAAGACACCAAGCAAAATTACGACGTTCCCATTAACTCTTTTAAAAAGTATTGGGAACAGTTAAAAACTCCTAAGTTTTTCGAGATCAATGGCTGGCCCAGTCTGCCCAAGCTTGGTTTCCGCGGAGAAAGTGATTCGAATGGTCTCAAAGTCGTTAAGATTGTTGATGGTGGTTTAGCGCAAGCTTCTGGATTGAAGGTCAACGATGTTGTTCAGGCGATTTCGGGCAGAAAAGTAAACTCATCAAATTCGATTTATTATAAATTGGTTTCATTACGAAACTCAGGTGAAAGCCAAGTCGAGTTTTCCGTTCTTCGCAACCAGAAACGAAAATTAATTAAGTTGAACCTCACCGAAGAGGAGGTTCTGGAAAAGCCAAAAACCTTTCCCGAATTACGTGACTTTTCTAAGGTTTTTAAGTCGCTCGAAGCGAAGTTGGATAACGCACAGGTCGTGATTAAGAGTCGACTAGATGAGCAGTCACAGACTGTCTGGGGCACGCGAATCTTTCGAAAAGGCCGAGGTAATTTAATCAGTAAAAGTACGCTTGTTGGAACGGAACCGAGAGTGCAACTAGGGAACGGCAGTAGCCTTGCCGCCGAAGTGGTTGCTCGAGATCCCAAGAACGATTTAGTTTTGTTGCAGGTTGATTTTCGAGATGTGGGTGGGATTGACTTGAGTCGAATTAAGGGTGATTTGGCAGAGCAACCCGGTCGTTTGTTGTTGATGCCCGATGCAGAGGGCGACGGCAGTATTAGCACCTGGGGTTCTAATTTCTTTGCTGTTCCGCGAACCCGAGCGAGTGGTGGTTATTTAGGAGTTGTGATCGGCAGCCGAGACAACAAAGTTGTTTTTGAAGAGGTTCAAGACGGCGCTGCGAAAAAGGCAGGTCTTGAGGCTGGGGACGTCGTTTTGAAACTTGATGACAAATCGGTTCGCCAGCGAAACGATGTATTTCGCTTTCTCTCGAATCAAGACGTTAACAATCGAATTGATGTGACCGTTCGCCGGGATGGCGAGGAAATAACCAAACAAGTGATACTTGGAAAGCGACCCGCTAAGAAATCACGGCACATTGCTGATGATTTTGATGGTGGCAAAAGCGTCCGTCGCGACGGGTTCAGTCGCGTCGTGTCACACGATGCCGATCTACGACCCGAGCAATGTGGAGGCCCTGTGTTTGATATCGATGGTAACTTTTTGGGAGTGAATATTTCGCGATTCAGTCGTACGCGGGCCTACGTTATTCCGCGGACTGTGATCAAGGAATTTATCGATCAGAATGCTAGTTAGCCCGGTCTATTTTGAAGAACGCGGCACTCAAGGCACGATTCATTTGTCTCACATGTTCCAGTGGGGTTTCCCCGTCTTCCGGACCCGTCAATTGAACCTCGAAGACCGCGGGCCGAATTTCAGTCTGGGAGAAATCGAACTCCTCGGATGACAGAACCGCGTCAATTTCTTCCTCCGTCGGTTCGTCGAGGTCGTCTGTGTCAAGTAACAGGAACTTGAAAACCTGCATCAACTCCGTCTCAGTTTCATGATCCGTACCACTGAGAATTAAAGAGGCAAAGATCACTTCGTCGTGGAAGTAATAGAGTACGTAGGCTCCATTTCGGTCCGAACCGATTCGGTACTCCAATGCCTCGTCGTCACCCGGTAGGCGGTCCTCTAAAGGCAGTTCGAGATCGCCCGACAGATGGATGAATTTGTTAGAAAAATAATCTACGTGCGGGCCATCCAGGTTTGCCCGCTCGACTGATTTCGTGCTAAGTGTTTCCCCCGCTTCTGAAAACTCGGTAACTTCAAAGGTGTTGTTGTTCATGTTTAGACCTGATGCGCCACACTGGTTTGAAGATTGCAAATTGGAAAAATTTTAAGACGAGCTCGTTGCGGTAAGCCAGTTGAGCTTGCAACTGACTTTACAATTGGGAGTAGGCGGTTGGTTTGAGCATCCATTTTTTGATTGCTGAGACGGTGCCTTTGTATTCTTCAATTTCCTTAATTCGAATCCATTCTGGGTGGGCAAGGAAATCCTTCCAGTGTTGTCCATGCGATTCTTCATCTGTTCCCGAAAGCATGTAAACTAAGTTGGGGACATCGGGGCCAATGAGTGTTTCGCCAAAGAAAATTGGTGCGAGTTTGACATCCCGCATGATATCGATCTCCCCTTCATTAAACATCTTGACCTTTCGGCGGGCGTGGTCTTCTGTGTGGCTTTCGTAAAGTCGAAGTTCGAATAAGCGGTCTTTTTTGTCGGCGGAGTATGCGGGAATCTCCAGAGTAGGAATTCCTTTAAAAGCTTTCATGAATCGACTTTCGATTCGTTTGTACACTGCAGATTTCTTGTTTCTTTTGAAATAGTCAGCCGCGTTGGCTTGGTAATCTGAGTCTTCAGCGAGAGCTTGGTTCATGTTGGTGAACTGGTCGATGGAAGAAAATGGGATGAGCATGAAAAGCGAGTGATCGTTCTCGTCCCCGAGGTTGTTGAACACTCCGACACGATCAACTCCCATGCGGTTGAGTGCTGGTACGAGCGCGTTTTTTAGATAGTTCTCGGCGATTTGCTGTTTTTCATAATCGAAAATTTTATAAATTCGAAGTTCGTAGTACTCTTGATCTGCAGGCTTCTCGCCCTCATTGGCAAATGCTTTAGCTTGTGATTCGCTGGGGCTTCCTAGGTAGAATGCGGTCATCAGAGCGAAGATAAATAGGTAATTAAGGAACTTCATAGCTTGGTTTACCATGGTTAAAAGCGTTTTAACTAACTGCGATTACATCGCAGCAGATACAAGTTAGATTGAGTTTGTTCATTGCCATTTTACGGTGCGACAATGGTCGGGCGTGGTTTTCAGCAGCTGTTACTATTTGCCGTCGGTGCTGAGTAGTTTTTGAATAGTCGGCTCCATCGCCTCTGCCCAGATTTGATAGCCCTCACTGTTGGGATGAAGTAAGTCTGGCATGATTGATTTTGAGAGTGTTCCGTCTTCTTGAAGGAACTTGTCACCGATGCTTAGAAAGAATACTTCGGAATCATCATCTGCGTAATTTTTAATGAGCTCATTGACCTCCGAATTAATTTTTCGGAATTCGTTTT
>JAAEMV010000864.1 GCA_024225195.1 Planctomycetaceae bacterium | reverse complement strand
ATTCGTTCTTAGGCGTCTCACCCTCGTGAGGCTCCAATTCGACCGAGTTAGTGGCTACCGAAAGCATTAAACTGGGATGGCATTGGAGAAGCGAAGAAATCTCACGCAATGAAACAACGTCAATTCTAGCCTTCGATACAGTTTTATGTTAGCTGTCAGACCAACAATTTATCGGCGAGCGGAACCTACGGTCAACCTAACCAGGAGCCTGAATGGCTTTTGGGGCATTGGTGAAGATCAATCTTCCAGTCCCCCACAACCGACTAACTAAATTCCTAACCGGAGTCGGGCGATAGGGGTGGTGAGACCGATCGTCCAATTTCAGTCGAGTATTTACTTTGCTTTTGACGTATTTTAGGCAAAAGACTAGAATACGAGGGACATATTTAACAAGGGAAGTACGATGAGACCACCAATTGGAAATCGCGGCAGCCGAGGAAATTCTGCAACGCCTCCGAGTAATACTTCCAACTCAGGAGAGATTGATCGGCGTTCTTTTCACCGCCTCGCGGCTGCCGGACTTGGCGCGTTAGCAATCCCGGTGGTTCCAGCGAAGGCGACACCACCGTGGCCGCGAGACCGGAAAGATTCGAAGACAGAAAAATCACCCGCCGAACTCGTTGCACCCGCGCGAAAATCTATCGATAAAGGTCTCGATTTTTTACTTCGCAGCCAGGTCAAATCTGGTCGCAACCGGGGAGCATTTAGTAACAGCGGAATTTCTTCAGGCGTAGCCACAGCCTCTTTGGGCGGACTCGCCATGATGTGCGGCGGACACATGCCCGGATTGGGCAAATTCGGAAAATCGATCGACATGTGCGTCGAGTATGTTTTGAAAAATGTTCGAGAAACCGGATACATTGCAACTCGTGACGGTGGAGCCAGAGAGAACATGTATGGCCACGGCTTCAGCATGTTATTTCTCTCCCAGGCCTATGGGATGACGCGGAAACGTGAGATTGGTGACAAGCTACGCAAAGCTGTCCAGCTAACCTGTAACAGTCAAAACAACCAAGGCGGATGGCGTTACCAACCCACCAAGAGCGACGCTGATCTCTCCATCACGGTTTGCCAAATCATGGGCTTACGAGGTGCTCGTGATGCGGGAATAGATGTCCCGGACGAAGTTCGAAAAAAATGTATCGAGTATGTCAAGAAAAGCCAAAATCCAAATGGAAGCTTCCGCTATACAATGCAAGGCGGACACACGACGTTCGCAATGACCGCTGCCGGCGTCACCTCGCTGTACAGCGCTGGAATTTACGAAGGCGAACAGGTTGAAAAGGCGATCGCCTATTTGATGAAGTTCAAACCAAATGGTGCTCAGCAAGGTGGCGGCCATTACTTCTACTCCAACTACTACGCCGTGCAGGCGATGTGGCATGCCGGAGGCAAACCCTGGGACGAGTGGTACCCACTCATCAGAAACCAGCTAATGAAGAATCAAACGGCAGAGGGGTCTTGGCGTTCCAGTGAAGCCGGTGCTGAATTTGGAGCGGCGATGGGATGTATCATCCTCCAAATGCCACTGAATTACGTTCCAGTATTTTCCCCGTAATTAATTGGCCTCTTCGTTATTCAATTACCTAAAACGGATGACCGACCTCCCGTTGGCCAGCAGCAGTTGCCCTGACCATTCAATTTCTGGTCGGTTAAACCATTAACCCGAGATTATATAGCTATGCAAAATAACCAAAAACTTTCGCGTCGAAAATTTGTCCAGGGAACTCTTGCAGCCGGTTTGGCGACAGGCGGTTTTCTTTCAACCCAGCGCGTTTTCGGTTTTAACTCACCTAACGATCGTCCGGTATTCGCAACCATTGGACTGCGGAACCAAGGTGTCGCAATCACCAACAAATCGACAAAGTTTGCCGATTTTGCTGCGTTGGCAGACGTGGATTCTAAAGTGCTTGGCACCAACGTCGTTAACTTGGAAAAGCGTCAGGGTAAAAAACCTGATTCCTACAGTGATTACCGACGTATTTTAGATCGTAAAGACATCGATGCGGTCATGATTGCGACGCCAGACCATTGGCATACTAAAATCGCCGTCGAGGCGATGTTGGCCGGTAAAGATGTCTACTGCGAAAAACCACTAACCTTGACAATCGATGAAGGAAAGTTGATCGAAAAGATCAAGTCACAAACCGGTCGTACATTCCAAGTCGGAACCATGCAGCGAAGCGAGTGTAACAAGCGGTTCTTGCAAGCCATCGCGTTGGTTAGGGCCGGCCGCATTGGAAAAGTGAAAAAGGTAACTTGTGGGATTGGCGGTTTCCGTCCCTCCCCTGTCATTCCCGAAGCTCCGGTTCCTGCCGAGATGGACTGGGATAAATGGCTCGGGCCAGCTCCGAAAGTTGCTTATCGGGCACTTCCGGAAATGCGCAAGGGTTACGGCGGTGGCGTGCCACTTTATAGCAACTGTCACTATGCGTTTCGTAATTGGCACGCCTATTCTGGTGGCAAATTAACCGACTGGGGTGCTCATCACGTCGACATCGCTTGCTGGGCACTTTCTCCCAAAAACAACGGTTCCGACGATCGAGCGTCGGTTCAAATGCGAGCTAAAAAAGTCACGCCCGTCGATTACAAATTCGATGTCGAGTACGACAAGAACGGCTATCCACTGGTCGATGATAAGTATGACATCGCAATCCAATACAACATTAAAGTGGACATGCTTGATGGAGTTGAACTTTTAATTACCAACGAAGGTGATAACGGAATCTTGTTCGAGGGCACCAAAGGAAGATTCTTCGTAAACCGAGGAAAAATCGTTGGCAAGCCTGTTGAGGACCTAGCCAACAATCCACTCCCAGCCAGCGCCGTTGAAGATGTTTACGGTGGCCCCGTGCCGGAAAACCACACGCTCAATTTCATCGAAGCAATCAATAACAAGGTCGAACCCATCTCGGATGTTTGGACCCACAATCAAATGCTAGAAATTTGTCACTTGTCCAACATCGCGATGCGTCTAGGGCGACCTCTCGATTGGGATCCCAATAAGCGTGAAGTGATTGGTGACAAACAAGCCAATTCATTTCTATCTCGTGAGAACCGAAAGGGTTTCGAAATTAACATGTAATGCTCGATTCCAATCTAGGGTTGAGATGACTGCCACTCATTCGTGTTATTGATCGAACATTCGAACAAGATTGGTTTCATATGTTTAAACTGGCTCTCGGCATTTGCTTGTCGGGAGCTTTTTTTGTGATTTACAGACAAACCAACAGCGCCACGTTAGCAAGCGTCACTGCAGGGGTTCGGTTACCCCCCAAGCCCTCCCTTCTTCAAAGGCCACCATGCATCACTTAGCCTACACGACCATTTCCAGAATGCGTTTTTGCCAAAACGTCTCAAACGTAAGCATCGCTGAACCTTCGGCGGGGCACTTCGCTCGATCTGCTTTTTTGAAAGAGTTTGATGCAAATATTTTTACAGTCAACGAAGTGTCAGCCGCATCGGCACTACCAAACTGATAGAATCCGAGTCTCAGATAGAAACCTTCTCAAATACAAATAGCAAAAATTCATCTCCCGAAAATATCATGATGTCTCAAGCCAAGCGTTCTTTAAAAAATGATCTAACTCTTCGGAAATCATGGTTAGCAACCAGAAGCAGTGCGATTCTGTTTGTTGTTTCGATCGTTTTTGTTCTGATTGCTTCGTCCGGCAGCGGTATTGCTCAACAAGCTGCCCCCAACAAGTCCACCAATCTACGCGTAATGAGTTTTAATATTCGAAACGGCCGGGCCAATGATGGTGACAACAGCTGGAAACATCGAAAAGAATTCGCTGCGGATGTAATCCGAGATGGAAAGCTCGATGTTGTCGGCTTGCAGGAAGCTTTTCGGTTCCAACTGGATGACCTTCGCAAACAGTTGCCAGAGTTTGAAGAGGTTGGCGAAGGCAGGGACGGAGGAGAAAAAGGGGAATACTCCCCCATTCTTTTCCGAGGCGACCGATTCACCGAATTGGAATCCGGCACGTTTTGGTTATCCGACACACCCGAGGTCAAATCTCGACATTGGGGCAATCGCTATTTACGTGTTTGCACCTGGGTTCGCCTGAAAGTTAAAAAGACTTCTCAATGTTTTTATGTTTACAACACCCACTTTGATCACCAATCTCAAAACGCCCGACTGAAGTCTTCGCAACTGATTGCCGAGCGGATTAGCACTAGGAAACACCGAGATCCCTTTCTGGTCACCGGTGATTTTAACGCTGATGAAAGCAATCCAGTAATCCTGTACCTCAAAGGCAAATCAACACAATTGCCGGCAAGCCCAATTAAAGTTGTCGATTCTTTTCGCCAACTGCACCCAAATGAAAAGATGGTTGGCACGGGTGGTGGATTTGAGGGGCGTTCGGACGGCAAAAAGATTGACTACGTCTTTGTTCAGCCAAATGTTAAAGTCATTGAGGCATCAATCATTCGGACCAACCGCGAGGGACGATTCCCCTCTGACCACTCTCCGGTCATGGCAGAACTCAGGCTCTCGACAAATCAGCAGAACGACCGATAATGGCGGCCGATGTCACAATTTAATGTGGCGGACATGGCCAACGGGTTAGATTCTAGTTCGTCGACTCGGCGAGATTAACCACCGCCAATCCAACTCGTAGTAAGCTCCTTACGTTTATGAATTTCCTAGAAATACTAACTCACACGCTGCCTGTTTTTTTGATGGTCGGTGTCGGTTACCTAACGCGGCAACTCGGGGTCATTACTGAAGAAGCCGAAAAAAGCATCGTTCGCTTAGTGGTCAACGTCCTTTATCCCTGCTTTATTCTCACCAAGATCCCTGGCAACGAAAGCCTGCAGCAGTTGTCTGTTGTTTTTATCGCTTTGACAGCCGGTTTTTTACTGACGTTATCGGGCCTGTTTCTATCTCGCCTGGTTGGGGTCGGATTCAAAATTGAGAAAAAAGATGGGCTGAATACTTTTTCCGTTTCGACTGCGCTCCAAAATTACGGCTTCATTCCAATCCCGCTAATTGCGGCCCTCTTCCCAGACGTCGCGGACCAAACCCTGGGGGTGCTGTTTGTACACAATCTGGGGCTTGAATTGGCAATGTGGACCGTTTGCATCGTCTTGTTGAGCGGAACTGCCAAAGGCGCCATAAAACGTTTAATAAATGGCCCAACCATTGCAATCATCGCTGGACTTTTACTGAACTTCACTGACTTCCACCACTGGATTCCATCGGTTGCTGTTGCTCAAAAAGCTATCCTCGACCTCGGGAATTGTACGATCCCAATCAGTCTCGTTCTCGTGGGAGCGACTCTCGCGAGTGTAATTTCCAGTCATAAACTACAACTGCAACCAAAAGTTATTTTCGGATCCCTGTTGGTTCGATTCGCCATCATGCCCCTCGCGTTTATTGGCGTCGCCGCCTTGTTGACCGGTTCCCAAGAATTACAGCGTGTCTTGGTGGTTGAAGCGGCAATGCCAGCGGCAATTTTTCCAATCGTGTTGGCGAAACACTACGGTGGCAAACCGAACGTAGCGGTTCAAGTCTGCTTAGCGACATCTTTGGTTAGCTTAGCTCTCACACCGGCGTGGCTGCTTCTAGGATTACACCTGCTAGAGCTACAGCGGTAATCAAATGTTTTCATTGGTGCCAGCTTGTTTGGTCAATCGAATTTCGCGATCCGAACCATGCTAAAACAGGGAGCTTTCAATTAGCTTTGGTCTTAACATTTGACAAGCTTACTGCCACCTGCGATGGTTCGTCAGTTCAACAAAAAAGTGTTTAGCTTCAATGTTTCACTAGTAAGCCAATGTCCCAAAATCCTTACCAATCGCAACCAAATACTCCCGGACGAATGCCACCTCAAGGGGGTGGAGCCTACGCATCTAACAAGGTAAAGGGACCGGCCTTGGGAATGCTAATTTCCACAATTATCGGCGTTCTTTTAGCACTCCTCGGTCTTGCATTGAACATTTTAGGATTAGGTTTGATGGCGGCGGCGGACCAACCCGCCCCCGCCGAGTTTGCTTCCTTAATGGGTCAAGGCATTTTTGGAATCGCCCAAGGCCTAATAGGACTCATTGGTGGTGGCGTGATTATCTTTGGATGCCTCAAGATGATGAAACTTCAGTCCTACGGCTTCGCTTTTACAACCGCCATTCTTGCGATGATTCCCTGTATTTCACCCTGCTGTTTATTGGGAATTCCGTTTGGAATCTGGGGATTAGTCGTACTAAACGACCCACACGTCAAGAGTTCTTTTAGGTAGTTGAATCGCCAGCTCGTCAACCGCATCCGACGGAAGATCGGCTCGGCCTCTACGGCTCGTTGAGATGGTTTTATAACAATTTAGATTAAGCACGACTGAAACCAAGTTGTGCTCAACAATCAATTCACGACTGCAAGAAATCAGGAAGTCGAAAAAGCGTCAATTGAGATCCGCAATGAATTGCACCGCCGCTGTGACGCCGGAAAAACGAAATTCTAAGACCTAATTCGCGACACGATTTGTATCGATCAATTCCTTGAACTGACCAAACAGATACTGGCTGTCATGCGGACCTGCCGACGCTTCCGGGTGATACTGCACACTGAAAGCAGGATGGACGCTGTGCTTTAAACCAGCGATCGTATTGTCATTCAAATTTAAATGAGTCACTTCCAAGTCAGCAGGGAAGTCATCTTTAGAGACAACGAATCCGTGATTTTGAGAGGTGATTTCAACCTTACCCGTTTTCTCATCAATGACTGGCTGGTTGGCACCACGATGCCCGAATTTCATTTTCACCGTCTTTGCGCCACATGCGAGTGCGAACAACTGATGACCAAGACAAATCCCAAAAAGCGGCGCCTTGCCAATCAAATTAGCGATGGTATCGATGGCGTATTGAAGCGGCTCCGGATCACCCGGCCCGTTGGATAGAAAAATTCCATCTGGATTCAGTGCCATCACTTCGTCCGCGGTCGCAGTTCCCGGAAGAACGGTCACGCGACACCCTTGATTAAATAAATGCCGAGCGATGTTCCACTTCATTCCGAAATCAAGCGCCACGACATGAGGAGCATCTGCATCAGGAGCTTGGGGCGCTGGCGCGTTTGTTCTCGTATCCCACCATTTGCTCAAATGTGTTTCCCAGTTAACCGGTTGTTCGGGAAGAACTTCGCTTACCAAATCCCTTCCAACCAGGCCAAGGCTCGATTTGGCCATTTCAATCAGCCTACTGTTATCGAGCTCCACGGATGAAATCACTCCTTTGAGCGCACCCGCACTTCGAATTTTTCGGACAAGCGCCCGCGTGTCGATATCTGAAATTCCGACAATTCCGTGCTTTTCCAGGTAATCCTGTAGGCTGGATGAAGAGCGGAAGTTACTTGCCACTCGACTGACATTCCGCACAATGAAGCCCGATAAATGGGGACATCGGCTCTCGACATCCTCTTCATTAATCCCGTAATTACCCATCTCTGGGTAGGTCATGGTAATGATTTGGCCACGATAGCTGGGATCAGTCAATATTTCCTGATATCCCGTCATCGAGGTATTGAAAACGACTTCCCCATCACAGGTCCCTGTCGCTCCAAATGCAAAACCGTCGAAAACAGTTCCGTCTTCTAAGGCTAACTTGGCAGGTTTTCGATCAGAAAATGGGTAATTGGTACATTTAGGCGTGTCCAATACGTCTTCCTTTGACGATCCGTCCGAGATCATTCAACGCTCCAACATTGATTGATGAGTTTAAACAGTGATTTAATTCGAGATACCTATAATTTAGCGATAGACTTTTCCAGTTGTAGCGGATTAAGCAACCATTTTACTTTTTTCTTAAAAATCGTTGCTGGATTGTCGATGAGTTTAATGGCTGTGGGTCTCCGATAAGGATTTATTCCATAATCGGACAGCCAATTTTAGAAGGGTTTCAGTAGCGGCGAGCTGAAACCCTTCGTTTTTTTTGCGCTGATTTACGCTTTTGGTTTTTTCTAAACCGAGAAACCATTCAACTTTGGTGGCCTTACAAATAGCTTTTCGACCAACTGAGTAACTTTCGCTCAAATCTCAGAAAAGTCACACTCTGGGGCTTCGTTTTCAATGACGAGCTTTACCATTTCGACATCCTCAATTCTGAATTCGCTTGTGGCAAGCTAAACAAGGGCTTTGGCACCTCACCGCCCAGGATTTAAAACCTAGCGACCGCTCGCACACATAGACGCTCGCCTGGGCTGCTTACTGCACTGGCAATAGCCGTACTTTTGACCATTAGGCGGATTCACATTCGAGGCACTTAAACGACCGTTGGGCGTCACTACTGAGGGAAATTCGCAACTGACTGCTTCTCACTCCGACACCTCTGATAGCCGCCGTGTCGTCTATTCCTTAAGATGCCGACACTACGAGAACGTCTTTCTGCACCGGCAAGTGAAATATTTAAGGAGCTAAACTGATGGGCTTGATTTATGTGCTCGTGTTTTTGGGCTTTTTCGCTGGTGCTTTGGTTTCTCCTGTTCTTTCGCCGATGTTCCTCCACCCTCAGGATCACGGAGTCCTTTCTGCGGAGACTTCACCAGCAACGCGAGCATTTTTGCTTGGTGTCGCCATGGCCGTTTTCCGAATTGGCGAATTTTTTGGCTCGCCCATCTTAGGGCAGCTGTCAGATAAATTCGGGCGAAAATTGGTGCTCGCCGCTGCGATGGGAATTACGGCAATCGGAAACCTCGCCATTGCGTGGTCCATTTCGGTTGACCAGTTCTGGATCATCGTGGCTGGCCAGTTTTTTCTTGGTTTTGTTGGCGTTCTACTCGTCTTAGCCCAGGCCGAGGTCGCTCACTTTTCTACCGGTCCCGAAAAATCACGCCGATTTGGGTTAATTTACATGGCCAGCAGCCTCGCTTATGTTTTCGCACCGGTCATCGGTGGCCATCTCGCGGATCAGAATTACTTTTCCTGGGCCTCTTATTCACTGCCATTTTATGTCGCCGCAGTGGTTTGCCTACTTTGCACGGGATTGATTCTTTGGCGTTTCCCAAATTCTGCGCCCTCAAAAGCTGAATCAGACGGCGTCCATCTAACGCGTGGTTTTCTCGAGATGGGAGAGGCGTTTAAGTTAGCACCGTTTCGAGCGTTGCTGATCGTCAATTTCTTTTTGTATCTCGGAATTGATTTTGTTTTTCAATTCAATCCCGTCTACTTTGTTCAAAAATGGGAATTCACCTCTTCGCACGTCGGTTGGCTGCTTTCCTATACCAGCGTTTCCATGGTGATGACCCAGTGGCTACTTGTAAAACCTGTAGGTAGAGGCAGAACGCCACGAGCTATAACGGCGATTTGTGCCGTTGCGCTGTCCGGTTTACTGATTCTCGAAATCTTGCCCAACCAATGGTGGTGGCTGTGCTTGATTTTGCCCTGCGTTGGAGCGGCGATGGCTTTAGCAACTACCAACATGTCGGCCTTGCTCTCCGATACCGCACCTGCCGATGCTCAAGGCCGTATGCTCGGGGTCTCTCATTCAGTGCGCGTTCTTGGCTCCGCCCTGCTCTGCTTCTGCGGAGGCATCTTAGCCGGACTCTCTCCGCAATATCCGATTCTTGTTGGCGCTGTCGCTTCGATTATTGCGGCAACGCTACTGTGGTTCTATCGGCCAAAATCGACCACACAATCTCAGTCAGCCTGAGTTTGAAAAAATAACCAGTGAATCCTCGAGTTTGATTTTTTTCAATCTGAGATGGAACCTAGCGAAGATTGCGGACGACGCCAATGACGACACCAATAACTTTGACATCACGCGAATAGATCGGTTTCATCGTTTTGTTGGCGGGTTGCAAGCGAACCCGATTCTTCTCGGGAAACCAATACTTGAGCGTTGCATCGCCCTCGGACGTGCGTGCGACAACGATATCACCTTTGTTTGCCGTCTGCCGACGTTTCACAATCACATAGTCTCCCGGAGCGATCTGAGCATCAATCATTGAATCGCCTTCAACTTCGAGAACATACGTTCCCTTCTTTGGCCACATTGATCCAACATCAATCCGCTCCGTTTGCTCCACAGCTTCCATCAATGAACCAGCGGCGACCCGACCGGCAAGTGGAAATCCTTTCAACTCTTCGTTGACTTCGTCCGTCAACACGATGGAGCGCGATTGATTGTTCGTTCGATTTATCAGACCCTTTTTTTGAAGAGCCGTGAGGTGGCAAATGACACCGTTAGGAGAACGGAACCCCATTTCTTCGGCAATATCTCGGATGGTCGGCCCGTAACCACGCTCCTCGATACAGGTTCGTATGTAATCAAAAATCGTTTGCTGACGCTTCGTTAACTTCTCTTGCAACATTTCCTGCTCCTTGAATGGTCGCCAAAGTTTATACATTTGTTCACTACAATGCAATCTCGGAATATTACGCCTCTTCAATCACATCCCGCCCCGAAAACCAGTCCCGTTATTTAAACGAGACTGCACTGCCCTCGATTTACCGGACCCCGTTGAAAACCGAATAACCGGCAAATCAAGGAAACGACCGGCAATATGAGAAAAACGCCATTGCCCAGTAACGAAATGCACGTTTTTGCATACACCCAAAACCTGCTAATGCCCCTATTTTGAAACCGTTACCCAACCGACGGCGTGCGGTAAGATGATTAACTTTAAGACCCGCCTTTGGAAGAAAATCCTCCCTCATTGCAGTTGAATCGATCAGCAGAAATTACGCCCCAATGCCTGCTCGTCAGGGGACCTTACGATCTAGCGATAATTCCGCTTGGGATTTACCAAATCGTTCTTCAGTGTCAAAATTTAAAGGCAAATTGAGCGATTCTGCGATTGCGGTTTTTCGTAATTTCAATACCATTTCGTTCTTACCGTTGATTATCGCGAAAAAGCCATGACTTCCTGTTAACTTCAAGTGCTGTAAATGGTTCTTGTAGTAGGCATTTTCTCGGGAAAACCCTGTGAAAAATTTCACGATGTCATAACTCTCGCGGCAACCTAATTTTGCAGGTTTAAATAACCTGCAGTGACTTCACGCGTGCAAAGCAAAATAATGGTTTATCAAATCAAAAACGGATTGGATCTTCCAATTGAAGGGAAACCAGTCCAAGACATTGGTGGTAGTGCGGACGTTAAATCGGTTGGAATCATT
>JAAEMV010000863.1 GCA_024225195.1 Planctomycetaceae bacterium | reverse complement strand
TTTGGTTCTTGGGATCTAAAAATACCCTTATCCACATTCGCAACCGATCTCTCCAGCTTCAATTTCAATCGCATAAAAACGCTATTAACCTATTTTTCGCGAAAAAAACTGCAATTCTTCAAAAACAACCGATCGAAACCTGAATTTTCTTAATGTCCAAATTACTTGCATTGAACTATCCTAAAAATTATTTCTCTGCAAAAGTTTGCTTGAAAAAAAACTTAGATAAAAGCTCGAAACGTCCACCTCGAGTTAGACAATTTGCTGATGGTGCTTCCCTACCCTCTCAGAATTCTTGACAGCAATCACCAAAAGGGGCAGACGAGTCAGAAAAATTGATTTGCTCACAAGCCCCCAACAAGAATAAAAATTCAACAACCGAGCCTTCCACTTACAATTTAAACCCCAAACGGGCCAACCCATTTTGTGTTTTGGAATAGCCGCTACGGCAGGCCTTGCTTGAATTCTCTCTCGCTTGAATTCTCTTTAATGAATTAAAAGCAGCTCAGTGCATAGCGTCCCCACGCTAAGCAAACTCTTCCTGGCTAAAAACCACGGATGATCGCATCTGATTTTGCGTTTCCCATCTAGAAGAACGCTATTTTTGCTTCGGACGAAATGCCACAATCCGATCGGGATCGGTTTCTAAAAATCCCCCACCGATCAAATCAACACAGTAGGGAACGGCGGCGAAAACAGCATCCAAACACTCGGCGATCGCTTTAGGGCTACCGGGGAGGTTGATAATGAGAGCACCTCCCGTCTCGGAAGAGCGGATTCCTGCAACCTGACGAGATAGGATCGCGGTCGGGACTTTGGTCAAAGACACCTGACGCATTAATTCACCGAAACCAGGCATCATTTTATCGCAGACATTTTCTGTTGCTTCAGGGGTGACGTCTCGAATGGCAGGGCCAGTCCCTCCCGTCGTAATAACTAAATTACAATTCTCATCGTCACATAAACCGACCAGCGTCGACTCGATTAGTCCCAGTTCATCGGGAATTACCGACGTTATTAACTGCGTCTCAGAAGTCACCGTCGCGTTTAGATAATCGACAACCGCAGGCCCACCTCGGTCTTCATATTCGCCACGACTCGCCCGATCTGAGACGGTCACGACACCAATTTTTGTTGCTGAACCCATTTCTCCGCTGCCTCCCCATACGATTCGATGATCAAAGTTAACGACGCCTAACCTAAAATACTGACGTTGCTCAACGGTTAGCCCGCTGGACTATTTCCGACCATGGCCGATTTTAAAACATCGAGTGACTTCGGTTGGTTTAAGTCGTAGCTAATCGTTGAAATGGTGACCTTTCCAGCGGCCAGTGCCTGAGTGTCGGTAAGAAAACCCGAAGGTTCCGGCACCGGAAAATTCGTTGACCAATAATACGGCCGACCTTTAGGATCGGCCCCGGTATCAAAGCCATAGGCCATCGGATTAGTTTCGACGGGAACCAAAACCACTTCGGGTTCAGTTTCGGGATACTTTTCCAGAGCAATCGCCGGGATGTTGATGTTCACAACGGTTCGCGGCGGCAGACTAATTCCCATAACACGTTGGATTAGAGGCCAGACCATTTCTGCAGCGAGTCCGAAGTCCATTGATTCAGAGCTTTCGAGACTCATCGCGAAGGCTGGAATTTCAAAAGTTGCGGCGGCAAGGGCGGCTCCCGCGGTGCCTGAGTGGCCGACGTTAATTCCGGCATTCAAACCTCCGTTAATTCCGCTCAAAACCAGGTCTGGTCTCCATGGACAGAGTTCATGGATCCCTAACTTGACGCAATCCACAGGCGTTCCATTGACCGAGTATCCCGGAATATGATCATCTTGGGAGTCTAAATCTCCGCCTAATGCATGTGGAAACAAAGGGGACAGGAAGGTGATTGCTTGGCTAACGCCGCTCTGTTCAATCCGCGGTGCAACTAAAAAAACCTCATCACAATGACGCCGTACCAGTTTCGCAAGCTGAATAATCCCTTGAGAGTGGACGCCGTCATCGTTGGTAATTAGTACTTTCATTCGCTGGAAATCCGTATCATAAATCGTAAACTACTGGAGATTTAAACAGTATACGTACCGCTTCTATTTCCGATACCGTGGCACTGCCGCCAATTGGAGGCTGAATAAGCCCCTCCGGAATGCGTAATTGTTCGATTTTATCAACGTATAAAACAGCGTTTCTGAACTTCTCGACTTCTTAGGGATCGGTCGTTGGAAAACCTGCCTTACATTCGTATAATCCGAGATTCCCTACCCGCCTGGTTTTCGCGGGTTTTGTTATTTAATACGCAACATTTGGACAATTCGAATGTCACCGGCCACTGAAACAAACGCCAAATCAAATTCCGAACGCATCCTCGTCTTAGATTTTGGATCTCAATATGCCCAGTTGATCGCTCGGCGTGTTCGTGAACAACATGTTTATTGCGAAATTGTCCGCCACGACATCACTCCTGAGCAAATAAAAAGACACTCGCCCAGTGGCCTCATTCTGTCGGGCGGTCCAAGCAGCGTTTACGAATCTGAGTCACCTAAATGCGATCCCGGTATCTTTGATTTGGACATTCCAGTTCTGGGGATTTGTTACGGAATGCAACTCGCCTGCGATCACCTTGGTGGAAAGGTCGAGAGCACCAGCACCAGAGAGTACGGTCGGGCAATCTGCAATGTCGCTACCGAAGACGTCCTATTCAAAGACTTTCCCAAAGAAGCCCAAGTCTGGATGAGCCACGGTGACCAAGTCCAACGCGTTAGCGAAGACTTTGCCCCGTTAGCAAATACCAGCACCTGCCCAGTTGCCGCGGTAAAACATTTAAAACTTCCTGTCTACGGACTTCAGTTTCACCCGGAGGTCACCCACACTCCCGAGGGTTCGATCCTCCTCAAAAACTTTCTCTTCGAAGTTTGCAACTGCACCGGCACATGGAAGCTAGAAGATTTTGCGAACGAGGCGATTGAGCGCATCCGCGAGCAAGTAGGCAGCTCTCGAGTAATTTGCGGCCTCTCCGGTGGAGTCGATTCTGCGGTCGTTGCCGCTTTGCTCTACAAGGCAATCGGGCCTCAACTGTCATGCATTCTCGTAGACAATGGGCTGCTTCGGAAGAACGAAGCCGAATTGGTGACCGAACAATTCACAGACCACTTCAAAACTGACCTCCGTGTGGTTGATGGAACTGAGCAATTCCTAACTGCTTTAGCAGGCGTGACGGATCCGCAGGAAAAACGGAAAAAGATTGGGCATGTGTTTATTGAATGCTTCAAAGCGGAATCGGAGACAATCGAGGACGCTAAGTTTTTAGCCCAAGGCACGCTCTATCCCGACGTCATCGAAAGTGGTGCCGCCGAGGACGGCCCTGCAGCGACCATTAAACTCCACCACAACGTCGGCGGCCTCCCGGAAGAACTTGGCTTTGAGCTGATCGAACCGCTTCGTGACTTATTTAAAGACGAAGTTCGCCGCCTTGGCATTGAACTCGGTCTGCCCGAGGACTTAGTCTGGCGACATCCTTTCCCTGGCCCTGGCCTCGCTGTTCGCTGTCTCGGTGAAATCAAGGAGGAGAAACTGAAGGTCCTCCGCGAAGCAGATGCAATCGTCATCGAGGAGATTAAAAACGCCGATCTTTACCGGAAAACTTCCCAGTTGTTTGCTGTCCTCTTGCCAGTCCAGAGTGTCGGCGTCATGGGAGATGCCAGAACTTATGAAAATGCACTGGTGATTCGATGTGTAGACACCGATGATTTCATGACCGCTGACTGGTCACGATTGCCTTATGATATCCTTGCGACAATGTCGACGCGGATCATTAACGAAGTCAATGGCGTCAATCGGGTCTGTTACGACATCAGTTCCAAACCCCCGGCCACCATCGAGTGGGAATAGGTGACTGGTCAAAACGCCAACAAACTAACCGTTATTAACTCAACCAGATCGTACGAATTCGAAAACTACCGCCATGAGCAAGCAATACATTTTCCAGATGGTCGACATGACCAAAAAGCACGGCACCAAAGCAGTCCTGAACAATATTTGGCTTTCGTTTTACCCAGGTGCCAAAATTGGCGTCTTAGGCCGAAATGGTACCGGTAAAAGTACTCTTCTAAAAATCATGGCGGGGATCGACAAGGAATTTGACGGAGAAGCTCGCCTTACCGACGGTTTCACAGTCGGTTACCTCCCACAAGAGCCCCACTTAAACCCTGAAAAAAATGTCTGGGACAATGTTCAGGAATCCGTTGCACCACGTCGACAACTTCTGGATCGTTACAACGAATTAAGCGCGAAGTGCGCCGAACCTCTCGATGACGACGCAATGCAAAAGGTCTACGACGAGATGGCTCGTGTGCAGGACCAAATTGAAGCTTCGAATAGCTGGTCACTCGATCACGAAATTGAAGTCGCGTTTGAAGTTATGAATTTACCTCCTAAGGACGCGGACGTTACCGAACTATCCGGTGGTGAGCGTCGACGCGTTGCGCTCTGTAAACTACTTCTCGAAAAACCGGACTTACTTCTTCTCGACGAACCAACCAACCACTTGGATGCTGATTCAGTTCACTGGCTGGAACGAACTCTTCAGGATTACCCAGGCACCATTGTGGCTGTCACGCACGACCGGTATTTCTTAGACAACGTCGCCGGGTGGATTCTCGAGCTCGACCGCGGTCAGGGGCACCCATTCGAAGGAAATTACTCATCCTGGCTTGAGCAAAAGCAAGCAAGACTTAAAGTCGAAGAAAAACAGAATGATGCTCGCTTGAAAGCTCTGAAACGCGAGTCGGAATGGATCAAGTTGTCTCCCAAAGCTCGGCAATCCAAAAGCAAAGCCAGAATTGGCGCCTACGAACAAATGCTCAACGAGGACCAACGGGAGAGAGAACAGGATCTTGAAATCCAAATTCCACCCGGGCCACACCTCGGTGACGTGGTGATTGAAGCCGAAAATTTAGGAAAAGGTTTTGGTGAAAAAATATTGATGGAGGAGGTCAATTTCCGACTTCCACCGGGGGGTATCGTTGGAATTATCGGTCCCAATGGCGCAGGTAAAACCACCCTGTTCCGAATGATCACTGGCCAACAACAACCGGACAGCGGATCTCTCAAAATTGGCAGCACCGTGGAATTGGGCTACGTTGATCAGTCCCGCGATAGTCTCCGTGACGACCACACGGTCTATCAGGAGATTTCAGATGGCCATGACACTTTGGAACTCGGCAAACGCAAAGTGAATGCCCGAGCTTACGTCAACCGATTTAACTTCCGCGGACCAGATCAAGAAAAGAAGGTTGGCGTTCTCTCCGGTGGAGAACGCAATCGAGTTCATCTAGCCAAACTGCTACGACGAGGTTCTAACGTTTTGTTACTCGACGAACCAACCAACGATCTTGACGTCGATACATTGCGAGCACTTGAAGAAGCTATTGAGAACTACGCCGGCTGCGTTGTTGTTACCAGCCACGATCGCTGGTTCTTAGATCGGATCGCAACTCACATTCTCGCGTTTGAAGGAGACGGCTATCTCCATTGGTGTGAAGGCAACTATCAAACCTACGAACAGCAACGCCGCGAGAGATTAGGACTCAAAGAGGACGAACCGAGACGATTTAAGTATAAAAAACTAATCACATAATGAATTAGAACATTCGACTTTCAAATCAAATTATCCAGTCTGGCAGCAACAGCTAGGCATTAAATACTCCGACCAACGTTATAACTAATCATCCAGCGATTAAACGCGTGGCAAGTTAGCTCTGATTTTATAAACATATTTCATCCAGGATCGATCCATGACCATTTTACGCAGCGGCACAACTAAGAAATACTCTGACAACTGGGGCGCCGCATTTGGTGCTAAAAAGAAAAGCAAAGCTAAACCCAAGGCAGCGGCGAAATCAAAAAAGACTAAAACGAAAAAGTCTCCATCCAAAAAATGATTGCTCGTGAATCCGACGAAGAAAAATCTTGTTCCTAACGGCTTGTTCCAGGCTTTGATTGACCAATACGCAGAGGCGTTAATCATCTCCGATGAGAACCAACGGCCCCATTATTGGAACAGCAAGGCCGAAAGCCTATTTGGAGTAGATGAGGAGAATTTTTGTTCAAACCAGCAGGTGCTCAATAAAATAAGCAGCGGGGCTCAGCAGCCCAGAGTACCTTTTGAAACAGACATTGTGCGTCTTTCCTTGCCAGGTTTATTCGAAGAACAACAGTTTCATAGAACTATCGAGACGTTGGAAATCAGTGGCGAAGTTTGGCATTTCATTCGCTTTACCGAATTGTCTACATTTTCGCTGACTGAATCCGAGCTTTATATCCAGTCAAGAACCGATGAATTGAGTCAACTTCTCAATCGACGCGGATTTCAATCAACTCTTGAACACAACATTGATAAACGTCTCGCCCTCGCCATTCTCGACGTCGATTATTTTAAGCGAATCAATGACAATCACGGCCACGCTACAGGTGATCGAGCAATTGAGTGGATTGCAGAACAGCTAAATTCTGAATTTACTGACGCTGTTTGCGTCGGCCGGTTGGGAGGCGATGAGTTCGGTGTCGTTTTAGAAGTTGCAAACGAGAATGAAACCAAGTTACGGTTCGAAGATTTTTGCAAAACCATCTCTCGCCAACGCCCCGTATTTTATCCGCCCGGCATTTCAATCAGTGTCGGCGTCGCTATATCAAAATCAGAAAACACGGGGTCCCGCCGGCTTTTAACCGCCGGAGACCGAGCCATGTATCAATCCAAACAAGCCGGTCGGAACCAGTCGACCAGTGTCGAGCTAAATTAACTTCTGAACAGCCATTGGATAGTTGCTAATTCCCCTCAGCACGGCAGTGAACAACTGACCTCTCGACTACTCACAAGCAAGACTTTGGTGGGCAACTCGTTTTCGCCTTTCGACGGCCTCAACTCGAAAGCGATTGAGGCATAGCCGCGTCATCCCCCACAGCCGAGACACCGCTGCTTCTTTTCTCAACTACCGATCGAACTTCCAAAGAAGGATCAGAAAGAAAACGGGATTGCAATAGCTCCCAGTCGATGTAGAGCTTGCCACCCGATTTCTCGTGCTGCTTAGACCAATCGTTGATCAAATCAAAACAGGCATGATCGATGTAGGCTAGTCGATCCAAGTGGATATGGAGTTCGCTTCCCCTCTCAACCTCGTCGAGAGTTCTGGCAAGGTTCGGCAACCGCAGAAATGTCGCGGATCCCAATAATTGCAAATGCTTTACGTTACCTTCCTTTTCTAGATCCAATTCTAAATAAGTGAATCGATATAGCAATTTAATCCCGGAGAGAACGATCCCGAAAACGACACCGATGAGAAGATCACTGCAGACGATGGTAATCATGGTCGCGAAATATATACCGGTCTCAGCACCGCTGATGTGCCACAACGCTCTTATTTGTTTCCAATTAACGAGTTTAAAACCGATATGAACAAGCAATGCACCAAGTGCTGCCCTAGGAATATATGCCAGCAAAGAAGGTAGCAAAACGACAAAAATCAGTAACCAAAATCCATGGAAAATGGTCGACCACTTTGTCTTCCCCCCTGAATTTACGTTAGCCGAACTGCGAACAATGACGCCGGTCATGGGCAACGCCCCAATCAAACCACAAAGGATGTTTCCAATCCCCTGAGCCGTCAGTTCTTTGTCGTAGTTAGTTCGCTGGCCGGTATGTAACTGGTCAACCGCTGAGGCACAAAGTAACGTTTCCGCACTGGCAACCAATGCGATCACCACCGCTCCGGTGAGCACGATCGGGTCAATCAACAGATGAAACCAGTCGGCACTCGTAGGAAGCGTAGTTTCCTCAAAGATTTGGTTGGTTACGTCTAATTTTTGGATATCCAATCCGGCCAACGTCGCAAACAAAGTTGCAACTAAAATTCCGACCAGAGGCGCTGGAACGGCTTTCAGCTTTTTTGGTGATACCAAAGGCCAAGTCACGATAGTTGCAATGGTGAGTATTCCGGTAAGCGCAGCTAAATGATGATTTGCCGTGGTGTCAGACGAAAAACATTTCAGGATTGCATCTGGAATCGTAGCTAGATATTCCAATCCACCGTGTGCCTTGTGACCGTCCCATATAGCCTTATGGTCGAGCATTACGTGAAACTGACTGAACAAAATCAAAAGCCCGATACCAGCCAACATTCCCTTCACAACCGCCGGCGAGACGGCCCGAAACCACTGCCCAAGCTTAAGTTTTCCAGCAACGACCTGAAGCACACCCGCCAAAAATACCGAGGTACCGAGAACCATTAGTGAGTACGCGAGCGCTTCGCCCTCCTGAGGCTCGACGCCAGAACCCAATTTGGACAGGAAGGATTCTCTTCCCTGAGCAATTAAGTCAGCAACAATCACAAATAGTCCTGCCGCAGGACCACTCACTTGTAGCGGTGAGCCGGCAAAAAAACCAACCACGATTCCACCAATAATCCCTGTTAGCAACGCCCGGGCGGGGTTAACGCCGACTGCCACGGCAATGCCGATGCAGAGTGGCAACGCTACAAGAAAAACAACAATCGACGCGAAAAAGTCGTCCCAAAAGTGGCTTGGGCGAGACTCTTTCCCCTCACTCGAATTGAGCAAGTTATTACTCATCACTACGCTCCGCTGCTAAAATTAAATCAGGTTTACACTTCACTCGGCCGGCAGTTCTTCTTTAATCAAGAAATTCAACCCGCCCGCTTTCAAAATGGTACACCCATCCCTGAAGCTCTAACTCTTTGGCAGCAACCGCTCTTGAAACCGAGGGAAACTCAAGTAGATGTTCCAATTGCAGCTTTACGTTCTCCCTAATCCCGTCACTAAGCGTCGACGCATCTGAGTCCAAACGATCGAGGACTTCAACACTCTTGCCGACCCAGGCCTTTATCTCGGGAAGTTCGTTTAGAGACTCCAAATTCAACAGCCCTGTGACCGCGCCGCAATGGGAATGCCCACACACAACAACTCGTTTGACCTTCAGGACATCAACTGCGTAAAGGATCGTTGCTTCTACCGACAACTCCCCCGTCCCAGGTTTGGGAACGATATTCCCCGCATTGCGGATGACGAAAAGTTCTCCGGGTTCGGTCTGGGTCATCAAACTTGGGTCGATCCGTGAATCCGAGCAAGTAATGAAGAGAGTTTCGGGCGATTGCCCCTTTTCGAGTTCCCTAAACTTCTCCTCCATTTCCGGAAAAAGCTCACTGTTAAATTTTTCTACACCGGCAGACAAAGTCATATCTTTTCTCACACGTTAAAACGTAAATTCAATTTGGAAATTAAAGCGACTAAGAGGCGCGGTATCAGACAACTATCCAGTGTGTTCTCTCGTCAGTGACGAGAGGATCTACCTAGAAAGTCTCCGAGAACCGCGCAGATTCACGTTAAAGTCGGAGATAAGTACCCAAGCCATTGATCGCGGAACGCTCCGAGACCAACATGTGCGTGGGTGACTTGGCTAGACACCGCGTTGAAGCGGTTTCGAGTGGGCGAAAGAATGCAACAACGTACCGAGTCGTTGCCAAGACTTCGTCGTCTTCACGTGCCGAAAGCAATTCGACTTCTTGCGTTACGGTTTCGTGAGAGCACTCTTCAAACGAATGAAAACCAGTGCAGCAGACCGCTAGCAAAAATAGCGATAAAAATGCCCCAAGGCTTTTTATTCGCGCGTAGTTGTCAGAGGTTCGTTTCATGTTTCTTTAACCGATGCTCTGGTCTTTTTACAACAAACGTCTGCAAAAGAAAAGTTGACTTTTTCGCTTCGTCTAAAATACGATTTCGCTTGCACACAATCACTAAAAACCAAATCTTTAAACAACTATTTTCTCGGTTCCGTGGGCTTCTTTACAACAACAGCACGGCGATATGAAGATACCTACACAAACAATTCCTGAGCTGGCCTTCGCTCTTCTTGATTTACCTTTTCAAACAGAAAGCCATCACGGAAATAGACTCGAGGCGCAATAAAAAAACCCGTCAATTGTATTCAATTGACGGGTTCAACAGCGGAAGAGACAGGATTCGAACCTGCGGAACGATTTGACTCGTTCACCTAATTAGCAATCAGGCGCTTTCGACCACTCAGCCACTCTTCCATAATAGTTATTCTCGACGCGGCAAAGGCTCGCTGCTTCGAACTCAGATTCTCTAAAGATCCACCATTTCTTTCAAGGTCTGAATGCCCTGAAAATGGAAAACGCGAAGCTTTTTACAACGAATTTTCCAGTTAAGGTCAGTCCATGGATCGCAAACCCCAACTTATACAACTTTACAAGCCTTTTATCGGTCTGTAAGAGACGCGAGCATGAGTTGCCAAACGCCGACATCGATCCATTGGTCAAATTTAAAGCCAACCTCCCGATGATGTCCAACGGGCAGGAAGCCAAATTTTTCATGCATCCGCACGCTTTGTTCATTCGGCAAAGCAATCAGCCCCAGCACTGTTTTAAAATCGTTTTCAGCCAATTCCTCGAATAATTTTCGATAAAGCTGGCTTCCAATGCCCGACCCCACTCGGGCTTGGTCGACATAAACGGCGCTTTCCACGGTAAACCGATAGGCCGCTCGCGTCCTCCAAGGGGTTGCGTAGGCGTATCCAGCGACCCGCCCATCAACCTCGTAAACCAACCATGGATAATTCCGCGAGGTAAGTTCATCGATCCTCGCAGAAAGATCCAGCACCGTCAGACAGCTTTCTTCGAAAGTTATCGTCGTGTGCTCAATGTAGTGGTTGTAAATTGCCGCTATCTCACCGGCATCTTGGAGTGTCACTTGCCTAATCATGGTTGTGACCACTATTTCCCGAGTTGATCCGCAAGTGAATCAGCCCCATAGATATTTCGGATCGCATCCCGAATCGCATTCGAATGAACACTTGTTGAGCGTCCCTGGCGGTCGCTGTAAAGATAGTCAGCCGTAAGTGATTGAATGTTGCCATCAAAAATAAGGCCGACTAGTTCCATCTTTTCGTTAATGACCGGACTACCAGAATTTCCACCAATAATGTCGGCTGTGCAAACAAAGTTGTACGGCGTAGCGAGGTCGATCTTTTTTGCATCGCGAGCCACGTGCCAACTCTTTGGAAGGTCGAAATATTCCTGTCCAGCATGGGCGGCTTCGTGTTGGAAGGCTCCACCAAAGTTCGTCATCGAAGGAATTTCTTTCCCCTTTTCGGTGTATCCTAAAACCGGCCCAAATGCCAAACGCAAGCTAAACGTTGCGTCGGGATACGTCGAAGTTCCTTGAGTCGCAAACTGAGCTTCGGCAATTTGAGCGTAGGCTTGTCGCTCGATTTCCGCCAATTCATCGCCTGCCAACCGCTCCGCCCGAACTTCTGAATCCACTAATCTCGCCAATTGAATAAGCGGATCAGTCGACGCTTCAATGGCTTTTGAGCCTCCCGCGGCCAACGTTTTTCGAAACTCTGGATCGTCCAGTTTCGTGCCACTGATTAGTTCTTCTCCACGATCGATGGGGCTTTTCCCAGCGAGGATTTTTTGGCAAAGCTCATCATCGCCGCCGCGCCTTTCAACCATTCGGCTGATCAGATCCGAAATAATTACCTGCTCGAGATCCTTGTAAACCGGAGCCGTTGTGAACAACTGCTGTTCCAAAGAAGCACGATTTGAATCCCGGTAAGCCGGCATACGTTCCGCTGATGGCTTTTTATCTTCCTCGGCCATTTGAACTAACTGCTGGGCCAGATTGAATAACTGCTCATTCAAATTGACTCCCATTCCTTGTGTCGCTGCTCTTCGCTCTTGGACATCGGCAATTTTCTCCCAAGCACCCGCGTATTTGCGAAGTTTTGGATCTGCTTCAATCTTAGCCAGCAAATTGGCTTCTGCTTGCTCTTTAGCACTCATTACAGCGGGGTCTTGGAGCCCCTGCAACATTCCCATTCGTGCTTTTCTTGCATTCTGGAATCCGAACAAACCATCGTGTGCACGTCGGGCAGATTCTTTGCCTTGAAGGGCAAACTGCTGAAGCAGAACCTCACGTCGACGAATGAAGTCAAGAATATAAGGCAGGCGAACGTCGCGTTGATGCTTCAGCGCCGCGACCGTGAAAATCCGGCTGGTCCGACCCGGGTTACCCGCAACAAAAACTAACTCTTTGTCTGCAGGCCCATTCGGAGACCATTTGAGAAAATGCTCGATCTTGGCTGGTTTTCCATCTTCGTACACTCTGAAAATACAGGCGTCCAAGCAATACCGAGGATACTCGAAATTGTCAGCATCACCGCCGAAAAACGCCGCGTTGGCTTCCGGTGACCAAACAAGGCGAACGTCCGTGTATTTTTTATATTGGTAAAGGTGATAACGCCCTCCGCCGTATAATGTCACGACGTTCGAACGCAGGCCCGATTCATCAGTGGCTTGCTTTTCAATATTTGCAATCGCCGCCCGCCGTGCTTTCGCAGCATCCGCTGCTGACAACCCTGGAGCAACCGCTGCGTTTACCTGTGCCGTCACGTCCTTGATGTTGAGCAATTGGTTTAGCTCGAGATCAGGAGCTTTCAGTTCTTCACCAAAATTTTTGGCTAGGAAACCGTCGTTGTAGTAATCGTTTTCTTCATTAGACAATTTAAAAAGCGTATCAGACCCAACGTGATGGTTGGTGAGCACTAAACCATTACTGGAAATAAACGAAGCTGAGCCACCGACATTGAATCGAACACATGATTTCATGACGTGCTCCGACCACTCAGGAGTCGGAGTGAAACCGTACTTATCTTTTAAATGCTTGACCGGCAGATCGTTAAACAGCCACATCCCTTCGTCGGCGGCCAAGGTTCCCATCAACAAGGGAAGCATCGCAAGTGCTATCGAAACGCGGGTTAGCGTGCTCATACAATCGGGAATCCCAAAGTTCATCTGTCTGCCTTTCGCTACAAGTAACCTAGAAGTTTGCATCTTATCCATGACCCAAAACCGCCGCAACCGAGTCGGTCCGACGCGGGTTTGTTTATGAACACAGATTGACCAATATTTTAATCCAACAAAAACTTTTACCGAAATCTGCCATCGGCGAGCCTTCAATTGTTGGTCGTTCCGTGTCTCAGCGAACCAAGTTAATTACAGAGAATTAACCTTAGCCACAATTCCATCGGCTGTAATGCCGAAATGTTCGTACAGTAACTCAGCGGGAGCTGAGGCGCCGAATGAGTCCATTCCGACAAAGGCTCCACCGGCGCCAAGGTATCGCTCCCAACCCATTTTGATTCCTGCTTCCACTGCAACTCGTCGACTCACCGCCGACGGCAACACCGACTCCCGATATTCCGCCGATTGCTCATCAAATAGTTCCCAGCAGGGCATACTGACGACTCTCGCTTTGGTTCCTTCGGCTGCCAGTTTCTCCGCCGCCTCTAGGCAATACTGAACTTCACTTCCCGTCCCCATGAGAATTACGTCCGGCATGCCATCGGTATCGAGTAGCGTATAACCGCCCCGGGTCGCACCTTCAGCACTTTTGTATTGGGAGCGATCTAATGTCGGTAAGTTTTGTCGACTAAGCACTAACACCGATGGTCGTTTTGAATCTGCCAACGCAGCGTGATAACATTGCGCCACCTCGTTGGCATCTCCCGGTCGCATTACCAGCACATTAGGAATCGCACGACAGGCCGCCAAATGCTCAACCGGTTGGTGAGTTGGTCCATCCTCTCCTAAGCCAATCGAATCGTGCGTCATGATATACATAACCGGTTGGTGCATAATGCTGCTTAACCGAAGCGACGGGCGGAGGTAATCCGTAAAGACGAAGAACGTTGCAACGTAGGGGCGAATACCACACAGCGACATTCCATTGCCGATGGCGGCCATCGCGTGTTCTCGAATTCCAAAATGGAAATTCTTACCACTAAAATTAGCACCGCTAAAGTGCCCGGCGGCGGGATCGTCATTGTTTGATTTGTTAGACCCCGCAAGGTCGGCCGATCCGCCAATAAAGTTTGGAATCGCGGAAGCCACAGCATTTAAAACTTTACCCGATGAAACGCGAGTTGCCATTCCTTTGGAATCGGTCTCAAATTCAGGGATTGAGGTTTCCCAACCTTCGGGAAGTTCACCGGCAAACAAGGTTTCTAATTCTTTGAACTCGGTCGGAAACGCCTCTGCGTAAGCCGCGTATTTCTCCGTCCATTGAGCGTGAGCACTGCCGCCCCTTCCACCCAGCTTCGCTCTGAAATCATCAGTGGCTTCGGTTGGAACGGCAAACTTTTCATGTTTCCATCCGTAGTTCTCTTTAGCTAAAGCGATCTCTTCCTCACCCAGCGGAGATCCATGGGCACCAGAAGTATCTTGTTTGTTAGGTGCGCCAAAACCAATGACGCTTTTTAGTACGATCAGGGTTGGGCGGTCATCTGTTTCTAAAAACTTGGCATAGGCAGCGTCTAAACTAGCCATGTCATTGGCGTCGGTCACCGTGATTACTTGCCAACCCAGACTTTCAAATCGTGCGGGAACGTCTTCGCTAAATGCCAATTCCGTTCGACCTTCGATCGTGATTTCATTGTCATCATAGACCCAGCACAGGTTCGACAACTTCAGATGCCCGGCCAGCGACGCCGCCTCGCAACCAATGCCTTCCATCACATCGCCGTCACTGCAAATTGCATACGTATTAAAACCGAACAGCTCGAAATTTGGCCTGTCGTAGGTCGCTGCCAACCACTTACCAGCGATCGCCATACCGACGCTGTTGCCCAAACCTTGCCCCAATGGGCCCGTGGTGGTCTCGATACCCGCAGCGTATCCGTATTCAGGGTGCCCAGCACACGGACTCGTGATTTGGCGGAAGTTCTTAATGTCGTCTAAGGTAATTGCCAAATCGTCTGTCGGGTTTCCGGAATCGTCCGTTTTGGCAACACCCGCAAGGTGGATTAGCGAGTAAAGCAACATGGAAGCGTGCCCACAGGAAAGCACAAAACGATCACGGGCAACCCAATTAGGATTAGCAGGATCATAATTTAGAAAATTCGACCACAGTGAATAGGCAACGGGAGCCAAAGCCATTGGAGTCCCCGGATGTCCACTGTTAGCCGCCTGGACAGCATCCATGGAAAGGGTGCGGATCGTATCTATCGTTGTTTCCTGAACATCAGTTGATGCTGTCATCTTTGAGTCCTTATAGCGTTTTAGTCAACGCGAAGCTGTAGGGGCGTTTTTTATTCGGCGTCTACTTAAGCCAGATTGTCTAATAATATTCGTTCTTAGGCGTCTCACCCTCGTGAGGCTCCAATTGGACCGAGTTAGTGGCTACCGAAAGCATTAAACTGGGATGGCATTGGAGAAGCGAAGAAATCCTACGCAATGAAACATCGCCAATTCTAGCCTTCGATACAGTTTTATGTTAGCTGTCAGACCAACAATTTATCGGCGGGCGGAACCTACGGTCAACCTAACCAGGAGCCCGAATGGCTTTTGGGGCATTGGTGAAGATCAATCTTCCAATCCCCCACAACCGACTAACTAACTTCCTAACCGGAGTCGGGCGACAGGGGTGGTGAGACCGATCGTCCAATTTCAGTCGA
>JAAEMV010000862.1 GCA_024225195.1 Planctomycetaceae bacterium | reverse complement strand
TTCGTCATCAACACGAATCTTCAAAAACGCGCCCGATGCTCATTGCGAAATATTCTCAGGTTTGGGATACAACGAACTTGCTCATTTGCTCATTAATTCACACCTTATTTGCAGATCAATCCTTCCAACTGGAATTTGCATCCCCCCAACGGCAGACTGCCCGGCTATTGAAACAAAGAATCGCGCGGTGATTCAAGCAATCGAATCTAAACCAACAGGTCGACAATACAGATCTCAAATGAATCGAACTTACGGGCCGCGAGAGATGGTATTCCCCCGCCTTCTTGCTCAGCTCGTTGGATCTGACATGTGAGGACTAACGGAAAATTGATCTCGCCTCCCCTTTGAGCTGCTGCAAAAAAATTGCCTTTGCCTGCATGGTTTGCCTGCCCAACAGTTAGAAATCAGCTGCCCTTGAGTGGTCATCGCAGCAAAACGGCATACGCGCGTCTTCTGGGTTGTGCGATTTTGGAAAATTCGGCTCAGGCTGGGCCAAATCGCACGCTCGGTATTCATCGACAGGTCGCATTGCGTAATCGTCAAGCACCAGTTCTTTATGCCGCAGTCCGCTGATTGCACGCGACCTTTTCCGGGTATGGAACCTTTTGAAAGATTGACTTCC
>JAAEMV010000861.1 GCA_024225195.1 Planctomycetaceae bacterium | reverse complement strand
TTTCGTTGAGGCGCAACTGTACCTAAGATTCGTAGAATCGACAAACGGCTTTTCTTTGTAGGAGTCTTTAGACATCCTCGTTGTTTTCATCCGTGGTTTGCAATTGTTTTAAGGTCACACCCTCGGCTGTTTTCCAGTCTTCCCTGCCGTTAGTGCTACGTCCCTGAACGACAGTAACAGCTGTTAACTGTTTTAGGTCACACCCTCGTCCATTCCAGCGGGCCGTGTTTCGCCCGATATCCCCGATATTTCTTCCAGTTCGCCCATCCGCCAAAGTCGATAACGTTTTGAGTGTTGTCACTCAACTTTTGGTAGGGTTCTACTTTTATCGTTTCCTTTTTGATGTTTTCCAAAAAATCTTTCCTGAACATTTTAGGCAATACCGCCTCTCTCATGCCGCCGCTAGTCATGCCAAAAGGCATCCATTCTCCTTTGACAAACTCGCTTAAATCGGACAGAAATCCGCGTTCTATCTTCAACCGTTCTTCTAATTCATCATTTGTCTCTTCTCTTTTCCATCCTTTTTCGTAGCCTTTAGCTTGTACCTGCATGTTCTGCTGGTCACCGTAGTATTTTGTCTTATCGCCGACTGGTGTCTTCCATTGGGAACCGTACGCTTGTGATTCACTTCCGGATGGCATCTTGAGTCCCAATTTTTCTGGATTCGGTATGATGTAGCGATAAATGCAATAGTTATGTGATTTGCAAGCATCAACCCAAAATCCCGAAGGAATCCCAAACCCTTCCTCTAATTCCCACAGGCCTCCTCCTATGTTCGGCAGACTCGCGTCGTGCAAAAGTTGTTCTGCTACGGGAAGTGGCGCTACGAAGTTAAAATCTTTGCCCCATCCTTTAATGTATTCCCACTGTTTATCATATGTGGACATCATCTCGTGCATGTTGGGGGTAATGAACGCATGAGCTCCCTCACTAAATTCACTGAAGAAGGCCGCCATTTGGAATGAATCGGCATAAGTTTCAGCGAGGCCAATGATGTCTTTCCGCCCCATCTGGTTCGCTAACCAGGCGGCGCCGGGCGATGAAGTTCGGTTTTCTTTCCCATAGGCGTTACCCTCCCCACGGAGACCCCTACTGGTTGTTTTGTTCTTCAGTTTACGGGCTTCACTGACTTTCGCGTTAAATTCTCCCATCTGGTCCTTCGCTTTTCGGATTCGACTCCAGTTAGCTTCGGCGCGCGTTACGACGGCGTCCGCTCTCGCGCCCAGACTCCTAAGCCAGGCCTCCCTTTTTGCAGCGTAATCTCTCATCCTAATTTCATTAAATTGTGGAAATGCCGCTACAGCATCGAATATATCCATCTCCTACTCCTCTCAGCGATTGACTGCAAAGGGCAATGTTCACTCGTAACGCAACAAGAGACGCAACACACAACCATTGGCCAGCATGATATTTTTATGTGGGCAGTGTTGCGATTAACCATTAGGAACTTTCCGTATCACCAACGCAAGCGGTTTAAAAATCTATAAACGTTTCGGTCATCTGTTAAGTAGTCTTGTCATGATTCGTCTGCTTATCGCTAAAGCCCAAAATAAGGCCCCTTGGCGATTCGAACGATCTCTGATGTACTCGTGAAAACAAGTGCTGTGGCGCGATGAGAACCGCTTTTAGCCCGATTGCAAGACGGCGCATTCATGTGCACTTTTGAGCGTGTTTAGGCAACATCGCGCATTTCGTTGAGGCGCAACTGTACCTAAGATTCGTAGAATCGACAA
>JAAEMV010000860.1 GCA_024225195.1 Planctomycetaceae bacterium | reverse complement strand
GTAACATAACCTTTTTTATGTTACCACTTATGTGTTATCATATTTGGACATGAGATCGAACAAGGATGACGAAGTGCCAGCCCTGATAGAATTCAAAAAAAGTGACCTTCAGGCGCATGACGCTTTTGAAGTACTCTCTAATGTCCGCAGTGAAAATGTCTGGTTGGCGAATTTTTCTAGCCAGAACACCCGAGATGCTTATCAACACTCCGTTGCATCGTTCATTGCCACTATTGGTGTGCAATCTGCCGATGACCTGTATCAGGTCAAACAAGCTCATGTGCTGGCCTGGCGTGCTTCAATGGAAAACGCAGGATTATCCCAGGCAACGATTGCAACACGTCTGTCGGCGCTGTCGTCGTTATACAAGCATCTGACCGACGAGCAATTAACACCAACCAATCCGGTTGCCGGTGTGCGCCGACCCAAAACCGGTAATGCCGGCATGGGAGCGGGAAAGTCCCCTACCCTTTCAAAGCGCCAAGTGCGCCTGTTGCTCGATACGCCGGATATCAAAACACTCCAGGGGTTGCGCGATCGTGCTTTGCTTCATGTGTATTTTTTTGTTGGCGCCCGAGCCACCGAGCCTACAACTTTGAAGATCAAGGATTTTGGCTATGATGCGGAGTTCCCTATTCTCAATTTGACCATCAAGGGCAAGAAAACCAATACCATTGCGATTAATCTGGAATGCACCAAGGCAATCCGTGAATATCTTGACATGGCCGAACATTCACACAATCCGGATGCGTACATATTCCAACCCATTATCAATGGAAAACCAGACACCCCCCTATCGCGTGTCCAGGTCTATCGGTTGTTTGATCGGTATGCCCGTAAAGCCGGTTTAGGTGTAGAAGTGTTTCCGCATATGGCCAGGGCAACGATGATTACAACTGCGTTTGAGGCCGGTTGTATTGGCGAAGACATCCAGCGCACTGTTGGGCATTCTTCAATCACCACGACCGAGGGATATAATCATACGGCCAGGAAGCATCGTGATAGTGCGAGTTTGAAAGTGGGTTATTAGAGTTCAGTTAGATTAATCTTGAAACGCTACTCTTACAGAGTACCGAAAGGTTTCATCCCCTCCCCCGATACCTTATGGGAAAAACCGTTATTCACAGGAGTTTTTTGTGCGTGATAATGTCCATTATGGAACTAAATTCAAATATCGGATTGTCTATGATCAAAAATCCAACTGAAAAACTAGCCTATTTTGTAATGTCACAACTACTTCCGACTTCCAATCGAGTTGTACATGTCGAACCGCAAAGTAATGGGGAACCTGACTTTAATGTCTTTGATGACCATGGCCGAAAGGTCGGAATCGTAGAAGCAACGGCCGCAATTCATGAAAAATCGATGCGCTCTTTTAAGCGGATGGAGAAACACGGGCAAATCAATTGCCCTAAACTCGAGAACGGTTGGCTACTTATGGCCCATAACCCTGATCCAAAGTGGATCAGTGATCACGCTTGCGAATGCCTCGCAACATTAGAAAAACACGATTTGACTGAGTTTAGCAATCAAACTAGATTTACCAATAACCCAGCAGTAAATGCTGCCGCTGACAAACTAATTAAAAAAGGTATTGAAAACGGCGGACATAGCGGAACTCCCGGTAGTATTAGTATTTTGCGCTCTAGCGGTGAGAAACCTGATGATTGGGTCATTTCACCGGACCGGGTTACCGAGGTGGTTATCCAAGCCTTGGAATGCCCTGACAACCTCGACAAGCTATCTGTGACGGAACATGGTGCCACAATTGATCGTCATTTTTTTGTCGAGATCGACAAGGGTACCCAGCCAGCTGCAGGCGACAGCATGTCCCATATAGACCCTCCTTCAATACCGTTTGATCTTAGGGCGCGCGCGACTCACATATGGGTGGCTATGCGTTTGGATGATATTGTTGTAGTGGTTTGGTGCGGCAATTCAGCAGGGTGGACACAGCACAAAATCATGGGCAATGGTATCGACGAGAGAGCTTAATCCATTAGTTTTGTTTAGGTCTGCATAAAACCGTGAAACAGAATGGCCAATTCATTCTGTTTCAGGCAATCAGAGAAATTGCATTGTATCAAACATAAATTCAGTCCGAGGAACACAATTTGTTAGGCTTCCTGTCGCATTGTTTCAACTGATCGAACCAAGTAATTGTTGGAACATATGGTGACTAAAAAAGGATACTTATATTCCGCTCTAACCATAATATTGATACCTTTCATTCTTGTTAGTGGATGTATTGTGACAGAGACAGATGCGTGGCGCAGTTATGCACTTCGACACAAGATCTCCAGTTTTGCTAAAATTTCTGAAACTATTTGCTATGCTCAATACGACCGCTGGATCGAGTTTACGGACATCGGAGTATACAAAATTGAAGCCAAATTTGCAAAACAGCTACGAGAAAATGGAGTGGACTTGCTGCAGACAGAATCCTTTCGCTATTTTGGAACAGCGAAACTTAAAAGCTGGATCGTGGCGGGCACAAAATATGATAAGATTAATCCAACCAGAGGGATGGGGGTTGGTGAAGATAAGGAGGAAATCTTAAGAGCAAAAAATTCCCACGCAATCTTTGATATGAGACGATCATCAAGACACGGATGTTCTCCTTCCAAATTCAATCTACATCACGAAATACCGTTTGTAACAGCCCAAGCCAGTCGTGTTTTTCTTATTTACCCCAAAGCCGAAATTGTGATTTCAGCCAATTTCGACTACTAAATTATCCATTGACTTGAAACGTGCCTAATCTTGACCCTCTACCCTGTCTGAATGATTGTTTTTGAAACAATTGTGATCTAAACTGTTTCATATGGACTCTTTGTATGATGCAGACGGGCACAGGCTTTATCTCACCAAGGCAGTGAGCGTTTGGGGAACCCCACCTAACAGCAGTTGATAGCATGAGTTAGTGTCCGCTTCGAATAAGTGGACACTTGCGGGGTGCATAAATTGGCTAAGAAACGGGTACGGCGGACATGGAGCGATGATGAGAAGCGCTCGATATGTTTGCAAACCTTTGCTCCAGGTGTATCAACAGCCCAGGTTGCACGACGTTATGCGATGAACGCCAATGCTGAATTCATGGCAAATGCTATCCGCCAGCACTGGGGGGTGGAGAACGGTCTGCACTGGGTGATGGATATGGTCTTCCGCGACGACGAATGCCGCATCCGCAAGGACAATTCTCCGGCCAATTTCGCTGCCATAAAACACATGGCAAGCAACATTTTGAGGGGCTCAAAAGCAAAAGGAAGCATGCGGTCAAAACGACACGAAGCTGCATGGGATGAAGACTTCCTGTGCAACCTGGTCACAACATGAAAATATCATGCGATTCCCCTGATTATGATTGCAAGCAGCTACACCTAACCCTCCAATTGGAGGGTTTCTTTTTGGCCGGTGGGGGACTGGTTTCCATATAATAAATCGACCTGCGATCTACATTGAATGGCGAGGTAATCCTGATTATGTTACAATTCGCTTATAACTATCAGCATATGGCCACCCTCATCAAAGATACTCACAATCTGTTTCAAACACTACAAAGCGGTGGTTTTTCTGATCAACAAGCCGAGGCGCTGAAAGCCGCCTTTGACAACGTTGATCTGTCTGAACTTGCCACCAGGGACGATATCAAAGACCTGCGCATTGAGATTTACAAGATCACCACTGCGCAAACGCTTATTATGATCGGTGCGATGGTGGCACTGGCCCAGGTACTTTAAATCGGGTTGGAAAATTATCATCATGCTGTCTTCAACTAAAAAACCGAATACTGACTGGATGTCGACTGAGGAAAAGATTTTGTCAATGAGCGATAATCAATTGCAATCGGAAATGCCCCCGGTAATGCGCTCCCATGGATTTAGTGAAGAAGAAATTCGCAGAGCTTTGCAGATCGTTGTTGAATTTCGCGAACAGCATCAAATGCCGATCATCGAATAGTATGCCAAAGTTCTTTCAAATCAAATATGGCTCAACAAAGCCGTGAAACAGACGATGGTTCGCAAATCTTTTATTGTGCGACCCTTGGTGATTTGCGTTGAAAATCGATTTTCTCACCCCCCTGTTACCTCCGCAACTTCTCTGTTGTCAGCTGTGCCTGAGATTGGCTTGGGCCCGGCCAGCAACAGGAGAAGTCAAATGACTGAAGAAACCACTGCGAAAACTACCTCAATTCGTAAACTGAACGATGATTTACGCACCGGCAAATCTCATGATGGTCAAATCATGATTACAGCCGGGATCAATGAAATGGGAGCAGCATTCAAATCTGAAGTGGCCAAAGCTATGGCAGAATTTGATGCTTTCACATCGGACAACGATCCGCATCTTGAACATGATTTTGGTGCCCTGGAGGTGCAGGGTCATAAAGTATTTTTCAAGTTTGACTATTATGATCTGACAATGAAAATGCTTTCGCCTGATCCATCAGACCCGATGGTTACCAAGCGCGTTCTTACCATCATGCTGGCGGAGGAATATTGATGACCTCCTCCCCTTCCCCACCGCTCACAAACCAGGATCGCATTGAAGTATTTCGTCTGGCAACAAAAGGCCTGGTGCATTGGTATGGGGATCAGTTCAAATCCGGTATGAGTGACGGCGAATTGAAAGCCGCACTGGAACAGGCACTTGGAATATTTGGTGGCAGTGGCGGGCCGGATAGTCTGTCCGTCTCCCACAAGGCCGCCGGT
>JAAEMV010000859.1 GCA_024225195.1 Planctomycetaceae bacterium | reverse complement strand
CTGTTGTTTGTTGCTTGACCCAATTTCCATTTCTCAATTCACGATCAACAAATCGAATTTCACGAGCGAGATTGAGCATCAATCCAAATGCGAGTTCAGCAACGGCCTGGGCTCCCGGTTCGGGAATGCGAACTAGTTCAATTCCTAGTTCAGTGGCGAATAGAAGGTCGAGGTTGTCCAGGCCCGAGCCTGCGCGGATCAGTGATTTTAATCGCGTTGCGTGACTTAATACGGTTTGGTTGATCTGGACGCCGCTTCGGAAAATGAGCACGTCACAGTCTCTAATTGCTTCGCATAATTCATCTTCCTCGGCGTTGACGCGCTCTTTAACTTCGTGAGTTAACTGGAGTTTGGCCACGGTGTCGGGGTGTATTTTACTTGCAATTAAAATTTTCATCTTCAATTTCTTAATAAATCCCCAGTCGCCGGAGACTGAGGTTTGTAAGGTGGTAGAGTTTTCTCGCGCGGGCCCGAAAGGCGTTTTTCAGTTTGCTTTTGGATCGTTGGGATCGCGGGACAAAGGGTTTAGGCAGCCTAATCAAATCGGCAGCGAATAGAGTTTGGATCCTCTCCACAAACTGCTCAAATAACTCATGGGTGGGGTGACAATATTCGGGGGAATGGCAGATGATGATTTGCTGTGGGGGTGTCGTGAAATCACGATCGAAGAACATTTCAATTCGCGCAGCAATAGAATCAACCGAATATTCCTGTGCAGCAAAAAAATCCCAATCGATGTCGAGGATTTCATCCGGTTGAATCTGATCCCATTGATTGGCGAGGCAGGTTTCCAGTCGGTAAGAGGTTTGGGGCGTTCTGTTAAGCAGGTGGAGTAGGCGGTGGACGATCGCTGAAAAGTCCGTGTGGTACTTCAGCGTTTTGATGTCATGCTGTCTGCCCCCGGGAAGATCGTGAACCCACCGAACGGAGCTAATGATACCGTCGACGACGGCATGTTTGAGGAAATTTCCCTCATCCACTTTTTGGAACCGAGTCCAAATTGGATAGGCCAGATTTTTCTTGCGGTTTACTAATAAACCGCGTTGGTCGCAATGAAAGTCAACATGGAGCAATTTGGCATTGGTTAATTGTTGTTCGCGCCAAATGCCGAGTGCCTGTTCGTGTGAGTCGATAACGTAGAGCTTGATCGTCACGAGATTTCTTTTTCAGCAGGTTTGGTTTTCATGGGAGTGGAGTTTCGACGTTGAAGCTTGAACTGGCGTTGGCCAGATCGTGTTCCACAAACGCGGTTGGATCGGTGTGAAAGACAGGCGGTTGATTAGTATTGAGAGCGTAGAACACCTAAGCAATACTCTTTTTCACACAATGGTCATCGAGGATTTGGTTGATCTCGGCCACGATGTCGTTAATTGATTTCGTGCAATCGACAATGAAGAAGTTGTGAGAATAGGATTTTCGTTTTCTTAACTGGATGCGATCGCTTTCAAGATGTTCCAGGGGAATTTCTTGCTTGCGGGCGAACAGGGTTTGCGGCGGCGCGTCGAGAAGAATTGCGATATCCGGCCGGGGGTATAGGTTTTTGAGAAACCAGAAGTGGATTCGGTCGGTTAGGCGGTGAGCGGACAAGCGACGTTCGGAAAAGTCATCCGGTGGTGGGCATGCATCAAATAGAAAATGCCGATCGTACAAAACCACATTCCCCCTGCACTGGTAACCCCAGGAAATGATTTGCCGGTAGATTTCTTCCGAGACACGTCGGAATAGCCGAAGTCCTCCGCCAATTTTTCCCCGTTTATCAACACGGTGTTCGGCGCCGTGAAGCGTTATTTGCTTGGGAATCGCCGCTCCCTTTTTTTGAAGTGATTTCTTGTGTTGATGTACCTTCCAGCGGTGGGCAAGTCGCGACGTGAATAATGCGTGGTTGCTGGATTCGACGCTGGTTCCCATATAAAGATATTTGAGTGGCAGAACGGATTGTGACATCAGAGCTGCAGCCACAGTCGATTTTCCCGATCCGTCTGGACCGATAAGTGCAATCGTTGAAAAATGAGGTTTGGTCATTTATTGAGAATTACTGCGTGGTGTTGGGGGGGTGATCGTTTCTTTTTGCAAAAGAAAACGTGCTCATTTTCAATGATTCCAAATCTCTCTTGAATGGAGCTTGGGGTGTCTTCGGCTCGATTCAATTCCACGTCAAAGCCTGCGGTGGTAAGTCGATCGATGAAATCGTTTCCATAGATTCGCCAGTGCTGTTCTTCTCCAAAGTGCAGTTTCCTGGCTTCGGCGGATTGAATCGCGGGGTCTTCATAAGTTTTTCGTTGGAAGTCGATGGGAACGGTGATCAAGGCCCAGCCTCCTTG
>JAAEMV010000858.1 GCA_024225195.1 Planctomycetaceae bacterium | reverse complement strand
TCCGGCAATCGCCAAGCACTTACTAGTTCTGCATCTGCGGTTTCTTTTGGGTAACGCCAGCACTGTTTCTTTTCGGTATCAAATTCAACCACTTCGTCGTGGTAGGTAATTAAGACGTGTCCATTTTCAAGCTGAGTTGCGTCCTTCGCATTGTCTCGAGTTTTCCAGAGCTCGTGACCTTGCTCATCGACCATTCCGGTAAAGCCGCCGGCAATCAGTATCTTATGCTGAATCTTTTCAGGCCTCGCATTTTCCTGCGCCATGCCTGCCTTTGGGAGCAGTAGCAAAAGGCAAAAAGTCAGGGCGTTGAATCGCTTTAATGCAAACATGCCAGGCTCCAAAGAATTTAGAATGTGATTAATGTTGAATCATAGAGATTGCGTTCTATCGTCGACGTTCGAGAGTGACACTGCAACTATGGGGCGGCGAACGTATCTCTCGGCACTGTTTTACAGCTTTTCGGATATCACTTGTGGGATTCTCCTGATATTGTGAAGGGGCTCAAGATTACTGCGCGACTGAAGTTCCGATTAAACTTGTCACCAGACTTTAAGAAGTTGTTAGACCATGTCAGACTCCAAAGAGGAAATTTCACGCCG
>JAAEMV010000857.1 GCA_024225195.1 Planctomycetaceae bacterium | reverse complement strand
GTTTTAGTTGAAAATAGCATCGACGCCGACCTACAATCTGAGGTTAATCTGCACATAAAGCCCGCAGACAACCCAACCAGATATGACGGGATGCTCTATCTAAAAGCGATTATGGCAGTATTACACCCACGCGCCAGCGCCATGCAGAAAGAAGCTGCCAAAGAGCTAATGACAATCAAAAAGCTTCCCACAGAAACGTGGTCCACGTTCCTCACTCGCGCATACAAACTTTGCGGAAAAATGCGCCTCGGAAAAACACTAGGAGGGACAGTATTCGCAACTCACATGCTATTCACGCAGCTAGATGAGATTCAGGACATCAATGGCATTCAACAATTTGCGCGAAAAATGCATGACGATCATGACAAAAATAATATGGAACCGTGGGATGTAATCTCCAAAATTCAGGAAAGGATCATCAAAGACCGCAAATATTGGGAAAAGGAAGAAAACGTCGACACGACACCCAATTCCTCATTTCTCGCTAAAGCGCCGCTCACACGCACAGACAATCGCGGTCAGCCCAAACGTCAACGCAGGAACTATCTCACACACAAACCCCGCTGGCTTCAAAATCACGATCCTCCTCATCTCGTACCCGGCGCGAAACGCCTTCCAAACGGCGACTGGCTTGTATCACTCGAAAACATCAATTTTCTATACTGCGAAAGGTGCTCTGCAGGCCCCCATCACGGCCTTTGGAATCGCACCCACTCTGCTAGCGAACATAAAGATTCAATCGCACCGAATCGCGTACG
>JAAEMV010000856.1 GCA_024225195.1 Planctomycetaceae bacterium | reverse complement strand
CATGTCGGCTGTTACCTTCTGGCGCGACTCAGGAATGCCAACGATGGAAATTTCTAAAGATTCGGGGATGACTTTTTCTGATGCCATTAGCACGTCCGATGGCACGCCTATTAAACTCTGGCCTCCCAAAACGACCGACGTCCCCATGATGGTCTTCGATTTATCAGACGTCCGCCCCAAAAATCCTTTTTGTTTCCAGTTAATTTCAAGTGGAATGGCACCTCGACAAGCAACATCGGTGGCTCGAACTTGCTCCGCCTGCTCCCGCCACTGCTCATCAACAGCCCGATAGAGTTCGAAATCGTCTCCCGGCTTGATCGGACGACCGCCATCCGCAACCGTCAAAACTGAAACGCCTCCTTTCATCAACGTCTCCAACGATTCCATTTCAAAATCCAGACCGCCGCTAAGTGCCGAGAAGGATGCATCGACTCCACTACTGGCCCAAAATTTAGATTCGCTCGTTACGAACTTGGTAAAGCGTTCCAAAATCCGCACCCTGACGTCGACTTTGAGGCCATCCGCAGATAAGCCTACTGATAGAACCCGCCCAATATCAACGCCTCGGTAACTTACCGGTGATCCCTCGGTGACACTATTTCGATCTTCGCTTCGCAGTAAAATCTCGACTCCTGATGTTTCAAGGGAATCTGGAGGCGCATCCGAGAGCCCTTGGAAATCCGCTTGAAATTCGCCTTCTTCCGGCCCCGGCAACAAAGTGATGTATTTACTGCCGACCGCCGTTTCTAAACCAGAAACTCCACTAAACCCGAGTTGAGGACGGACAATCCAAAACCGCGTCCCTTCTCGCGCAAGGTGCTCAGCGAAGGAAAACAAATTTATGCTGACATCGACTCCCGACAACTCTTGGTTCAGTTTCACATTCTCTACAACGCCGACATCAATCCCTCGAAAACGAACGTTATCTTCCGCAGCGAGACCATGGCCATCTGGAAAATGCACCGTCATTTCAAGCCCTGCATGAGGTAGCGACCACCAAACAACGCCGATCGAAACCACCAAACACAACAACGCGACAACCCACATATAAGAACTGGCCAATCGACCCAAAAACGAGAGACCGACATCCTGTACAACAGCACTTGGAAACTCACTGGGTTTTGCTGCAACCGCCTCATTACTGGAAGACGTTGATTGAGATTCTGATTCACTCAATTGATTTTTCCCAAATAGCATGTGGATCGAATGTAAGTGACGCAACCATGCTCATCGCCACACATAAAACAAACGCAACAATCGCAGGACCGAACTGGAACTCAACCATGTCGCCAAGCTTAACAAGCATGACCAGGAACGCTAATAACATTACGTCCATCATGCTCCATTTCCCGAGCGTTTCCATTAACCGCAAGGTAAATGCTTTTTGTTTTTTCTCAAACAGCTCAAGCAAACTGAGCTCTAGCAAGAGCACAATCTTCGTCAAAGGAAAGATAATGGAGAAAAGCAAAACAACGATCGCAACGAAATGACTACCATGTCGAAACAACTCAACAATGCCGCTCAGGATACTCGATTGGCTTTTAAATCCCAGTTGCTCAACTTCTAAAATTGGCAGCAGTATTGCAGGCCAAAACAACACAAACGCACCAATCGCCGCAGCGGCTGTTCGGTTCGCCGACTTTTCTCGATTACCGTCTTTAGAAAATACCGTACCACAGCGACTACAACACGCTCGCTGTTTTATACCAACCTTAGGCACCTGTTGAATTAAGCCACAGCAGTGACACGCTTTTAGAGGATCCAAAACAACCCCAGAAAAAAATCGTTACTCTCAAATCGCTGCTACCATCGTACCTAAAGTCGAGCCGACCTTAAACGAGGCTGTTTTTGAAATTTCAATTTTTGATCCGCCCAGTTCCTAAGGCATCGGCGAATCTTGCATTTCACATAAGGCGGAGAGATAAAGCAACGTTCGCTGCCGATCTGGTGTTCTACGAATGATCTTGATCGTGGCGTGGATCAGATCTCGCCTCGACACCTGCCCTACCAAAACACCTTCGCGAAGTACTGGCAAACGCCGCGTTCGCTTATTGAGAAATATCTGAGCCATGCTTAAAAAGCCGGTCTCCTCCGCGATCGTATCTGCCGGTTCACTCATAAAGGCACCGACTTCGTTTGCAGGTAATCCTTCATAGGCGGCATCCACCATCACCTCTAAACAAGACTTCTCTGTAAACATTCCCAAAAGTCGCTTACTTGAATCAATAACGGGAGCGCCAGAAATCTTATTACGCGACAACAATTCAATCGCTTTGAAGACATCCATTTCAGCGTCCAAGGTAATTAAACGCCTCACCATAATATCAGAAGCAGAAAAATTCTTTTCATTGTTTAACATGAATCGACTCCTTCATAGAAGATACGGACTGGTCGACTTCAATTTAACGAACTCACCACGCTATTCCAGCTTATTCCTTACTCACCTATGAGCTATCACATTAGCCAGCAAAGCTTGTGAATTTAATCACGATCTTTCCCCGAGCGCAGCTGGTTAATCTCTTGATTCTCTCCAAACTACCAGCATATTTTTTTGACTGATTCGTTAGAAACCAACTACGCGGGACACGTGTATGGACTAGACACTTCACCATCTACAAATATTTCAACAGCCAACTCGATTGAAACAAGAGGACAGACTACCCATAAACCGCTCACGCTGCTGCCGGCTTGACTTCAAGCACAAGAGAGATTGCTTCTTCTTAGACTGGCCGAGTGACTCGGCAGCTCTATATCAACGAACAGTTCAACAGACATTGCGAACCTAAGAATTGCACGTTAATGGCTATTCATTGAACGGGAAGAAGAGACTGAATCCAAAACAGACGTCCCCGCGGAAGGGGGAAGCCCCGCTCGATTCAAAGATGCTGGGTCGTTCCAGTCATAGGATTCTTTGGGCGTTTTCCGAACAAATACACCTGAGATGAGTGCGAGGATCGCCGCGAGAATCGCAAAACCACCAAGAGCTACACTCCCTCTTAGAGTCGCTTCGCCGAGTACCGGATTCTGCAATTCAAACCCAGCATGCAACACAGTCGAGTTTGCAATATCTAAATTTTTGTAATCCCGTGAAAGCTGCGAATGAAGCGCTTGATCGAGCTTTTGACGTCTTTCCCAAAAGTTTGTATCTAGCTCTCCGGTTCTTATCAACCGCTTAAAGTCCTCTTGCGAATGAACATTTTTGAAACACACTAAAACTGCAGAATAACCATGGCCAACCTTTCCTGCGGTTGGTGGAAAAAATGGAACACAAACAAGTTCCCATTTATCATCTTGCTCCGAGTCGACAAACGCGGTGAACTTTCCAGGCACAAATTTGGTCAACCGCACGCGGGACATGTCTTCGGGACGTTTATCTAATACCTCCGCGCAAGTTCGCGTCACAGCAACTCCCGAAGACTTTTCAGAATTCAAGGTCTCTGCGTAACTTAAGTAACCAACGAACCCACACAGGATCAAACAACAACAACTGAGTGAGATGACTATTTTTCGAATCATTTCTGAACTTCAAGGATCAGTTAAACGGACTTCCAATGTGAAACTATAGGTTTCAGAAGCGAAAAAGAGAGCTTACAAAGAAAAAACCTGTTGATACAAATTAGGATGATAACGATTAGGTGAATCCCACCGAATACACTACCCCACAGCATTCAAATCGTCCCCCACCAGCGTCAATTGACATTTGCAAGAACTATATCGTTCTTGGCATTTTTTGGGCGGCAACGGGAAAGCCATTCAAAAAGGGACAGATTCCCAGCCTTCCTTTCCGGCAAAACTCTTTGCAAAACTCTCTGCGTTAGCAACCGCACTCATTTGTTGAATAACTTAAAGACATGAGGCCGCGGTTAGAATTCTCCAGCAATGGAGACCGGGAACTGGGGACTACTGATTGAGTTTAATTTTCCGCATTTCTTCATATTCATTGCTGAGCAGGTTCTCGTCTGAAGCTTGGAGCCGCTCATTCAATATTGTTCTCAAAGAACCGAACCTACGAGTGATATAGGCCAACTCACTTCCATTGCTAGTTCTGGCTTTCAGCTTTAACTCCTGATCGGTCAATTCTTCCAGCATCTCACTGATCGACAAATCCTCCAATTGATTCAGGCTTTTTTTGATGAATTCCATATTCTTGTCTTCAATGCCTTTCTTCGCGTCTGCCTCAAAAACGGTACGCTGAATGACCATGCTTAATATTTCATTCTCTAAGCCACGCACCACGCCTTGTGCATACAGTCTTGTTTCATCATTGGGTAATGTCGATTCAACAGAGTCATAAAGCCCCGGCATGATTGGCAGCCGTCGCAACCCGCGTTCACCCCGCTTGATAAGAATCAAACGCAGGCCTTCGGAATCCGGAGGAATGTCAATCGAGCCTCGCCAGTCTGTTTTTCCAAGCAGAATCTTATCTTCGACGGGTGCCTCGGGAGAACGGGCCCATACTTCAAAACCTTCCATTGGCGTTCGATCTTTATCATCCGAAACCAAAAATAAACGAGTGGATCGCTCGGGTGGCCGAATAACAAGCGCTAATTTTTGCGAACGCTTACTCTTTCGTTGAGAAAGAGGAGCGCGTCGATTGGACTCAATGGACGCCCGCAAATCGGCTCCATCTTTTCGCTCACTGGTTAGGTACGTGAACTCAATTGGTTGCAGCTTGACCAGCTCGCCCTTGCGATCCGTCAATCGGATGATCGGTAGAAATCGATCATCGTCCCGAATATAGATCGGCGAACCAACAATCGGGGCTGCTTTCCATTCAAATGCCGCATCGTCAATCTCAGCGACAGCCTCATCATCTTGATTTCGAGTTTTTGGCTGAAGGGTCGTACGGATACAACTTTTAACCCCCCGAATCTGCATGATCACTTCATCTTTTTTAACAATCTTCCCATCACTATTCTTTACTTCAATCTCTTGAACTCGATCAATCTTAGCCAACGGCATGAATGCCACGCTAATCGCGTCCATGATATAACGCCCCAGTTCATTTCGCTGAATCACCTCACGAACCACCAAAGGCCCCCACAACTGGGTCTGAATATCAAATTCACGCACCCGCACATCCACGGTTCCGTGTGCTTCTTCCAAACAAACAACCATCAACTTGTCGTACGGCAACAACGCCGGAACTGACTCTAAGGCTTCAAATTCTTCCGGATTACCCAAACCATCAATGAAGCGGTTACGCCAACGGACAGGCGCTCGTCCCGTCGTTAAATCCCAACCACTGGGATCCAATAACTCGGAACGCCGAGTAACGTCTTTTGCAATATTATTGTAGATCGCGTCTAGCAGTGGCGAACCATCGAGGCAAAACCAAACAGCAACCTGATACGGTCGATACTCCCAAGCCCGTTCCCTGGTCTCAACAAGATCCTGATCGTCGAAATCGGGCACGAATAAGTCGGCTTCGGAAATCTCAGGCTCAACCTCAACAACCTCGGTTTGCTCACTCGCAGTTTCAGACAAAGCCTCCTGCGCCCGCATCACTTCCGACACAGTCGCCATGCCCATGACGAAGAGAAAAAACAACAGGCTGACCCGCCAGCTGTGATTAGCGAAGGTACATATCATTTGGTGAAGTCTCATTTTTCCTGCTCTTCTTTTTCAGCCGTCAAATCAATTTTCCAGCGATCGACATTTTGATAAAGATGAATTAAATCCCGCCCTATCGCTCGGACAGTATCGCGATAGGCAAAATATTCTCTGACTTGGTAGAGCGGCACAACCGAAAGATCCACTGCAATTTGCCGGTGCAATCGCCTAAGATCAGCACAGGCTCTTTGCCAACTCCTTGCGTAACTTAAATTACGTAACGTTTGCTCGATCGGTGCACTCACCGCCGTTGCAATCCCCTCAGTCCCAATGACATTACTCGCGTCGACCAGGGGTTCTTCCATCGTGACTTCCAAGTAGAGAAAATCCCAATTGTCATCGGGAGGCACCGTCTCACCTTGTTTCAGTTCTCGGGTAGTCGTTTCGACACCTATTTCAGTCCACATTCTTGCAATCGCTGCCGCAGAATTTGAGGCAACACTACCCCGAGGATAAGCAATGACCAGCTTGGGGCTTGGCAACGGTTCAGGGCGAACAGGCGGCCTTGCTCTCAATGCCAAATCCACCATCACCATTCCCATTTCTGAATTGAACGCTAACGGACGCACTTTAAGATCGTAGGCATATGCGATTTGATCGTTGTCCTCCGAGCCTATTGGAAAAGGACCACTAATTACTTCGCAACCATCAATCGGTTGCCCCCCGCTTATCACATCTTTCAAAAGCAAATTGCGATCAATTGCATGAGACAATCCATTCTTGAAACTTGGATCCTTTCCCGCTTCTGCACGGATTTTCGGAATCAACATATGTACCGTCGGAAGAATGTATGGCCGGGCTTGCACTCGCTCATTCTCACGAATCTTTCCAAGATCTGCGTTGGGAACACGATCGACAACATCAATATTACCTGCGAGTAACTGATCCACTGCGTCCGAGCCATTCCCGAAAATTTGCTCGACAATCACCGGATGCTGGTGATTTGAATGACGAGGGTACTTTTCGTTCAACTCAAAAACACTTGCTCCGTTGTCTTCACCGGTCTGCACATAGAATCCGTTTCGCTCAGGCTCTCCGTCCTCAACGCCTTCCGAATATTTCAACTTCAATAAAGCTTCGGGGCGAACAAAAGGTGTGCGAAGTGTAAACACAACCCGGCTTTCACCTTCTATCTCGACTGATTTCAAGATCTTTGCCCAGGCAACATTGTGGTCTGGAGATGTTTCCGTTGCCGCGGAGGTTAATCGTGAGGCAAGTCCAAACGCGTCAATTTCAGGGACAGCAAAACCCGTCGGACTCTCATTAATTTCCATCGCATATTTCAAACCGATTTCATCCAAAGGAAAAATCCGTCCGTTCAGGAATTCAAATTTACCACCTTCATCCGTCAAGCCTGTATTTTCAATCAGTGTGCGTTGCGTTAATCGCCCCACCCGACGCGACCCCCAATGTTCAATTCGATTGGGATTCGCGTCCGCTCCATCCTGCGTGACCCCCACTACGATCAAAGGAAAACGGAGCAACAGTGATTTCTGCAACTCCAACACTTCAGGACGTCCAGGAAACATCTGCTCGGCCTGTTTAGCCGCCAGATGGGCTTCTCTTCCCTTCCCTTCATCTGCATACTTCTCCGCCATCACGACCAAGTCGTTACTGCGTTGGAGAAATTTCGCATTCCATTCGGTTTTTAGCTGGTCTGCTTTTTTGCCGTATTTGTCGACTAGTGACTTAAGTTGCCGGCGAACTCCAATGTAGTCTTCAACTTGAAAACGACGATCAATCATTCCGTTGTGACAACTCATCACGATACTGATCAGAGGAACATTAAATCCCGGAACTTTGAAACTACTATCCTTTTCGTAAAGATCTTCAAAAATAGACAATGCGAGCTCGTACTCACCTAAATCAAAGTTCTTCTTTCCATCGAGAAAAAGACAATTCATCATCGAAGCAACCATCGCTGGATCGTCTTTTCCGCCGAGGTTATAAACACGGAAAAGATTTCGAAATGCTTTCGAGTATTCTTTTGTACTAATCCATTGATTAGCTTCTTCGACCAGAATCTCATTGAACGTCAGGATTCGAGCAATACTTGAATAGGGAACCTCTAGCCGCTCATCAACATCTTGAAAATATTCAAAGATTAATTCGCCTCGCTCTGGCAATGGATCAGGGGGTAATTTCCCCTTGATCGGCTTGGTCTTCAAAATCGCGAACTCACCAGCTTCGTTTAGGAACACTAAATCGAATGGTTCACCATCGACATAATCGCCCTTGAGATCCTCTTTCTTGATCCACTGCGCGTGAGAGGGCATTGCCGCAAAGAACAGCCAAAACAGCACACCGGCAGCAACGCATGCCCGCTTCATTGAAACGCGGCTAACGCAAACAAGAGTGAGTTCAAAAAGATTAGTTGCGTGTTTCATTGGTACTACGTGATCGCCTTTGCTCTTGCTCCACCCGCAGGTGGAGTAAATCGTTACTATTTTTCTTTAGAGACGTGAACGCTAATCCAAACCTCCCCGAACACTCACAACTAATGAATCTCTACTTTGGTTGATCAACGATATGAATCGTCCCATCCACTCCCCCAAAATACATCTTGCCGCCCTTGAGAAGTGGTTCGTGATTAATCGGTTGTCCCAATTCAACTTTAGAAACCAACACTCCCGTTTCGGGATTTAGCCAGATGACATTGCCATTCTGATAACAAACCATCAGTCCCCCCTTAGCGTTGTCCATAACTTGAGGAGCACAGGCAAACTTAGCCGCCTGTAATTCCACCGACCATTTCAGGGCTAAGTCTTCTTGATAGCAATGCAGCTTTCCATCGCTCGTGCCGACGAGAATTCCAGCCTTGGTCGCCCAAGGACCACTGACAAGATCTGACTTCAACGCCTGATCTTTGACAATCGCCAATGGCTGCGACGTGAAAGCAGTCAGCTTGTCCCCATCGGGAGTGTCCAGCACGCCGTACAGTTGAGAGCCTGAAAGGACGACATTCGATTTCACAGGAGTTTCGCAGACAAGCTCCCCCGTTTTCTTGATCGCTCGAGGACTACTGCCTGACAACGCATAAATCACGCTAGGCAAGTCCTTGTCAACCTGTCCCCGGGCAATCACCAATTGGTCTGCATCCAAACGAACCGGTTCAAACCATCGTGGCGTTTTCCCATTAGGCTGCAGTGCCGGTTGAAAAGGAGTCCCCTGCATTGCTCCACTGCTTGTGTTAATGCGAGCCACTTGACCGGTCAGCGTTGGGACAATCACGTCATTCCCCATCGCGATGGGCGGGCAAGCAATCTGGTCAGCCGGTTTCACCAGTGACAAAACTCGCGACTTATTCTTCACCAGATCAACCAACAACATATCTTTACGACTTTCAGCCCCAAAGCAGGCAAATTTATCGTCCGGCAATTCAACGAGCGTTTCGAACTGCAGATCGGAGCGGATCTTACTCGCCCGCATTGATGCCGCCGCAACCCCGGAACTGACGACCGCATCGTCGATCGGGAATGTGTCTCCCTGGTTGTTTACCGCAATCACCGTATCCTTGTACAAAATTGGGGAGCCCGCGAGGTCTCCACCAATATCGGTTCGCCAAACCGTCTTAAGTTCCATCGCGTCCACAAGAGATGCTGACACCATTCCAGATCGGCTTCGCTTTTTGATATGAAACAAGTAATCGTCGAGCTTACTTACCGGTGCCAGAAATGTATCACTACTATCAACATTTACAATTCGATCAAATTGAGCCAGATTTCGTGGAACCCGGTACCGCATGATTCCTTTGCCGGCCACCCACAGATTGCTTCCCTCGGTGGTGACAAATACCCGTTCGCTACCCTTGGCATCAAACACGTCTTGAGTCAGCACATTTACTGGATTCGTCTCCTCCTCAGGATACAACTCAAGAATCCTCAACTCTCCCGTGTCGGAGGTCAGTAACATCCATCGACCGAACCGCTTCATTGGCGTAGAGACGGTTCCCGAAACAATTCCGTTGATCGTTTGAACTAGCTCGAGGGCGGTTCCTTTATCGCGAGGTTTCAAAACATACAGATTTGACTGTCCCCCCTGATTACCGATTACCAATATGTGTCCCGTCCATGTTTGCGGAGCGGTCGAGATACTGCCCTCATAATGGCCTAAACTAAAGACCTCGACGCAGTCGAGCGTCTGATTCGAAATCACATAGATATTTTGATAACTGCCAACCTGATAAATATAGGGATCGCGATCGGCCAACATTGGGCTAACGTTAAGCGGTTGCGGTAACTGTATCGCATGCGTCAGTCCACCGGTCGTCCGATCAAACTGCAACAACTTTCCGGATTCAGTGCTGAGAATTATCGCCTGATCGGTGAGCGATGGAGCTGTGAATGGCTCTTGAATTTCAACT
>JAAEMV010000855.1 GCA_024225195.1 Planctomycetaceae bacterium | reverse complement strand
TCGTTGAGAACCTCACGAAAAGACGGTCGGTCTGTCGGTTCTTTGATAAGCATTTGTTTGACGAGGCTGTTTAGTTTAGCAGGGCATTCAGGTTGGAGGAAAATTAAATCTTCGGCGATAGACTCTCTGTGGTGATTTTTCACAGCCTCGATGGTTTGGCCTTCGAATGGAGGTCTCAGAGCAATGGCATGGTAGATCAGCGATCCCAGTGCGTACACGTCGCTTGAAGTACAAGCTTCGTAGTCGGCTTCAAAGCACTCGGGGGCAGTGTATCTGGCAAGTTGTAATTGATCGTGTGGTAGCCAGGTTGACTCCCCTTCCAGATGGGAGTTTGACCATCCCAATAGCGAGACTCTGCCAGTGCTGCCGATGATGATGTGGGACGGATCGATTCCGAGGTGGACACGGCCTTTCTCGTGGCCCGCACGGACTCCCTCCGCCGTTTGTCGCAGCACCCAGAGCATGCGAGAAAGCGAAAGGTGCGGAGCTCGCGAGAGGAGGCTGTCCAGAGATCGACCTGCTATCCAAGGTTGTACTAGAAAAAACGGCGCTTGATCGAGTTCTGCGTCAAGAAGCCGGATGACGTTAGGCTGAATGATCTGTTCGGTGGCGTGTGCTTCTCGGCCAAGTCGATCGATCGCATGGGGCACCAACTCATTTGAAAGCTCAGGATTGATGATTTTCAGAACAAAGTCGTGCTGAGATTCCTTCGCGTATGTTTTGGGGGCAGCGCGGAAAATGCTGTACCACCTACTTCCCGAGACTTGAGTTCCAAGTCTCCAGCAGGAGATGACGTTGCTGTTGTCGGATTGGTTAAGTTTTTTGAGTTGCGTTGGAAGCGACATAGTTCGATCGTTTTGTCCTGTTGGCTGTCCCAATCCTTCGAAACCAACTTGCAAGAGGAAGCCCTGCTCAGGGCACACTGTTATTTCTATTTGGGAAGAGATCGGAACGAAGTGCCTGAGGAGGCGAGAGATTGAAAAAATTTTCAGGTCGCAACGACGAAGCGCAGCCGCAACGGCTGTACCGCCGCACCAACGTTTTATGCGGCAATCAGAAAAAATGCCTAAAGGAAGCCTGCAGAGACGGAGGGCCGCATGGTGGCTATTGAAGGTGGTTTTGAGAGATGAGGTTTAGTTGAATGAGCCTGTAAAATTGCATTGAGACTGTTTTCGTACTCAATATTCTGGTCGAACTACCTTTGCGGGCTAGGCTTCTTTCGATCGGAATTTTGCGGCCAGCATCCTCGTTAGTTCGTCGCCGGCGACCCCAAAGAGAATTACTGCTCCAATTATCGTAAATTCCAGTTCATCCGGGATCTTCAATAACACGATCGAGTTGTAGAGCGTTTGCATGAGTGCTGTTCCGACGACGACGCCAAGGATGCTTCCCTCTCCGCCGCGTAGGCTACACCCACCAAGAACCGCCGCCGCAATGGCGTACAGTTCAAAAAAGTTACCAAAGCTAGAGGGGGCGATGGAGTTCGAGTCGATTGCAAACATCACACCGCCGAGTCCGGTAAGGACAGCGCACAAGACGTAGGCGAGGGTGGTGATTCGGTGGGTGCTGATGCCGGAGTATCGCGCCGCCTCTTCGTTGCGTCCAACGGCCTGTAGGTGACGTCCCCAAACGGTCAGATTCAAAAATATGATGGCGGAAACGATGACCGCCAGGAAAATGAAAAACGAGTAAGGGATGCCGAACATCTGGGCCCCTTCGGCTGAATCCCAAACTAGTTTCCACGAACTTGCATCGTCCGTCGGATCGACTTTGACGGGCATGAATTGAATGCCCGTTTCCCATCGACCGGTGGCAACTTTTCCCAGTGTTTCCTGGTATTCGATAAAGCCAACGGTCTGATCGTTGGTAAGCCAACGTGAAAGTCCGCGGTAGATCAGAAGGCCGCAAAGCGTGACGACGAACGGTTGCATTTTTAGTCGGGTGATTAATAGGCCGTGGATAACACCCAGGCAAAGGACGATTCCAAAGACGGATAGGAGCGCCAGCGGGATCGACATGTACGGCGTCTTTCGAATGGGGACGGCGCGGAAATCAGCATTTAGGCCGGAGTCTTCGTCCGTGAGAATTATTTGGTTGGCTTCACCGTTTTGGTCAACGGTTTTTTCGCGAGGTGTTTCGCTGGCATGAACAAACAGGATCTTGTCGTTATGCTTGAGCTCGGGAGCGTTGTTCTCGAGTTCTGCTGCGTTGCCCCCGTAATTAACAACATCAAATGTGGATGAGATTTTGCCAACGGGCTTTTCCTCTCGCGAATCCTGATCTCGCTTTGGCGGCGGTTCAACGGTGAGGACGGTTACCGATTTTCCATCGAGTAATTCGGTGTCGCCAATGTCGACGACTTTGACCAGCCCTTTGTTTCGTCTGTCTTTGTAGTACCACAGTTCATCGCCCTGTTTAAATCCATGCTCCGCGGCGACTGAAATCGTTGAAGCATCCGCTCTGACTTGCCAGACTTCCACTTGCCCGACGGGGACATAATCGACTTGCAGAAAGAGGGCGAGTAAGCAGGCAGCCAGGCAAACCAGAGAGCCAATGGAGAGGTCGATGCCGCTGGAAATGATTACAAACGCTACGCCGATCCCCAGTACACCGTAAAGCGAGGTTCGGCGAAGTAGATTTTCAAGATTGTTGGGAGTCAGAAATGACAGTGGTGATTCCCAGACGAGGATACACCAAAGTAACAATAGTAAAGTTGTAATGCCTGCAATTTTTAACAAGCCGGTTCCACGATCACCCATTATGTTTTTGCCTCTTTATGCTCGGCGGTGTTGGTGGCGAGCCGCATGATTGATTCTTCGTTCAGCTCGCGTCGGTCGAGTTCGCCAGTTAGTTGCCCTTCGTGCATCACATAGGCTCGATCTGATATTCCGATGACTTCTTCCAGTTCGCTCGAAACAAAGAGGATCGCCATGGATTCGGAAGCGAGTTTTTCAATTAATTGATAGATTTCCTGCTTGGCACCAATGTCAACTCCGCGTGTCGGTTCGTCCAGTAGCAAGAGTTTGGGGGCCATCGAAAGCCATTTGCCCAAGACGACCTTTTGTTGATTTCCTCCGGATAGGAATTTTGCAATTTGGCGAGCGGACGGAGTTTTGATTCCGAGTCGATCGATCATGGTGTCTGTGTCGGATTTTTGTCTTTGAAAATTTGCAAATCCAAAACGGTTGGCATTCTTTTGCAGACCGGCAATTCCAACGTTGTCCTGGACGCTCAGGTCAATGATCAGCCCGTGCTGCTTACGGTCTTCTGGGACAAGTGCAATTCCATGGTGAACAGCTTCTTTTGGATTTCGGATTTGGACAGTTTTCTTGCCTATTTCGAGGCTGCCAGAGAGGGGGCGATCAATTCCAAAAATACTACGCAATAGTTCGGTTCGCCCACTGCCAACAAGTCCGGCGAGACCAACAATCTCTCCAGCTTTGACTTCTAGGGAGACGGGGTGTTGTGGCCAGTGAGGCGTTGTGAGTTGGTTTACTTTTAGGACTGTTTCGCCGATTGGGTGAGGCGTTCGATTGTAGAACTGGGAAATGTCGCGTCCGACCATGTTGGAAACCATATTCGCGTGAGTGATTTCGTCCCCAATTAATTCGCTACAGTGTTCTCCATCCCGCAAGACAATCACCCGGTCGGAAAGTCGTTTTACTTCCGCAAGTCGATGAGAGATGTAGATGATGCTAACGCCTTGATCTCTCAGTGACTCGATAAGTTCGAACAGAGAGGCGGATTCTTTTGAGGAAAGGCTGGATGTCGGTTCGTCCATGATCAGCACTCGCGCGTCTACCGAGAGTGCTTTGGCGATTTCCACCATTTGTTGCTTGCCAATGGTCAGTCGGCCCACGATCGTCTGGGGGGAGACCGACAGCCCGACTCGTTTTAGGAATTCTTCGGACCTGCGGCTGATTTCACGGGAGTCGACGATGCCAAGTTTTTGTGGCTCCCTCCCGAGAAATATATTTTGACCCACGTTCAAATTATCACAGAGATTTAATTCCTGATGGATCAGGACGATGCCATGATCCATCGCTGCCCGCGTGGTTTCGAACGATGTTTTCTTGCCGTCAACAAAGATTTGCCCAGAATCCGCAGGTTGAACACCGGCTAGAATTTTCATCAAAGTGCTTTTGCCGGCACCGTTTTCTCCAATAACCGACAGCACTTCACCGGGCTTTAGTGTGAGGCTGACTTGATGCAGCGCGCGCACGCCGGGAAAGCTTTTCGAAAGGCGATCTACTTCTAGCAGGTGTTCAGGCAACGAATTACTTTTATCAACATCGAGCAGGAGCAGGGTTCAGTCCCGGCAACACTTGCGATGTTCGTTTTAAGGAGTTGGCCAAGGGGGAATTTATGACTTCCTGCTCCGGTGAGGAGTTAGTTTCCGACTTTTTCTTTTAAATCAGCCCAGAATTCATCGACATTTTCCGTTGATTTACCACCAATTTTCCGACCGTCTTTCGTGACGGCTCTGGCGGGGACGTCGATGTATTTACTTGCTGGAATTACTTTTTTATTACCTTTTAGTAATTCTGAAAGCACGCGAACTGACTGGTATCCGTACTCGTAAGGGTTTTGGACAACGGTGCCAATCACGGTTCCATTTTTGATGCCTTGAAGCGTTGCGTCATCCTCATCGAAGCCGGCGACTTTTACTTTGTCTGATTTGTTTGCTTGCTTGATTGCTTGAAGCATGGCTGGTGGGTTGTAGGCGAACAGTCCCACCATGACGTCGACGTTGGGGTAAGTGTTCAAAGCGTCTTCCGCTTTTTGTTTTGCAACTTGGGTTGCTCCCTGGTCTACGAGCGTCGTCAGGATCGTGAATTTATCTCCTTTGACTTCTTCAACTTCGTCACGCCATTCAAAGCTAACTTCCCGGTCAAGCAGTTCATCAATCACTCCCTGCTGGCGTTTTTGTGCGTTATCTTGTTCAAGTCGTCCAATGGCGAGGATGACACGTGCTCCGTTTGGGTAGGCGTCTTTGATTAATTTGCCGACGGTTCGACCAGCTGCGTAATTGTCGACGCCAATGTAAAGGATTCTGTCTGTCTCAGGTGCGTCGGAGTCGTGAGTGATGAGTGGGATTTTTCCAGCCCAGCCGTTAAGCATGTTCTGCTGGTTGACAGCGTCAATTGGGCTGATGGCCAGCGCGTCGATTCCGCTCGAAAGTAGGTCTTCCACAATTTGTTTCTGCTTGGTTGCCGTTGCTTCGTTAGGAAATCGAACATCGACCTCGACATCAAAATCTTCTCCAGCGTCATTAGCACCGACCTCGGCTATGTTCCAAAAGCTGGCAATTTGATTTGTAACGAAAGCAATGGTGGGCTTCTCTTTGGTGGGCGGGTCGCTTGCCAAGGTTACGCCCAAGGCGAGCAGGGTGAGGACACAAATTGGAGTCGCAAGTAGATAGAATCGTGATTTTCTCATGGGTGTGGTCGCCCCGCCTAGTTAATGATTGTCTAAAAAGTCACGCCCCTAATGTAACCAAAGCGATGGTTAAAAAGCGAAAGTGTCTTGTGGCCGCGTAAAAAAACTCAACCTAGATTGTTAAAATGAATGGGTTGGGTTTGCCGTTGGCTCTCTGCAGAGGTCAGTTTAACGAGTTGCAGTGAGCTTGGGCAACTGTTTTTCCCTGTGTCTGTTGAGGAATTGTAATTGCCCACAAAAAAAGCCCGCTCGTAGAGGAGCGGGCTTTTCTATTTGGAGGAAGTGGTCAGGGGCGGGCTCGAACCGCCGACACATGGATTTTCAATCCATTGCTCTACCAACTGAGCTACCCGACCATCCCACACGGTGAATCAGCGTCTCGTTTACGTTCCGCTTTATCATCGTGTGACTCGTAGGGAGAGAATGTACTTGATTAAGGTTGGAATTGTCAATCGGCGTTTTGTCGATACTTTTGGGCGTTTTAGAGAAAGTATTGGCAGTATTTGAGCCCAAGGCGGCTATCTCTCCGAGACCGTGGACTGGACCATACTCCTCTGGCGATTCACTGGATCGCGATTCGACACGTGCCCACACTCGCTTTTGTGGATTCATGGGGCGAGGGTTTTGTTTAAATGGGATCGGGCTCTGTACGTAGCATTGAGAGTGAGCGAGTGGTGCCAAATCGTATTGTTCGTGTTTTGGGGGACTAACTGAATATTTCGATGTTGAGAAATAAACGAATTAACCTGAGCGTTTGCGCAGTCAAACGACGGCCATTTGGTTGACATGCTGGGGCACAAAAATTACCATTAGCACAGCAGATGTTCGGAGAAGATAGGCGGCGTTTCTAAGGGATTTTCAAAATTCGAGATCGACTTCAGGCGGGCATCAACCTCCTTGCGGCATTCTGATGTATGCCATTTGACTGTCGGTCGAACGGAGATGGGCTTGTGGCGGAGTTGGATCATCTGATTGTTGTTTAAGGCTACGCTTGCATGCTGGTCGGTGATAAGAATGCGTCGGTGTGCAGTGCAAGAGGCAGGAAATTACGGAGCATAGCGAATGGATTCAATCGAAATGATTGAAGAAAAAGTTGGTTGTCGATTTCTCGGTTTGCGGCAGGGTGTCAAAATATTGGCTCCTCGCATTCCCGGATTAGCGTGCGCCGTAACCTTGTGTGTTTCTTTTACGGTCTTTTTGGCAAGTGTTTTTGTCGTTACACCGAATGCTTCTGCCCAGGCGGTTTACAGCCCTGAGCACCCGGAGGTGCGAGCGCTCGCAAATGATTTGGTTAACTATCTCAAAGGAGCGGTTAAGCCAAACTCACAAATGAATTCCCGTGTGCTTGCCGCCTTAGCAATCGTTCAGCACAGCAAGCGATACAACGGGAGTGTGCCTTTAGGCGATCCCCTGGTGAAGCAGGCGTGCGAAGACGTTGCGGCACAAGTCGACGAAATGATTGAGAACGAACGTGAAATGTACTTGCCGTGCATCACGATTATCTTGTTGGCTGAAACCAACGCACGAGCGTACCGAGAGCCGATCAAGAAATTGCTTCGTTTTTTGGAAAATCGCCAAAATCCCAATGGCTCGTACACCTACAAGAACGAGGGTTACAAAAGCTGTGATATGTCGCAAACTCAGTTCGCCGCTTTAGCGATGTTTGTGGCCAAGCTGCACGGGTTTGATATGGATGTGCAAATGGCAAAGCGAACACTGGATTGGACATTAAACTCTCAATTGGCAGACGGAGGATGGGCCTATAAGTTAAAAGCTTCTGGGCAGCCAAATGACCCGGGCTCTAGGCCTAGAGGGGCTACCGCTCAAGATATAGCCTACACGACACCGAGTATTTCAATGACGTTTGCTGGTGGTGGAACCGCGTATTTGCTTTCCGATTTTCTTCAGCTCAATAAGCGAGCCAAGTCAATGACGAAGTCGCTGGCCAAGGAAACAATCGGACTTCCTAAAACGGTAACTATTTATGTAGAGCCAGTGGACGGTAAAAGTTCGCTATTGAATAAGACGGGCCCGCTCGTTCAGTTTGATCGCGGGAAGTTCTCGAACAAGGTTCGCGCTGGAAATGCTTGGTTAGAGCGAGGGTTTAAGGTCGATCGAAACATCCCATTTACTTGCTATTACTTGTTTACTCTCGAGAGGTATGCCTATTTCCGAGAGCAGGGCGAAGGCAATGTAGGCAATGGAAAGCTCGTGAATTGGTACGACGAAGGTTTCAAGTACTTGCTTGACCAAAGAGGTGGCAGATCTGTGATAAAGCCTCAGAGCAAAGAGAACGCAATCTGGTCGCCCGCTTTGGCGGTTTTGTTCCTGGTTCGAAGTAGTGAAGTCCTAAATGTTGAACCAGCAGCGAGTCGCGCTCTTGGTGGGCAGGGTTTCAAAGAAGATTCGGTTTTAAGGACCGGTGCTAATGGGCTAATTCGGCAGGTCGAAACAGAGAAGAATCTCAGCGATTTGATTTCGATGATGAAAGAGGGGGAAGCCGACAACGAGCAATTGCGTGAATTGGCAGAGGCTTTGAAAAAGCAGATTTCGGAATTTCGTGCTAAGGACGATAAGTCGCGAGGTGAGATAAAAGCATTTTTGCAGAGCATGATTGCCGCGAGGAATTACTTCCGGCGGTTAATTGCCGTGCGTTTTCTCGCTGGAGAGCAGGCGATGGATAATGTTCCAGCCTTGTTGTACGCCCTCGGAGATCCGGATTTGCGAATCTGTATTGAGGCTCATGACGGGTTGAGATTGGTCAGTCGGAAAATTGATTCAATGAAGCTGAGCGACCTGACGCGTAAAAATGCATTGCGTGATCCTGATGCTTTGACAGGTGAGGAGAATGATTCGTGCCGACTTGAGCTCAGCGAGATGAAGCGTAATTGGACGGAGTGGTTTTTAAAGATCCGTCCGAGTGCAGAGCTGCTCGACTGATTTCGTTCTGGATGTTGATTTGAGTTGCGATTGGCTTTTCTAAACGGCGAAAGGGATTTTTCAGTGGAAATACAAACGGGGCACTTTTGTGGAAGAGAGTTCGGCGATGAGTGAAGGTTATGTTTCAGCACCGAAAATTAATTTAAATGTCGAAACGAAATCGTCTCGGTATGATCGCCTCAGTGCGGCGTTAACGGCGTTCATTATTTTGTTCGGCTTCTTGTTTTCTGTTTTATTCCTGATTTGGATTACCTCTGTTTTTGATTTTTCCCAACGCATGGCTGGCCCAATTCCAATTGTGAATGAAGCGGGGAATGAGAAGCCCAAGGGAGTCGCGGATGATATTTTGGAACCTGGAGTCGAAGAGTTTCCGGAAATTGAAACACCGCAACTGGCTAACGCATTGGAGGCAGTTACTGATTCGGTGTCCTCAGTTCGGGCGAATTTGGAGAAGCGGAGTGGAGACGCAGTTCTGATGGGGGCCGGAGGCGGGTACGGTTCCCGAGAGGGCGGTCCAGGTACCGGTGGTAATGGTGTGCCGGAGTGGCAACGCTGGGTGATCAACTATGAGGCCGAAGATATCGGCATCTACGCAAAGCAGTTGACTTTTTTCTCCATTGATATTGGTGTCATCCATCAAACAAAAAACAATATTTGGCGAGTGCAAAATTTGTCAGGGCCAATTAGGGTTGCCGAGTCCAATCGCGAGGCAGAAAACGGGACGCTACGTTTTACGCCGGAGAAAATTCGCCTACGGCGTTGGGATCAGGAACTTTGCAAGCGAGCAGGAGTCCAGCTTGGATCGACCGTGCAGGCTCAGTTTTATCCGGAAGCAACACGGGCTCAGATTCGTGTGGTTGAGAACGCTGCCTTGGAGGGAACGGGTAAAACCGTCGCTGACATTAAACGGACTGAGCTTAAAGTCGTGCCAGGCGGCAGTGGTTATGAGTTTATTGTGGAGGATATTACCTATCGGTAGTCCTTGTCACCACAATCACGGACTAAAAGCTGTACAATCGGCCTATCGAAACTGGGGATTGAATCGATGAGCTGTCCGGGTCGATTGTGTTTTGCTTGATAGTCGAAACGCAATCTCCTCGTGAAACCCGTTAAAAATCAAAAAATCAACTGTTAGAAACACAACTCAACTGAGATTAAGGAATTATGGATCAAGTTTTTTCATTATTAGGAAACGTTATTTATTTAGTGATGTTTCTTATTGCTCTTTGGGGGGCGTTCTGCGTCGTTATGGTTTGGTCGCGGGTGCGGCAAAAACAGTTTAAAAGTGAAGCCATGCAGACGTTGTTTCTTGAAGCGGTCGAAGAACCGCTCTCCAAGGGAGATTACGATGCCGCCGCTGAGGTCTGCGATGGTGACCGACGCGCGATGTGTCAATTAGCACAGCTGGCAATTGAAAACAGAAAGATTGGATTTGGGAAAGTCAAACAGTTGGTGGCTGACCGGTTTCAACGAGACGTGCTTCAGGATCTTGAGTACCGATTGAGTTGGGTTTATACCGTGATTAAGACAGCCCCGATGATCGGGTTGTTGGGAACTGTTCTCGGTATGATGGCTGCGTTTTCAAAGCTTGCTGATCCCAACGCAACAGTTGAAGTGAGTAAGTTGGCGATGGATATTCAGTTCGCTCTGATCACAACGGCCTTGGGCTTGGCGATTGCGATTCCATTGGTTTTGTGCACTGCTTATATCAACGTTGTCATTCGGAAAATGGAAGACCTTGTTTCTTACGGTCTCAATCAGTTTCTCGAGGTATTCAAGGAATGCAACATTCGTTTCCCGAATAAGTAATTCTGTTCATGCTGGAACGAAAAATCGAATGTCTGTTTTTGAGAAATATAACCTGCGGAACAATGGATGAGTGAAGAAGCAAATATAGAGTTGCCCAAACGCAAACGGAATCCGGACGACGGTGAACTCGACATCACTCCGATGATCGATGTGACGTTTTTGCTGTTGGCGTTTTTCGTGGTTGTTTCTCGGATGGATCCGCAGGCTGCGGTTGCACTTCCGATGGCCAGCTATGGTGACTCAATTCAAGATAAAGAAGCGGTCACGCTGATTGTGGTTCTCGACGAGGCGACTGGTGAGAAGGCTGAGGTCTACAAAGGTCGGTCGATGGCGGAGGATACCAAGGTGCCTCCCGGTGACGAGGAGGCGCAGGAAACCAATATTGGTGAATATGTGGAAAATGAACTCTCCAGTTTTCCAACGAAGAACGCGATTTTGATTAAGGCTGAAGGGGATGTTAAGACCGGAATGGTGGAGATGGTCAAGCGCGGGGTTGGGCAATCTGAACTTGCGAAAACACGGAAGATTTATGTTGGAATTGAGGCAGAGCAATAATTCCTGAGTGATTGGAACCAACTGGCGAATGAGTTTGTGAAAAAGATAATCCATGAGTAAGAAGAAGAAAAAAAAGTCCGAGCCTGTTCCGAATCCAGACGGTGAAGGTTTTGGATTAAACAAACCAACCGGGCAGTTTTCTGATCTCGATATTGAGATGAAGAAAAAGTTGGCCGTTGAGCGTGAGGAATTGGAGTCCCAGATTTATCGTCCGACTCCGGAGGATGGTCCGGATGACGTGACTTATAAGAATATGGGTTGGCGGGGAATCGAAGATGTAGAAGAGGAAGTCGATGAACCGGATGTCGCCTTTGAGAAAAAAGATATTCCCGAAGACGAACTCGACATGACACCGATGGTCGATGTGACGTTTTTGCTTCTGATTTTTTTCATGGTCACCGCTTCGTTTACATTGCAGAAGTCATTGGAGCAACCACCAGCGAAGTCGGATCAGCCGAGTACGGAAGTCCAAGAAGAGGAAGAGATTTTGGATGATTATGTACAGGTGATTATTGATCAGACGAACACTTACTACGTGACGACTCGGGATGACGAAGAAGTTGAATGTCCAAGTGACAGTGAAATGCGATCGAGAGTCAAGGACGCCAAAGAGACAACCAGTGCAACTCGGATGATTATTTTGGCTCACGTTGATTCGACACACGCAAAACTGGTTACCGCTTGGGATACCGGGGTAATCAACAATATTGAGAAAATTGAAATTCAAACAACCGATGAAGAGTTCTGATTGATTCAGGGTGAATTTTCGGCGTAAGAAATAATTAAGATTCGGTACCTCGACCGACACCAATGCGAGGAAACGAAGGGAAGTCGCATGACACCGCGTCAGCTTTTAGAGAAACTTGAAAACCTTGGAATTATCGATTCAAAGGTGCTTGGTAAGATTCGTGCCGAGATTGAAAAGTCCGATAAAGAAGTCAAACCAAAGTCAGTGTTAGCCTTCTTGGTTAAGAAAAAGCATATTACAGAACAGCAGGCCAAAATCCTGCTGGCATCTACGAAGGCGTCTCCCAAAAAAGAAGATGATTTTGAGTTTGTTGAGCCTGCGGAGCCGGTCGAGAAAGATTTTGACACCGGTGATCTGACCGGACTTGCAAAAGAAGATGCCGGTGATGAGGTGGATGCGAACGTTCCTGAAGTGAATGTTGCCGTCGATTATGATGCCACGATGACGCTTGTCGATGCGGGTGATATGGCTGAGGAATTCGCGGTGCCAACGGTCAAGCCAATTGAGATTGGGGCGGTTGTGCCCACAGAGGTTGCGTATCCGGAGGAGCCGGCGTTTGATGCGTTGGCCGATGATGGATATGCGTCTGGCGGGTATCAAACGCAAAGTGGTCCGCAGCAAACTCTGGCATCCTTTAAAGGCAAAAAAGACCGGAGCGATCAATGGGCAACTAAATGGCTGTACATTGGTTTTGGGATTTTGGGCGTGCTGTTGATTGGTGTCACGATTCTTTGGTTTGTGAATATGGGGCAAAAACCAGAGGATATGTTTGAGGCTGCCATGAGTAGCTTTAATCAACAGAGTTACGGCGACGCTCAAGCAAAATTCGAGGACTATCTCGATCAGTATGAAACACATAAGGATGCGCCGAAGGCGGAGGTCAAGAGGATTCACGCTATTATTCGCGGAACCTATGGGCTAAGAAACTACACGGAAGTGATTAAGCAGGCTCAAACCCTGCTGCCTGAATTGAGAGAACAAGAGGATGCGATCAGTCAGATGAAGGAGCTTCGCGACGATCTCTCGGTTATGTTGCCGACTTCGCTCGTGGCTATCTCAAAAAGGGCAACGAAGACTACTAATCTTGAAAAGATGAAGGAAGAGTTGGCCAAGGTTTTGGATTTCAATTCTTTAGTCGAGGATCCCGTTTACATACCCAGTAGTCTTCGCAAGGCTCCCTCGGTTAACGACAACTATTTGAAAATTGCTAATAATATTGCCACGATTAAAGGGCAGATTGAAAAGGAAGAGCAATACGAATTGGATCTCGTCAAAATTGAGCAGAAGAACAACGAGAAAAAGACCGACGAAGCCTTTGAAATATACAAAACCTTAACCCGCAGGTACGGGGACTTAGGAAGTCGTGATGCCATTCGGGATTTGATGCTTAAAATCAGCCAAACCGAACAGGCGTTAGTTAAGCAGATTGAATTACCCGAGTTGAAACCTGCCAACGTTTCACGGCACGGAGCGGTTGAACAAACGGTCGTACTTTCGGTGACCTCCGGTAAACCAGTGCCTGCATTGAAGGACGAGGTTGTGGTGTTTCTCGCCGAAGGTTCTGTTTACGGAGTCGATGCCGGGCAGGGCGTCGTTAAGTGGCGGCGATTTGTCGGGTTTGAGACGACGATTCAACCGGAAGTCACCGTAGATGAAAAGGTGATTGTTTCAGACCAACAGAATAACGACTTGCTGCAGCTGGAGCTTGAAACTGGCAAGTTAATTTGGCGAGTTGAAATTCAAGAGCCATTCACAGCTCCATCGCTCACCGATCAGGCGATAATTCTCAGCACTGAATCCGGAAAGTTGTTGCAGTTTGATCGGACGACTGGTGGACTGACGCATGCGATACAGTTACCGCAACCGCTTAACGTTAGCCCAATGTTGGCCGATCGCGATCCCTATATTTACCAGGTTGGCAGTTATCAAAATATCTATGTGATTTCGAACCAGACACTCGACTGCGTCGAGGTCTTTAGTTTAGGCCATTATGAGGGCAGTACCTCGACCGCTCCTCAAATATTGACGGTACACCTATTGGTAATCTGTACTCAGGGGGGACAGTCAAATCTGTATGTTTTGAAACCTCGCGATAAAGGAACCGCCCTCGAGTTAGTTCAAACGATCAACGGAATTGTTTCGGGAACCGTCTCTACGCCAATGAAGCGGTTC
>JAAEMV010000854.1 GCA_024225195.1 Planctomycetaceae bacterium | reverse complement strand
TGGCGTGAATTCGAGACGCGAGGATCGGAACTGAATTAACAATTGCTTCAGACAACACAGCCGGGCCACCTTCCGATTTGGAACTTAGAACCGTGACGCGTGATCTCGCGAGACGCCGCTGCGTTTCCAAATGAGACAAAGGCCCTAAAAATTTATACCGTGAATATTTCTTAGTGAGGGATCTAGCCGTTAATTCCATAGCACGATCAAGCGTTCGACCGATTTGAACCACGCGAATTCGCGAATCAGCAGGCAAGCCAAAGGATGCATGAGCTGTTCGAAAGGGATCTTTGACAGGGCGAAGGTGACCGATAACCGTCACCTCAAACCAACGAGTCAGGCGTTTGGGCCGAGGTCTTACCAAAGACGCTGATTGATAAATCACACGTATTTTCTTTTGGTACTTCTTAGCAAGTTTTACACCGGCATTCGGCTCAAGCAGCAAAATGCGATCGGCACGATCCAAGGATTCTTCAACTTTTTTCGATCGGCCCAGGTCGCAATGCAAATCCGTGCCTGTCATTGCCACAATAACAGGCTTTCTACTATTACGTTTATTAAACTGAATCACTGCTTCGTGACTTTTTCGAGCATGCAATGCAATCAACAGATCAAACGAACCGTTGAGGCACCGATTTCCGATGGTGACGTCGTGCCCTAACTTCAGCAACAACTTTCGCCACCTATCCGCAGTGACACTGTTACCTAACAGTGAACCTTGTTTAGCAGGTGTAACAATAAGTATTCGAATTTCCAGGACTCCGTATAGTCGACGCTTCACAACGCGTTGACAGTTTTGAAATCAATTTAGCTGCTTGAATCATTCAATAAGGTGATTCGAATTTGTTCGGCGTGATCATGACTCACCTCGATCACCTCTGCGACCGCACCGTCGAACTCGACCTTCTCACCAACTTCTGGGACTTTTTCCCCACGCTCCATTACTGCTCCAGCGATGGTATCAACTCCCTCAATCTTCATTGAGATGTTTAATTCCCTTTCGACTTCCCGTATTAACGCACTTCCTTGGACTAAATACTCACAATCACCCACCTTTTGAATCAGTGGCACCTCGGCGGAATCAAATTCATCGTCAACCGCCCCAACAATCTTCTCGAGTATATTTTCGAGGGTACAAACACCCACGATAAGGCCATGTTCATCGACAACAAAAGTCATCAATTGGCGGGATTTTTGAATTAAGTTTAACGCCGACGTAATCGGCATGCCTTCTGGGACTTTCTTCACCTCGCGTAGAATCGCCCGCAGGTCGAACTCTGCTTGAAGCACATCCACTGCGACAAGATCCTTGACGTGCAGCACGCCTAACAATGAATCGAGGGATCCATCGCAAACTGGATAACGAGTATGCCGAGTCTTTTGGATGATTTCGACTAATTCATCCATGGGTAAATTAATATCAAGAATTTGAACATCCGTACGCGGCAACATGACTTCGCGGCACAAGAGGTCGTCAAACTCAAACACGCGATTCAGGAGAGAATGCTCAGAGTCAGTCAACTGTTGGTGAAAATAGGATTCTCGAAGCACTGCCTTAATTTCATCTTCTGTATGAACACTGCCATGACCGCCGCCACCGGTTAACCCGACCATTTTTAAAAAGACCTCTGTCGCCCAGTTCAAAACATACATGAAAGGAAACAAAAGATAAAAGAAAAATACCATCAGAGGTGCACACCAACGCACCATGCTTTGAGGGCGGCGAATCGCGAATATTTTCGGAGCCTGTTCTCCAATGACCAGATGCAACGACGTGATCACTGAAAACGAGACCACAAAGCTACAAATGTGCAGCGTACTTTTAGACTCAACTCCAACCATGTTGAAAATTGGCTCGAGTAGGCGTGCAAATGCCGGCTCACCGACATAGCCCAGTGCCAAGGAGGCCATTGTGATTCCGAGTTGACACGCTGAAAGGGAATGGTCCATGCGAATGGCAAGCCAATGGGCCGATTTTGCAAACGGCAAATTTTCAGCAATCATTTTTTCAATTTGGCTTAACCGAACTTTGACCAACGCAAATTCAGCAGCTACAAAAAATCCGTTCAAAATTACTAGGAAGGCTGCGATGGAAAGCCACGTCCATTGACTGATCTCAGAATCGCCCGCCCCAGATGAAGCCCCAGCATCTGCCAAGACAAATATAAATCCAGTCATTTTTCTTTTCTTACATTAGAAATAATCGACAATCAAAATGGCATGCGAGACGCTATGGTCATTTTCGATGGTCTAGGAATTTCGCACTAGCGTTTGCTTACAGGACCCCAACCAACAGGTTACCCTTTATGGACGTCAAACTAAACCTGACGTAAACCTTCTACAATTTCCGCGCGTGCGGCCTGAATCGCGGGAAATATACCCGCTAAAATACCGGTCAGCAATGCGACAATTAGTCCAGTCGTTGCCAGGTTGAGTGATGGTGTGAACGCTATCGTGACAGCCTCGGCCCCCACAGACAAGCTACTAATCCTTAAAACTAACATCGCAACTATCACTCCTAAAGCGCCTCCCATCATCGATAAAGCTACGCTCTCCGCGAGCACTAACTGAAAAACCTTGAGACCCGAATAGCCGAGTGTTTGCAGTACCGAGTGCTCTTTAATACGATCTTGAACCGACATCACTGTGGTGGTCGCGACCAACGCTACGACCAGACCAACACATGCCAGTCCAAGGTAGTGAGCCATGCCAATTAATTGTGTTAAATCACCAAGACTCTTTGCCTGAAACACTCCTTTGGGGCGGGTGTCGGTCTCAATGGGACCTGTCAGATATCGTTCATCAATTGCCCGGCAAATTCCATCAGCGTCGGCGTTCTCCTCCAAGAGGACCTCAAGTTGTGTGACCGTCCCCACAAGATTCATTCCTTTACTTCGTTGAAGAAAATCAAGATGGGAATAAATATAATTTTCTTCTGCAGGATCTTCTGCATGATAGATACCCGCGATGACAACGCTGAGCGAGCCAATCGAAAACTTATCGCCAACCGAAACGCCACGACGATTGGCTACTGCCGCTCCCATTACCGCGGAGTCTTGATTCCTTTGGAATTCCTCCCAGGATCCCTCCTTGATAACAAAATCTGGCCGGGCGACCCGAAGTTTCTCCGGGGGCACTCCATAGAATACAACCACGTCGAGGCTTGCCCGACAATTATTCGTAAAAACCTGTACGGGAATTACCTCTCGCACACCAGCTATTTTACCAATCTCAGATTCATAATCCTGGGGAAGGTGACTGGTTGCTGGACAGAATTTGTTCGCCTGAAAGGTAATCAACGATCGCTTGCCCGCTTGCCGATTCTGCAGATCATTCATGCCTTCCTGGACGCTGCCCACAAAGCAAAATACGAATAATGCTACTGCTGAACCACTGACCGTCAGAATTGTTCTTGAGCGATGCCGCCAAAGCGTTTTGAAAATATATGGAATGAGTTTGATCATCAGGCCGCCACCCCTTCCTCAACTAATTTCCCTTTTACCAATTTAAATTGCCGGTCTGCAATCACAGCCGCCTCCGCGTCATGAGTAACCATCAACAAAGTGGTATCGAGTTCTTTATTAAGACGCTTAAGTAATCCAAGAATTTGATCAGAGGTGACTGGGTCGAGATCGCCAGTCGGTTCGTCGGCAACAACTACCTTGGGATTGGCAACAATTGCCCGGGCAATTCCCGCTCGTTGTTCCTGCCCACCCGACATTTGCCGAGGATAATGATCGGCGCGATCTAACAAATCAACCGCTGCAAGAGCGATCTCAATGCGTTTCCTGCGTTCAGCGCGACTCATTGGAAGTAATAAGAGTGGCATCTCAATATTCTCATACGCTGTAAGCACCGGTATCAGGTTGTGCGTTTGGAAAATATAACCAATGTTTGCAGCACGCCAATTAGCTAATCGCGTCCGCGACAAATGGGCAATTTCAACGCCGTCAATTTTGACGGATCCCTCGTCAGGCCGATCAATGCTTGCAATCACATTTAGAAGCGTAGACTTACCCGTTCCACTTGACCCCATTAGAGAAACAAATTCGCCCTTTTCGATATCTAAAGATACCCCATCAAGTGGCTTGATGGTTTCTCCACCCTTGTGATAGTGCTTGGATACGTTTTTAATTTCAACGAGTGCCATCGTTTCAACCTAAGTGTAAAAAAAATGTTTAATCAAACAAACTAAACCAAATCCAGCTCAAGCCTCGCAAAACTTAATCTGATGCAGACTCACCAGTAACTCTGACTCGCTGACCGTCAAGCAAATCATCCCCGCCACGACTGATTAACCGACTGCCAATGTCGAGGCCGCTCAAAATTTCGACCATTCCATCGTTGCCGCGCTTTCCCAACTCAACTTCTGTTTTTTCAGCAACGCCCGTTGTTTGATTTGCAACCCAAACAAAAGATGTACCGCCCTCATTGAAAACTAAGTTCTCCAAAATTAATAAGGTCAGCTCCTGTTTCGACGCATCCTGATTTTCACCTTGTTTAGGCGATAAAAATGTCACGTCCACTAACATCTCAGGTTTAAAGAACCCAGGTGGATCATCGATTGCTACCTTCACCTGAAGCGTATTTTTTTGAATGTCGGCTTCGGAACTGATAAACAAAACTCGTCCACGAATTGCGTCCCGCATCGCCGGATTGGAGATTGCTACCAGCTGACCAAGACTTACCTTTGGAATGTCTTCGAAACGAACATCGACGCGAATTTGTAGGCTCTCTGGACGATACATCGTAATCACGCTACTACCGTCATGGCCTGTCATTGCCGTCATTACCCCGGAACCAACTCGGGCACCGGGAAGACCGACCAATCGATAGACACGCCCATCCACTGGCGCTCGGATTGTCATTCTTTGGAGTCGCAACTCCGCCTCGGACTCAGCCACAGACATCTGCTTCAATTTTGCTTCGGCTGCATCCACCATAGCCAAGGTTTCGTCTTTCTCTTTGGTTTCATCAGCCAGCAACTGAAGCTGGACATTAATTGCATCCCGTTTTTGACGAACAGCAAACACCTCCTTTTCCAGAGATTGCTTCCGGTCAAGCAATTCCGACAAATGGGCTTCGGCAGTAGCAAAATCAGCTTTCGAACGATCAATCTCCCTTTCAGAAACAGAAGCGGCAGCTTTGTACATTCGCTCGAAATCACCTCGAGCAAATTTCAATTCCGCTTCAGCTCGCTTCGTTTCAAACGGAAGGTTCATCAACGAGGTATTAATTTTAGCCAGATCAGCGTCCGCGGACGCTAACTTCGCCTCCAAATGAACTGGCTGTTCGAACCGCGTTTTCGCCGCCGCGCAAGCAGCTTTGTTGCGTTCCAGCTCTGCTTCCGCCAATTCTCGATTAGCAACCGACCTATTATGATTTAGAATCGCATCGGCTTTAATAAGCTCTGCAACCGGTTCGCCTTTCTTGACCAATTGATCTTCAACCACGAGGAGCTCTTCGATCACACCCGTCGCAAGGGCAGCGACTCGAATCGCGGTAGGGCGAGGCTCAATCCAGCCAGCGGCTTTAAAGAGCTCGGCTCCTTCCGTGCGAATCTCTGCCTGAGTCGCAAAAACTGGAACTACCTCCACCTTTTGAGGCGGAAACAGATATTCTTGCGAACACCAAAGAACCAACGCGGCAAAACCACCAATTAACAGAACGGGAAACGCATAACGTCCGATCCAATTCCGCCTGCGACTGGCCGACTCCGAAGGTGCCGCCCGATCGACTGCTAACTGTGACAAATCAACTTCTGTCATGGCTTAAGATCCAATTAAACTTAATCAAAACATTCGGTACCCTGCGTGCAAACTCTAATTACGCAAATAGATTCCATCGGCGATAACGGTTAGATTGCCAACCTCATCACGTTTCGCAATCCCTTTTACGACGACGGTCTGCAATTCCTTAATTCCGAATAAATTTCTAGCATCTTCCAGCACCACCTTGCCCTGGTTATCTTCAAACCGAACCAAAGCCATTGCGTTGGGTAACTTATCGGTCTCACAACAGTAATCCCAAGGTGTTTTACAAGCACAAGTTTCACCTTCAGGTGTCTCATCACTGCACGCTAAAATCGAGGGGTCGACAATTTGAAACGCCGCGCGGGATTCAACCCAAGGATTTAAGCCACCGCCAACTCGCCCAATAACGACAACTGTATCATCGTCTTTTGCTGACTCCCTTGCCGCAATGACATCAAGACCTCCTTCGGGCTCAGCTGATAACAAATACGGAGCAGGATCGACTTTGGCCTTGCTCAACGCAGGCCCGGTATCCGTTGAATTAGAACACCCCGCAAACATAACAGTGACAATTGAAACCAGGATCAGTTCAAAATAAATTTTCATTTCACTCTCTCCTTAAACCGCTCTAAGCCCATCCACGATAGGCATTTTTAACGCACGAATTGCAGGTGGGATCGCCCCTAAAAATCCAAGAAGTAATCCCACGCCACAGCCAATCAAAATCGAGGTACTATCAATCTGCAATTGAAAAGCACCCATCGTAAACCGAACAGCGGATCCATTAACCAAAAGTAACGCTATGAAACTGGCACTCAGACTGGCGGCCAATGAAAGTAACACGGCCTCCTGAATTAGGCTTACGACGATCGCCCGCCGAACAAAGCCAATAGTTCGCAACATCGAAAGTTCAGAAATTCTTCCGACTACAGAGCCGTACATAGTATTTAATCCAGCAAAGACACCCGCTCCCGCAACAAGCAAAACCACAAGCCACGCAAGCCAACGAATAGGCTCATAGTCTCGTTGTAGTCCAGCGTAATATTCCGACTCTGGCATCGTTTGAAGTTCTAGATCTAACCGCTGCTTGCAGAACAGATCTAATTCAGAAAAATCTGCATCCTGTTCCAGAGTCATCGCAACAATACTTAAATCCTGCCGCTTCATTGCTTGTTGTAACTCGTCTAATCGACACCAGACTTCTGATTCAAACGCTGCACCACCACATGAAAATATGCCAACGATCTTCCAATCCCGACTTTCCAGTTGGATGGTGTCGCCGACAGAAATATCGTCTGCGCTTGCCCCAAGTTTAGTGGCGGCAAGCCTGCCGATAATAATCTCTCCAGCCTCGGGCCATCTCCCCTCATCCAGTTGAAACTGTTGACGCACCAAACACGCCTTGGGCGTGACACCGCGAACCAAACCCAACGTTTCGCGATAACCTTCTCGTCCGATTTCTTTGATGCCTACCTGGGTTCCCAGGTAAAGTTCAGGCGAAACGTATTTAGTTCCATACCGCTCTTGAATTCCTTGAATGCTTGACGGGACCAAATCATTTGTTCGCATTGGTATCGATGAGTATTCGAGGTTTTCACCCATTCCCAAAGAGAAAACCAGTGCCGTTCGGCTATCCCCACTGACGGATAACGATTTTTCAAGCCCGCGAATAAATCCAACAACCACTAGAACAAGCAGCACAACCGTGGTCAGTCCAACGAATGTCAAAAAAGTTCGCAGCGGCCTTCGAAATAGATTTCGAACCCCGTACTCCCATGGCAATGGGCGAAAAAACATGTAGGCCACTCACTCTAAAGAAAATCAATTTAGCGGCATCATTCAATGCCGGAGAAAACGTCAATGCATTTGAAAATGCAATTGCCGCTGCTAAATGATAAAAGAGCCGTGAAGGCAGCGCATCTGCCGACCGAGATTTCGCGCGCACGCCGGCATTTCAAACGAACACCAGCGTGAACGAGATTCATTTTCCGAGTGCACCGACATTACGTCGGTTAACAAGAAAGAAACCAGTTCAAATTCAAACAGAACGGATTTTTGATCAAACAAATCGGCCGCATCTGGCATTGTTGCCCCGCTACACAGACAGGCGCATTTGTCTTCTGTGTCTTCCTCAGGAAAGACTGGGGTTTCAAATCCGGAATCGTCGCAGCAGCACTCACTTGGCGACGATGCAATCGCTTCACCGCAGCAATCACTCCATCCCAGCTGACACCGAAGCGGGCAGCTGATAACCATGATTGCGAGTAAGATTTTTAAAAATCGGTGCATGCGAGTTATTAAAAAAGACCGAGTTGACGTTTGGAATAATACACTTGATCCACTTATTCTTCAACTAAGATTTCGCAAAGCTCAAAACCGCTATCAAATTTGCGGCAAATCGTAATGATTTTTGGGGAATTCCCGGTCAAACTGAATCAAGAGCCAGTAAAACGCTGATAATCCTTCCCTCTACAATTAGGACAGTCTCGGAAATCTTGTTAATCTAGACCCGACGAGTCAATTCGGACCGTCTGTTACAGATGCAACAAACAGCGCGAAACGTCGAAGCAACTATTTCCTTTTTTGGTGGACCTTCTTTCGTAGAGTATCGGTGAAGTCCTGAACCTTAGTTATTTCCAAAGATCAGCATTCATGCAAAAACAAATCAATCATCGTCGAGATTTCCTTAAAAAAACTGCCGCGACCGGTGCCAGTTTAACGCTCCCTTGCGTTTACACGCCGACGAACTCACTCGCGGCAATCACCCGGGCAAAAAATGACCGCATTCCTATTGGGCTTATCGGCGCTGGTGGAATGGGTAACGGAAATATGCGAGCAGCCAAGGACTGGGTTGACGTCGTAGCGATTGCCGACGTGGATCAAACACGGTGCGACTCAAGCAATGCATCGCTTAGTAAAGGCAAGGCAGATACCTACCGCGACTACCAAAAGATTTTAGATCGAGACGACATTAAAGTCGTGCACATCGCGACTCCAGACCACTGGCACACAAAACCTCTGATCGAAGCAATGTATGCCGGCAAGGATGTTTACTGCGAAAAACCGCTCACCCTGACCATTGACGAGGGCAAGTTGATTCGCAAGGTTCAAAAAGAAACTGGCCGGATCGTTCAAGTCGGAACCCAACAACGCAGTTCATTCAATCTATTTACTAAAGCGATTGCACTCGTAGCCGATGGTCGCCTCGGAAAAATTAAACGAATAGAATGTTGCATCGGCGGCGCTCCCAAGTGTGATGCCATTCCGTCCGCTCAAATTCCCGAGGCCCTTGATTGGGATCGTTGGCTCGGTCCTGCTCCAAAAGTCGGTTACTTGAATCGCCCAGATCCGTCAGGGAAAAAGCGACGAGGCAACACCAATTGCCATTACGAATTTCGCTGGTGGTACGAGTATTCTGGCGGAAAGCTCACAGATTGGGGCGCACATCATGTTGACATTGCCAACTGGGCACTTAAATCCAATGGCCAAACAGAGGGGCCACTATCGATTTCCGGCAAATCGCAACACCCTGTAGAATTTAAGGACGGGTTTCCCCTCCAGCGAGACCGTTACAATACCGCAACTAATTTTTCGTTCACCGTCAAATACCCCGGCGATGTAGAAATGATTATCAAAAGTGACGGACGGAATGGAGTTTTAATCGAAGGCGACAAGGGACGTATTTTTGTCAGCCGAGGTAAGTTAGACGGTGCTCCGGTCAAAGCGCTTGCGGAAAACCCGCTGCCAGAGGACGCCATTCAAAAAGCCTACAAAGGGCTGCCAATGGAACAAAATGAGCGCCGGGCTCATTGGGCAAATTTCCTTTATTGCCATCGTGAACAAAAAGAGCCCATTTCTGACGTCCATTCCCATATGCAAATGCTCAACGTTTGTCATCTGGCAGGCATCTCTGCCCGCTTGGGACGCAGCTTAAAATGGGACGACAAAAACGAACAGATCGTTGGCGACGATCTCGCGAACTCTTTCCTGGCACGACCCTATCGAAAAGGGTTTGAGATCAATATGTAGAATTCCTCTGGTGCCATACCGTTTACAAGAAACGCGTTTTCACAAGAGAGTGGAAACGCGTTTTTTTTGGAAACGAGTGAGCTGATAGATTGATAAAACTATTCGACAGCTTTATCTCCATTTTTAATCGTACCCATCGCTTTAAATACACGAGGATCGATGTCATCGCTAATGAATCGTACGGAGCCATCAACGAAAGCAAAGGTTGTTAGCCCACCGCCATGCATGCTGTTAAACTGAGCGAAACCATGAAAATGGATTTCAAGAATTTCTTCACTGCCGTCATCGTTTACAATCACGATAGGATCACGCCGAGGCGGATTATTTGGCGGCTCTCCAGTCCATCCCACTACCCGCCAACCAGTATGTTCGGACCCGTCAATGATTCCAGGCCACTGTGAATCAAAGACGTTAGCACTTCGCTCACCCATTAAAATAGTGTTGGAAAGCCCATCTCGAACATCACGCAACGGAGTTGTACTGTTTTCGTAGAACATTCCGTCGATGAAGCCGATGGAATCAAGTAAATCTGCTGATGGGCAAAGTTGACCGTCACCCATGTCTTCTTGTCTAACGGACGAACCAATGCAACCAACGTAATGTGTTCGCCCGACGTCTACGAACCCGTCGAGACCCTCCAGTTGAAATGTATTTGAGTTGTTGCCGGAACTGGGACAATACAAAAGCGGGATGCGTTCTTTGATGATTGCCTGATTTTCGTCAGCGTCCGTAAAAGTCGAAAAGTCAATCTTTGAATAGAGATTTCCTTGTTCTATAAACGGCAAAAGATAGCTGATCGTCCCCCAACCAAACTCGCTGTTCCAGCCATTGGGGAAATGACTGTTTGAGGTATTGAAATTCTGATTAGCCAAGCCGAGTTGAATCAAATTAGAACTGCACTGAGTGCGTCTGGCCGCTTCTCGTACGTTTTGCACAGCGGGTAAAAACATCGCGATCAAAATCGCAATAATTGCAATCACCACTAACAATTCAATAAGGGAAAAACCGCGTTTTTGTTTATTCATTTATACACCGCTTCCGACGAATACCACTGAGAAATGTATCGGTGGTGTTCGCTTTGGTCAAACAAGACAATTGAGCAATAACTGGAAATATAATAAACCATTCTCAGATTTAGCCCCTGCCCCCATTCAACCATTGGATTCGAGAAGAACTATATTCTGCGGTCGGAGGCGGTGTATTTCGAGAAACTGGATAACTTAATCAGCGAAACCACCCCTCTTTTCCAATGTTTTTAGAAATTTTACAGCACCATTGGGGCATGCCGTATTTTCGCCGTTAGTTTCCCTAGTACAATTACGACATGGATGCACGAAAAATATTAGGTGTCAGCAACGAAGCAACACCGCAGGAAATTCGCAGAGCGTATCGAGAGAAAGCACAAAAACACCATCCCGATCAGGGTGGGGACAGTTGGGCATTCCAGCAAGTTCAAGATGCCTACGACGCACTGTCAAATGGAAACGCTGCTAATTCTTTCGTAGAACCAAATCACTCGGAAGCTCCAACTGACCAAACGTCAAACGAGCAAGAAAACACTAACAAACATGCGGAAGGGCATCCCAACCACGGTTGGAGAAATTTGTTTACCGGCCAACTTCCGCTTCAAAACCAGACGACTGTCTTTATCCTGATTAATTGTCTCGATATTTTCATGACGCATCGACTACTTTTTAGTGTCGAAGGAGCGCGCGAAACCAACCCCTTCGCGCAGTTTTTTATTGATCAGTATGGTTTCAATGGAGCCATCGCTTTTAAACTCCTGATCGTTTCGGTCGTCTGCGTGATCGCACAAATTGTGGCAATCAAGAAAGTAAGAACGGCTAGATTTTTACTGAACGCTGGGTCTACCATCACAGGTATTGTCGTAGTGTACAGCTTCCTGCTTTACCTAAACCACACCAACCCTGGACTTTAACGTCCAATCGAGCGTTTAAAAATTGATGGTCCCCGGCGGTAGTATGTTCTCGTTGGCACTCGAAGCCGTTTGTGCTAGTTAGCGATGGGTGTGACACTTTGCATCATCCACGCACACAGCATCGCACCATAAGTGCCTAACGCATACCCTAGGACAGCCAGCAAAACACCAACGGGTGCGAGAGCGGGGTGAAACGCTGCCGCGACTACTGGAGCACTCGCGGCTCCACCAATGTTTGCCTTACTACCAACGGCTAAAAAGAAGTACGGGGCGCGAATCATCCACCCAACGAAAAACATTAAGCCGACGTGAAATGCCATCCAGATACCACCAATCAAAAAGAAACCAGGGTGATCGGCTAACGCCCGAATGTCCATTCCCATTCCGATAACGGCCACGAGAATAAAAATAAAGACGGTTCCTATTTTGGACGCACCAGCACCTTCATAATTTCGAAATGGAGTGAACGAAAGCGCAATGCCAATTGCAGTTGAAAGAACGATCAGCCAAAAAAACGAACTCGCGAGACCCAGATCCTTTAGAAAGCCGTAGGGATTCTCCCCCATGATTAGCTTTCCATCCGGCCCAGATACCATCACTTGAGCACTTGTAATTGTGGCCTGAACACTCTCCGCAATATAGGCACCCGTAAAGTGGGCGAATGCTGTCGCACCGAATCCAATCGCTCCAATGACCATTAGATCGGTCGTCGTTGGCACTCTTGTCACCCGCTCGCTAAAACTCTCCATCTTCGTCTTCAATCGCTCAATACTCGACGAATCGGCTTTGAAAATTCGATCAATATCTTTAGAAAACCCGACCCCCATCAACAAAAAGAACATCCAAACCTCGGCAACAATTACGTCTACCGCAACCATCACGCTGTACAAATCCTCCAATTGCCCCGAGACCTCTACTCCGGCATCTGGCTCCGGGGTCATGAACACGACTTGCATCGCCGCCTGATTTGCACCGCCTCCAATCCAACTTCCAGCGACCGTACTTAAGCCCCTCCAAACTGCAGCGGGCCCATCGACGCCGATGATTTCGGGATAGATCCAAGCTACCGCCAATACAGCCAACGGGCCCCCCACGACGACACCGACTGAACCGGTTAAAAACATAATCAATGCTTTGGGGCCAAGAGCATAAATCTCTTTTAGGTCAATGCTGAGTGTAAGCAGAACAAGTGTGGCGGGTAACAAAAATCGCGTGGCTACGTAATAGAGTTGAGAGTCATGATGATCGACCAAATTAAAAAAGGTCAAAAGTGACGGAAGAAAATAACAAACCAGCAGCATTGGAATGACTTTATAAAACAGCTTCACTGCTGGAAACTCAAGGCTCGAAGTCCAAAAAATGAATCCAAGTATGACCATCAGAATGCCAAAAATCACAGCATCATTCTTGAAAAACGGCTCGGAATCATGATTTTCCAATTCGATCGCATTGCCGCTGTTGGCATCGCTCGCTTCAGTTTCACCAGCTGTCTCTGTAGTTTTCTCTACTTCAATTTCAGCCGAAGCAGCGACAGGCGTATCATCTTGAATTACCTCCGCACCGCAAATCGATAGACCCGAAAACAAGCTAATCAAAATGATGATAATTCTAGCCACATTAACTCTCGCTGAATTTTGAACGATACGAGTGATTGCCAACAAAAAGAAAATCTACTCGCGATTACTAACTTACAAGTTCATAAATTCTAGCAGGGTTTCCCAAGCGTGGGGATAACAGAGCGGCTTAAAACCGCAGCGATTTAGATAGCTTTGTCACCAATTGGAGAAAGCCTGCTACCAAATTAACGGTCTTCGGAGAAAGGTGAACAAGGTACGCGATATTGATTGATCAATTGGTGACCTTAGAACCTTGGTGCGATGGCTCGAAGCAAACGACAATTGGCATTCAATCTCAACCCATTAAGACTTTTGAGATCGATTTTTCGATGACAATTTAGTCGATTTTTTTTTGGCTTTGCTTTTCGTCTTTGCGCGTGTTCTTACTGTCGAACCATCTTGAGCCTTAGCTGACTTTTGCTGCAATCTTGATCGCAAAGTGCGCTCGACTTTTGCTCGATCCGCCGTTTCCAATTCTCTCGCGATACATGCCAATTCCCAGGCAGCTTTTTTGGTATATTTCTTAAACGAAAAACTGATCTTACTGCGAGCACCCGTACTCGTTTTCCAAGATGCACAGTAGCTTGAATAAGTTTTTCCGTAGGTAGATTCGCACACCGAAAGATGCACGCCTACAACCCCGCTTTGGTTGCGATGAGTCCGAACCCCCTTTGTTGTCTTTGGAGGAGGCAGTTGTGATACCAGTTCACGGTATCGGGCACGCGATGCGGCCAACGCCTTTCTTTTACCGCTGTATTTTTTGTCAGAAAAAAACTCGTTCGTGTGCTCCCCATCGCGAGAAATTCGCATCATATAACCAAACGTGCCCTGCGATTCGATATCATAACGGGTGATACCGCGTTCAATTAATTTAGTTCCCATCAGCGCTGCCCACCGTTTCTTTATTGGTTTGTCAATTGGCATCCGCTGGTCAGACAACTGCTGCCACGCGGCTCACTTTTGACAGATAGAAGCCAAGCCAAAAAGTTCGACGGATCAACCGAGAACTAACAATTGCTTCACTTCTAACAACACTTAGGTTATGATCTTGCAGTGTTGGAAGCCATGAAAACTTTGCAGTTGATTTGCCAAATCGGACTCCTTTTTATTTCGAGAAAATATGTTGAAGCCAGCTACAGTCTTAATTCTCGCATTATCGTTACAACTGAACTTTGGTGGAGTCATTTGCTCCCAAGAAGCAACGCTGAATAAAAAACCCAACATCATCTTTTTGCTCACAGATGACCAATCGACTATCACGATGGGCTGTTATGGCAATGACAAAGTTAGGACTCCGAACCTGGATCAGCTTGCGACCGATGGCGTGATTTTTGATCGGCATTACGTTACTACCGCAATCTGCATGGCCAGTCGTGCAAACATCTTCACCGGGCTCTACGAGTTCCGCACGGGTTGTAATTTTAACAAAGGAAATTTAACGCGAGAGCTATGGCAAACCAGTTATCCCATGCGGTTCAAACAAGCAGGGTACCGAACCGCATTTGCCGGAAAATTTGGAATCCAAATCGAAGGTGAAAAACAACTGCCGAGCCAAGACTTTGACCTTTGGGGGGGCGGCCCTGGCCAAACGAACTACGTCACGGCGAGAAATCCCGCCATGAAGAAATACGCCCAAACCCATCCGCATTCAACCTTAGCCTATGCGGCATTTTCAAAAGACTTTATCGAACAATCCGTTAACGCAAAGGTTCCCTTCTGCCTCTCGATTAGTTTTAAAGCATCTCATCGACCGGTTCAGCCAGATCCAAAATTTGACTCGGTTTACCAAGATACAATTTTTCAAAAACCAAAGAATTACGGTCGGGAAAATGGCTTACATCTAGCTGAACAGAGCAAGACTGGTCGTCAATATCCACGTTTCGAGGAGTGGGGTTACTCCGACGATTATGTAAACGTAATGCGTAAATATAACCAACAGATATTTGGGGTTGATGTAGCGGTTGGGGAGATCCGGGCAGCGCTGAAAAGCCAAGGAGTTGAAAACAATACCGTCATCATTTTCACCTCCGACAACGGTTTTCTCTGCGGTTCACATGGTTATGGCTCAAAAGTAATACCTTACGATGAATCAACCCGAGTGCCGCTGATTATTTTTGACCCAAGGCATCCAAGTTCTGGAAAACAGATTCGATGTGACTCTTTAACTGGCAGCATTGACCTATCGCCGACAATGCTCGACCTCGCAGGGCTTCCCGACCCGGAAAACATTGATGGAGTTAGCCTGGCTCCACTGCTGGAGACGCCGACAAAACCAGTCCGTGAGAGCCTGGCACTGATGAATTTCTGGGGGCCAAGAACCGCACATTCATTTGGCGTCGTGACCAACTCGTGGAAATATCTTTACTGGTACTCTCAAGAGAGCGACATGTTAGCCACCGAGGAGTTGTTTGACATGAATCAAGATTCAAACGAACTGACGAATGCGGCTAATGATGATTCAAATTTAGAGGCACTCAATAAAATGAGGAACCTTTACGACCAACACCTTTATGAAATCAATGAGAAAGCGATTCGCCCCTCTTATCGAAAGTACAAAGACCTGTTCGACAGAAAACAGACGTGGGAAAGTAAAAAAGCAATCTTAAACCAATGACGTCAATGAGTCCGACTGCAGTTCTGCCAACGTTTCGAAACGTTGAATTCTGTTTTCGCGTTGTCCCTATTTTGGCGTTGCTCCCAATCTTTGGAAATTGACGGTGAATGACAATTCGTCTTTCTCATCCGTTAGGCCTGCGATCACCAACGGATGAAATCCTTCGCCAAGATTAAGCTCGATCTCAGTCGATATTTTACGACGCTTGTCGTCAAAATCTGCATCGATAATTCCAGCCTCATGTAATCGCACGAACGTCCTTGATTTCGAACGCAGGGAAACTAAATACCGGCCCGACTCGATGACTTCGACGGTGCGAGCCAACATAACAGCCCCGCCATTGAGGCACCGAAATTTACCGGAGAAATCTGTCTGCGTTTCGGACAGAACAATCTTTTTAACATCTGCTGGCGACGTTGCCTCTTTTCTACTTGCAGTCAGATCGGGCACGTACTTAAATTTCCCCTCTAAGCATTTATCGAATGCAGCTTTTAACTCATGTTCGTTTTGATAACCGGGAATGAACTCCGAATCGTAGGGGCGACGAGCTGTCGCATTGGGAATTCGAAGCCGCAAGACTTGATCTCGCATACGCTGTTCAAGTTCCTTAAATTTGCCTGCCGATTTCGCTAGATTTTTTCGCTCACCGACATCAGCCTTTAAGTCGTAGATTTCGAAAGGATCTGTATGCGATTTAATGTTGGTTCGAATCCCCTTGAATCCGTCGAGGTGTATCACTTGCATTTCACCTCGCTTCTTCCCACCACGAGATTGAAGAAAGTCAG